>NZ_CP102578.1:9415869-9724673 GCF_042230915.1 Archangium gephyra | reverse complement strand
CGGCGAGCGAGCGCGGCTGGAGCATCTCGTGCAGCCGCGCGATGAGGAGCGAGGGCTGCACGGGCTTGATGAGGTAGGCGTCGCCGTCCTCGGGCATGCCCGGGCGGGGCGCGTGGCCGCTGATGAAGACGAAGGGCACCTTCTGCAGCGCGGGCTCGGCGCGCACGCGGCGGCACAGCTCGTACCCGTCCATGCCGTCCATGTTCACGTCCGACACGATGATGTCGGGCGGGCTCTGGCGCGCCTGCTCCAGCGCGGACATCCCGTTCTCGGCGAGCGCGCAGTCGAAGTCCGGGGCGAGCAGCAGCCGCAGCGTCTGGCGCATGGACCACGAGTCATCCACGATCAGCACTCTGGGCTTCACTGGAGTTCTCCACTCTGACGGGCCGGCTTCCGCGTTCCGGTTTCACCGGGGGTATTCATGGGCCCATACCCCCATGGCGGACGTGTTCAGTTTCGCTCGCTTCGTGGGGATTAGGAAGAGGCACGGGTCGTCTTTTCCGCATTCGCCGGGGTGAATCTTCCCCTGCGTCCGCGGGCTCCTACCTTTAGGAGGAGATTGGCGCGGTGCCGTCCTTCTGGAGGAATCCCATGTCGGTGGTGTCCCTGGACAGCAAGAGCTTCGGGCCGACGTTGGGGAGGCCGGGCATCCTTCTCATCGAGTGGTGGGCGAAGTGGTGCTCGCCCTGCCGGCTCTTCGGCCCCGTCTTCGAGGGAATGGCCGGGCGTTACCCGGATGTGACCTTCGCCCGGGTGGATGTGAACGGGCAGCCGGAGCTGGTGGAGGTGATGGGGGTGCAGGCGCTGCCGGCGCTGATGGTGTTCCGCGACGGCTTCCTGCTGCTCAACCACGTGGGGGTGCTGCCAGAGCCGATGCTGGAGGATGTCATCCGGCAGGCGCGCGCCCTGGACATGGGCGAGGTGCGTCGTAAGCTGGCGGAATTCCGGGCCAGCAAGGCGCGGGTCCGGGTGGGGCTGCACGGGGTGTGATCGCCCCCAGGCGTTCGTCTACATTGCGCGCCCCGCATGCGCGCCGCACCCTCCCAGGCTCCCAGTTCCGCCCCCACCACGTCCCCGGTCTTCCTCGCGCAGCGCGTGCTGTGGCTGGTGGCGGGCTTCGCCGTGTTGGACGTGTACCTGAATCTCCCCCAGTTCGTGCAGCTGCCGCCCGTGGCGTGGTTGGCGCTCTACGCCGGCTTCTTCCCGCTGGCCCATGGGGTGGGGCGGCTGACCGGAGCCGGAGGGTTGGGGCAGCTGGGGCTCGCGCGGCACCGGGGCTGGGGGCGCAACCTGGTGTTGGGCTTCGTCTTCTGCGCGGCCTTCTGGGCGCTCAAGTACGTGCTGCTCGGGGCCCTGGGCGCCTTCCGCATCGAGGGCGTGCGTCCGGCCGGGGAGGCCGCCGTGCTGCTGGCGCAGGCCCTGCTGGCGATGTTCCTCTCGTCCGCCACGGATGACGTGCTGGTGCGCGGCTACGTCTTCCGTCAGCTCTCGGGCCACCTGTCCGCGGGCGCGCTCGTCACGCTCACCACGGTCCTCTACATCGTCAACCACGCCTGGTACGTGCGGCCGACGCTGGAGGGCGCCCTGTTCCTCGGGCTGCTCGGGTTGATGTTCTCGCTCGCGCTGGTGCGCACCGGCTCGCTCTGGCTGGGCATTGGCCTGCACTGGGGCGGCAACGTCCTCTACCGCCTCCATGACGGCTTCGACGCGCAGGGCGGCGTGTTGCGGCGGGTGGAGCTCGCCCGGGCCCCGTGGCACGAGGCCGTGGGGCTCGGGGTGACGATGCTGGCGCTCGCCGCGCTGTTCCTCCTCTTCCGCTTCACGGTGAAGTCCGAGCGCGAGGGCCCGCTGTCCGCGCGCGGCTGACGCGTCAGCGCTTGCGGTCCCGGTCCACGGGGCTCGCCGTCTTCTCGTCGCGCTGGTCCGATGGGGCCTCGCGCTTGTAGACGTCCTCGTTGATGTCGTGGTTGCGGACGGCGTCCTTGTCGTCCTGCTCCTCCCACTCCTCGCCGCGCTCGACGCGGGCCTCCCACGAGGTGTCCTGCGAGGGGCCGGCGTTGTCCGCGGCCCGGGTGCGCGCGTTGATGTCCTGGGCCACCCGCGCCGCCGCCGCGTCGATGGAGTCCTCGAGCTCCCCCGCGTTGCGCGGCTGGAAGTTCGCTCCGCTGGGCTCCTTGGCCTCCCGGTGCGTCGGTTCCTTCGTCCTGCCCGTGGGAATCTTGGGGGTGTCCGCCATGGGGGTCTCCGTCGTCTGCGCGCTTGGTGCTGCCCGACTCAAGTTCGGCATGGGGGCGCACCGGACAAGCGCTCCGGCGCGCCGGGGCCCGGCCGTCCGGTCGCCCCAGGAGAGAACCACGGGCGACTACTGGCCCGCGCCTCCGCTCCCGCCGACTCCTTGCTCGGCACCGGGCCGGGCCAGCTCCGCGACGAGCGTGTCCAGCACGGGCGCCATGTCGGCGGTGGGCGTCGCGATGCTGCACGCCGCGCCCCCATGCACCAGGCCCACCACCTGGAGCTGGCGGTCCACCACCGGCGCGCCCGAGTCACCCTTGTCTCCGTCCAGGCTGGTGAAGAGCGCCTGGGGCACGCCCGGCAGCGAGGGGCAGCGCCCCAGCCGCTTCAGCTCCACCTCCTGCGGCACGTTGGGCCGGTCGGTGCGGCCGAAGAAGAGCAGCCCTTCTCCGGGAACCGGCATCGCGGTGGCCACGGACAGCGGGCGCACCGGGGCCGCCTCGTCGAAGCGGATGACGGCCAGGTCCCGCATGGGGTCCACCACCTTCACGACGCCGTTGAGCAGCCGCCCGTTCGTCAGCAACACCGGCTGCGGCTCTCCCGGGGGCACGTCGATGCAGTGCGCGGCGGTGAGGGCATGGTGCCCGTCCGCGACGATGACGCCCGCGCAGTGCCCGGGATAGAGCGTCACCGTGGCGTCCTTCAGGGCGCGGAAGTCCTTCCGCGTGCCGTCCTCCTCCTGCTTCTTCGACGAGCCGCACGCCGCCAGCCCCACCACGGCCAGTACGCCGGCCAGCCTCGAGAGTCTCCTCGCTCGCATCCCCGTCCTCCCGCGGCGCAGCCGTTGCCCCGCTGCCGGAGACGATGTGCACGCCTGGACAGTGGCTATTCCCGCAGGTCCCTCAGCAGGCGTGCGGCCGGTGCGACGTGCGCGGGCTCGGGCCCGGCTCCAGTGGTAGACGTCTACCAGTCATGTGGTTGTTTGTCCCACCTCGATGGTAGACGTCTACCACGCAAGGCCGCCGGGCCTTCTGAAGCGGATGGACTAGGGTGCACGCCCCATGTCTCCGGGAGTCCCGCCATGAGCCCCCTCGCCGAGCTGCTCCTCGTGCTCGCCGTGTTGGGCATGGCCGTGAAGCTGCTGCTGCTCAATGTCTGGCGCGCCGTCCTCTTCCTCGCCCCGGGGAGCGTGAGCGTCCGGCCCGAGGCTCCCGCCGAGGGCATGCAGCTGCCGCCCGAGCTCGCTCCTCTGGCCGGCCAGCTCCAGGCCCAGGGCTTCGTCCCGCTCGGCCGCCACGTGGAGAAGCCCCGCTTCCAGAAGGGCTCCGTCTCCTACGACTTCGCCCACCCTGGCGCGCACACCTTCGCCACCCTTCATTTCTCGCCCCAGGGCGAGCCCCGCCTCTATCTCCTCACCCCGCTCGCCCCCGAGGGGTTCGTGCTCACCGCCGACTACCAGCGGCCGGGTTTCGAGGTCCCCGGCCGTTATCGCTCTGGAGGGGTGCCGGGGGCCTCCGTCGAGCGCCTCTTCCAGGCCCACCGGATGCGGTTGCAGGGGTTCCAACCTTCGGAAGATTTCACCTGGCAAGAGCGGTTGCGGTCGGGGCAGGCATGGTACCGGGGGCTCGGCCAAAGGGAGATTCGACGACAGAACGTCCAAGGATTGTTGTGGACGCTCGTGGCCCTTGCCATCGTCGCCGGTCTCTTCCTGGGGGGCGGGCGCCCGGTCTGATGCACCTGGGGCGTGCACGGCACCCGTTTGGGGAGTAGGAAGAACGAATCTTTTCAGCCTGTCTGGAGTCGTCCCGCGATGAAGAGCGTGTCCAAGAGCGAAGAAATCTACTTCCTGTCCGGTAAGCGTACGGCCTTCGGAACGTACGGCGGCTCGCTGAAGGAGCTGAGCGCCACGGACCTGGCCGTGGAGTCGGCCCGGGCCGCGCTCGAACAGGCGAAGGTGTCGCCCGAGTCCATCCAGCACGTCATCTACGGCAACGTGGTGCAGACGAGCGCGGACGCCATCTACCTGCCCCGCCACGTGGGCCTGCGCACCGGGGTGCCGGTGCCGGTGCCGGCGCTGGGCGTCAACCGGCTGTGCGGCTCGGGCTTCCAGGCCTTCGTCACCGCGGCGGAGATGATGCTTACCGAGCAGGCCGAGTGCGTGCTGGCCGGGGGCACCGAGTCCATGAGCCAGGCGCCCCACGTCATCCGCGGCGCGCGCTGGGGCCTGCCGCTGGGCAAGGGCGGCATGGAGGACATGCTCTGGACGTCCCTCACGGACAGCTACACCGGGCAGCCCATGGCGATGACGGCCGAGCAGCTCGCGGTGGACTACGGCCTGTCCCAGGACGCGGTGGACGAGTACGCGGTGCTCACGCAGAAGCGCTTCGCCGCCGCCCAGGAGTCGGGCCGTCTGGCGCAGGAGATCTGCCCCGTCACCCTGAAGAGCAAGAAGGGCGAGACGCAGTTCGCCCGGGACGAGCACAACCGGCCGGACACCACGGTGGAGGGCCTCAAGAAGCTGCCCAAGGTCTTCAAGAAGGACGGCGTGGTGCACGCGGGCGCGGCCAGCGGCATCAGCGACGGCGCGGGCTCCATGGTGATGGCCACCCGGAGCTACGCGGAGAAGCACGGCCTCAAGCCCCTGGCCCGGCTCGTCAATTGGGGCATCTCCGGGTGCGACCCGAAGGTGATGGGCATCGGCCCGGCCCCGGCCATCCGCCGGCTGCTCGAGCGCGCCCAGTGCAAGCTGACGGACGTGGACCTCTTCGAGGTGAACGAGGCCTTCGCCCCGCAGTACCTCGCGGTGGAGAAGGAGCTGGGCCTGCCGCGCGAGCAGACGAACGTCAATGGCGGCGCCATCGCCGTGGGCCACCCGCTGGGCGCCTCGGGCGCGCGCATCACCATGACGCTCGCCTACGAGCTCAAGCGCCGGGGCGCCCGCTACGGCATCGGCTCGGCGTGCATCGGTGGCGGCCAGGGCATCGCGGTGCTGATCGAGGTCCTCTGAAACCCGAGCCCTCCCAGACGAATCCAACGGGACCCATGACGATGAGCAACGAGCTGGATGCGAAGGCGGCCCGCGAGCGGGCCAAGGCGATCGCCGAGCAGCGGCGCGCCGAGCGCCGCAACCGCAAGCGCAAGTGTGTGGTGTGTGGCGTGGAGGAGAGTGACAAGACGCCGCTGGGGGCCCACCCCGATGGCATCGGTCCCTCGTGCAAGGACGAGCTCACCTGCCAGGCGCGCCGCGCGGCGGCCTCTCGCTGAGTCCGACCCGGGGAGGCGGCCCACGTCCCGGGCCGCCTTGCCGTCCTGCCGGGTAGGGTTGGAGGTCGCGTACCCGGCAGGAAAAAGGCCGGAATTTCGGGCCGTTTCCTTGATGGCCGTCAAGACTCGCGGTAAACCTGCGGAATCTCTTCGGTTACACGAGGGTCGGGAATGGCCGTCATCAACTTCACGGGAGTCAAGGTGTTCTCCACGACGCTCGCGCGCGATCGCGAGAACATGGGTGAGAACATCACCAAGTGGCTCAAGGAGAACTCCAGCCTGGAAGTGGTGGACAAGATCGTCACGCAGTCCTCCGACAAGGAGTTCCACTGCCTGACCATCACCCTGTTCTACCGCCACAAGACCTGAGCCGGACGTCCTGTCGGTGACGACACGGGCCCTTGGGCGCTCTCCCCGTAGCGGGGATGGGCGCCCTTCGCTTTTGGCACGCCCGGAAGTGGACGGAAACGGTTGCGAAGCGGGCGGTGTTCCACCACCTTTGGACGACTCTCGGGTGTCCCGAGTGAGGAGGGTTGGATGCGACCGATGCGGAGCTTTGGCGGCGGAGGCGGGGGATTCGGCTTCCCCAGCGTGGAATCCACGGCCGCCAAACTGGCGATCGGGCTCGTGGTGGGCTCGGTGTTGGCCCTGGCCGTCCGCACCCTGGGCGCGATGCTGGTGCTCACCCCCAGTGCCGTGTTCCCCGGGCTGATGCTCTGGCAGCCCTTCACCTACGGCTTCGTCGAGCTCCACCCCTTCGGCATCATCTTCGGCGCCTTCGCCCTCTACTCCATCGGCGGCGGCCTGGAGATGAGCTGGGGCTCCAAGCGGCTGCTCTGGGTGGTGCTCGGAGGCACGGTGCTCGCCGGCTTCCTCACCGTGGCCCTGTCCTTGTTCTTCCCGCTGCTGCGCGGCGTGCCGTACTCCGGCGGCTGGGTGATGGGCTCCGTCGCCTGGGTGGCCTACGGCCTGTCCATCGGGCGCGGGCAGACGAACTTCTGGGGCATCCCCATCAGCGGCAACGTCTTCGCCGGCATCGGCGCCGGCTTCGTCATCCTCAACGGGCTCTCGGCCGGCTGGGCCACCCAGATTCCCGAGCTCCTCGCGCTCGCCATTACCTTCATCGCCGTGCGCGGCGGCAGCCCCCGGAGCTTGATGCTCCGGCTCCAGCACTGGCGGCTGCAGCGGCAGCTGCGCGGGCGCTCCCGGCACCTGCGCGTCATCTCCGAAGAGCGCCCGGATGACCGGTATCTGAACTGATTCCGAGTGGGGCTCCCGGAGGGCAACCCGGGGGCCTCGATACCCTCACCCCGTCCCTCTCCCGGAGGGCGAGGGGAGGGGGGCTCCGTAGGGCAGGGGCGCTCTGTTCTTCTGTGCTCTGTTCTTCTGTGCTCTGTTCTTCTGCTCTGGCGGGTGCTTCGGGGGGAGGGGGCTCAGTTGGGGACCTCGGGCTCTCCGTA
This sequence comes from Archangium gephyra, assembly GCF_042230915.1. Lineage (GTDB taxonomy): Bacteria > Myxococcota > Myxococcia > Myxococcales > Myxococcaceae > Archangium > Archangium gephyra_B. Next base: position 9,717,717 of record NZ_CP102578.1, on the reverse strand, counting down.
CTGCTTGAGCTTGCGGTAGAGCGTCGCCACCCCGATGTCGAGCTGCTCCGCCGTGCGCGCCCGGTTTCCTCCGTTCCGCGCCAGCACCGCCAGGATGTACTCGCGCTCCATCGCCTCCAGCGTCCGCGGCGAGTCTCCCGGCACCAGGCTCGGCGGCGCCGCGCGCACCTCCTCCGGCAGATCGTCCCGCTCCAACCGGTTGCCCTCGCTCAGCGCCACCGCCCGCTCGATGGCGTTGCCCAGCTCGCGCACGTTGCCCGGCCACCCGTAGCGCAGCAGCTGATCCGCCGCCTCGGGTGACATCCCCGACACCCGCCGCCCCAGCCGCTCCGTCGCCTCCGCCAACAGCATGCGCGCCAGCGGCAGGATGTCGTCGCGCCGCTCCCGCAGCGGTGGCACCCTCAATTCAATCACCCGCAGGCGGTAGTAGAGGTCCTGCCGGAAGCGCCCCGACACCACCTCCGCCGCCAGGTTGCGGTTGGTGGCCGCCACCACCCGCACGTCCACCTTGCGGCTCTGGTTCTCCCCCACGCGCCGCACCTCCTTCTCCTGCAGCGCCCGCAGCAGCTTGGCCTGCATCGACGCCGGCACCTCGCCCACCTCGTCCAGGAAGAGCGTGCCCCCGTGCGCCGCCTCGAAGAGGCCCGGCCTGTCGTGCGTGGCCCCCGTGAAGGCCCCTCGCGCGTGGCCGAACAGCTCGCTCTCCAGCAGGCTCTCCGTCACCGCCGCGCAGTTCACCGCCACGAAGGCCTTGTGCGCCCGCCCCGACTCCTCGTGGATGAGCCGCGCCACCCGCTCCTTGCCCACGCCGCTCTCGCCCGTAATGAGCACCGTCGAGTCCACCTTCGCCGCCCGCCGCCCCAGGCTCAGCACCTGCTTCATCGCCTCGGTGCGCGCCACCATGCCCGCCGGGTCCTCCGGCACACCCGACACCCGCGCCAGCGTCTGCCGCTTCACCCGCAGCTTGCGCTCGGCCTGCTTCAGCGCGTCCGTCACCTGCGCCAGTGCCCCCTCCATGCACTGCGTCTCGTAGAAGCGCAGCGCCTCGCGGCACTCCTGGCTCCACTCCTCCTCCGGCTTGCCCATGATCTGGCAGACGGGGTCTCCCTTGCCCACGCAGCGCGTCTCGATGCAGTACACCGGCTTGCCGTTGCAGTAGCTCATGTAGCCACTGGCGAAGCCCGTCAGCGCCCAGCACACCGGCTCCTCCGCCTTGCCCAGGTGCAGCAGGTGCTGCTCCGCCTCGTACGAGTGGTGCCACAGCGCCTCCGCGAAGGGCGCGGGGCCATCCTCCGCCCGGCGCTCCACCGGCTCGAGCACCACCTGCCCCTGCAACGTGTGCAGCCGCCCTCCCGCCCGGCGCCACTGCGACTCGTCCTCCCAGGGGAAGGCGTTCTTCATCGTCTCCGCCGTCCGCCAGCCGTGCGCGAAGCCCAGCCGCGTGAGGATGCCCCTCGCCGCCGTCACCCCCACCGTGCCAATCAGCTCCTTGCGCAGCAGCCCCAGCGCCACCGGATCCAACAGCAGCACCCGCTGGCCCGCGAAGTGGATGAGCCCCCCGTCCGGCTCGAACGTCAGCAGCTCACTCAGGTTCAGCTCCAGCCTCGGCGCCATGGCTCTTCCCTCTCAAGATGATGGGACTCTCTATCGTTTTGAGAGCCCCGGCGCGAGCCGAAGTGGGAGAGGCGAGGAATTTCAAGGGCTTGGAGGGTCGGGTTTCCTGGCCTGGGGGTTGCTATGTCTTCCTCCCGAGATGAGCTCGGACCTGAATCGGCGTGAGGTGTTGCAGGGAGCGGCGGCCGCCGGCATGGGGGGCATGCTGGGCGGCGCGGGAGCGCGCGTGGCCCCGGCGCTCTTCGTGTCCCACGGCTCGCCCATGGTGGCGCTGGAGACGGACGCGTACCCCCAGGCGCTGAAGGCCTTCGGCGAGGTGCTGCCCCCGGTGCGCGCGGTGGTGGTCGTGTCAGCCCATTGGGAGACTCTCCACGCCGTGCACGTCACCGCGGCGGAGACCCCTCCGCTCATCTACGACTTCGGCGGCTTCCCCGAGCCCCTCTATCAGCTGAAGTACCCGAGCCCCGGCTCGCCCGAGCTGGCGCGGGACATCGTCGCGCGGCTGGGCGCTGCGGGCGTGCCGGCCGTGGCGGATGCCGCGCGCGGGCTGGACCATGGCACCTGGATCCCGTTGCGGCTGGCCCTCCCGGAGGCGCGCACGCCGGTGGTGCAGGTGTCACTGCCCTGGGGCGCCTCCGCCGCGGACGTGGCGAAGCTGGGCGAGGTGCTGCGCCCCCTGCGCTCCGAGGGCGTGCTGCTCATGGGCAGCGGCGGCATCACCCACAACCTGCGCCGACTGTCGTGGCAGGACAAATCCGCGCCCGCTGCATCCTGGGCCGGTGAGTTCGATGCGTGGGTGGGCGCGAAACTCGCGGCCCGCGATTTCACAGGGGTACAGTCCTGGACGAGCGCACCGCACGCGCGGCTCGCGCATCCCAGTGCGGAGCACTTCCTGCCGCTCTTCTTCGTTCTCGGTGCGGCCCTCCCCGAGGACCGGCTCACCCCGGTGTTCGAGGGCTTCCATTATTCGAGTCTGTCCATGCGCAGCTTCGCGCTGCGTGGATGAAACCCGCTGTACGTCGTTCAACTGGAGAGAAACACCATGAAGCTGTCCCTCAAGCCCGCCGTTGCCGCCCTCGTGCTCGCTTCCCCGTCGCTGGCCTTCGCCGCCGAGTTCGTCATCGACTCGGCCCACTCGGCCGCGCAGTTCTCCGTGAAGCACATGATGGTGTCCAACGTGCGCGGCGCCTTCTCCAAGGTGACTGGCTCGGCCAACATCGACGAGAAGGACATCACCAAGTCCACCGTGGAGGCGGTCATCGACGCCACCACCGTCAACACCAACGAGCCCAAGCGCGACGAGCACCTGCGCAGCGCGGACTTCTTCGACGTGGCGAAGTACCCCACCATCACCTTCAAGTCGACGAAGGTGGAGCAGGCCGGCCAGGGCCTGAAGGTCTCGGGCAACCTCACCCTGCACGGCGTGACCAAGCCGGTGGTGCTGGACGTGGAGGGCTTCACCTCCGAGGCGAAGGATCCCTGGGGCAACACCAAGCGCGGCGGCACGGCCACCACGAAGATCAACCGCAAGGACTTCGGCCTGGGCTGGAACAGCGTGCTGGAGACCGGCGGCGTGGCGGTGGGCGAGGAGGTCGCCATCACGCTGGACCTCGAGCTGAACAAGAAGCAGGCCCCCGCGGCCACCCCGGCGGCCCCCGCGGCCAAGCCGGCCGCTCCCGCCAAGAAGTAGTCGGCTGAGCAGGGCAGGGCGTTGAGCCCGGAGGGGCCTCGGAGACGAGGCCCCTCTTTCATTTGCGGGGAACCGCCGGCGCGTGAGGCCACCGGCGGTGGGTGGGGCTCAGCCCTCGGCGACGGCCTGCACGCTGGCGCGGTAGATGAAGATGCGCGAGGTGTTGGTGCGCGTGTCCGCGGGGATGACGAAGAAGCCCTGGCCCGGGTTCTTGTAGTCGTCGGAGAAGCCGGCCACCTGGCGCCCGTCGGTGAAGGTGACGCGGACCTTCTGCCCCTCGGGCTGCGGCGGACGGCTGCCCGTGGCGAGCATGAAGAAGATGGCCTTCACGCGGGTGACCGGGATGCGCTCGGGAGCGAAGCCGGTCTGCTGCTCGAGCGGGATGATCTCGTCGAGCAGGTCCACGTCGCGGATGGCGCCGCGCTTCACCTGGCCCTCCACCGTGTGGATGATGACCCGGTGCTCGCCCTCGATGAAGGCGTTGATGGGGGCGAGGACGGCCCCGGCGGACGCGCTCGCCGGCACGGCCGGGATGGCGTTGAGCGTCGCGCGAGGCGGCGGCGCCCCGGGCACGAGCACCTGATTCGATGCCATGGCGGAGGCGTTCGCGGGAGCCCTCGGGGCCGCCATCGCGGCGGGCGGCGGCGGGGGCGGGGCGGACACCCTCGGTGCCACCGGAGGCTGCACGGGGAGCGGCGCGCTCCGGGTCACCGGGGCGGGAGCCACCACGGGAGCCGGGGGCGGGACGATGACCGGCACCGCCATGGCGGGCGGCTCCACGCTGTCCTCCGAGAGATCGATCTCCGTCAGCTCGGGCTCGGCCTCCATGACCGGGAGCTCGGGCTCGGGCTCCATCTCCATGATGGGGATGTCGTTCTCGGTCGTGGGCCGATCGAAGGCGGGAGGCTGGCTGGCCAGTTCCTCGGCCGGAGCGGCGACGCTGTCGCTCTGACCCCACGCCGGAGCCTGCTCCTGGCTGGACCAGTGGGGCTGTGCCTCGGCCTCCGGCTCATCGGGGGACCAGGTGCTGCTCGTGCCGAACAGGGACGGATCCCGGTCGGCGCTCACGGGCTCGGCATCGTGGGCCGTGGCTGCCCACTCCCCCTGGTTCTCGGCGGCGGGCGCGTTCCAGTCGGTCTGCGCGCCGCTGGCCTGCTGCGCCTCCCAGCTCGTGGCCTCCGGAGCGGGCTCGCTCCACGCGTTCTCCGCGGGAGCGCTGGCCCACTGGCCCTGGGACGCGGATTCGCCGCCCCAGGCCGGTGCCTCTTCCGCGGGTGCCGCCTCCATGAGGGGCTGCGCGTCCTCGGCGGGCGCGCTCCACGCGGTCTGCCCCTCGGCCGAGGCATTCCAGTCATCGCTCGGCGCAGCGGCCGGAGCGGCGTTCCAGTCCTGCGTGGCACCACCCTCGGCCCACCCGGCCTGCGGCTCGGTGTTCTCCGCCGGCTCGGCGGGCGTGGCCCACTCGGCCTGGGCCTCCATCACCGGCTGTTCCTCGGCAGGCGTGGCCCACTCGGTCTGAGCCTCGAGGACGGGCTGCTCATCAGCGGGCGTGGCCCACTCGGTCTGAGCCTCCATCACCGGCTGTTCCTCGGCAGGCGTGGCCCACTCGGTCTGGGCCTCGAGGACGGGCTGCTCCTCGGCGGGAGTGGCCCACTCGGCCTGGGCCTCCATCACCGGCTGCTCCTCAGCGGGAGTGGCCCACTCAGGCTGAGCCTCGGCGGCGGGTTGCTCCTCGGCGGGAGTGGCCCACTCGGCCTGGGCCTCCATCACCGGCTGTTCCTCAGCAGGCGTGGCCCACTCAGGCTGAGCCTCGGCGGCGGGCTGCTCCTCGGCAGGAGTGGCCCATTCGGCCTGGGCCTCCATCACCGGCTGTTCCTCAGCGGGCGTGGCCCACTCAGGCTGAGCCTCGGCGGCGGGCTGCTCCTCGGCAGGAGTGGCCCACTCGGCCTGAGCCTCCATCACCGGCTGTTCCTCAGCGGGCGTGGCCCACTCAGGCTGAGCCTCGGCGGCGGGCTGCTCCTCGGCAGGAGTGGCCCACTCGGCCTGAGCCTCCATCACCGGCTGCTCCTCGGCAGGAGTGGCCCACTCGGCCTGAGCCTCCATCACCGGCTGTTCCTCGGCAGGAGTGGCCCACTCAGGCTGAGCCTCGGCGGCGGGCTGCTCTTCGGCAGCAGTGGCCCACTCGGCCTGAGCCTCCATCACCGGCTGTTCCTCAGCGGGCGTGGCCCACTCAGGCTGAGCCTCGGCGGGCTGCTCCTCGGCAGGAGTGGCCCACTCGGCCTGAGCCTCCATCACCGGCTGTTCCTCAGCGGGCGTGGCCCACTCAGGCTGAGCCTCGGCGGCGGGCTGCTCCTCGGCAGGCGTGGCCCACTCAGGCTGAGCCTCCATCACCGGCTGTTCCTCGGCAGGAGTTGCCCACTCAGGCTGAGCCTCGGCAGCGGGCTGTTCCTCCGCAGGCGCGGTCCACTCGGCCTGGGCCTCCATCACCGGCTGTTCCTCAGCGGGCGTGGCCCACTCAGGCTGAGCCTCGGCGGCAGGCTGTTCCTCAGCGGGCGTGGCCCACTCGGCCTGAGCCTCCATCACCGGCTGCTCCTCGGCAGGCGTGGCCCACTCGGGCTGGGCCTCGGCGGCGGGCTGCTCTTCGGCAGGCGTGGCCCACTCAGGCTGGGCCTCCATCACCGGCTGCTCCTCAGCGGGCGTGGCCCACTCAGGCTGGGCCTCGGCGGCGGGCTGCTCTTCGGCAGGCGTGGCCCACTCAGGCTGGGCCTCCATCACCGGCTGCTCCTCAGCAGGCGTGGCCCACTCAGGCTGGGCCTCGGCGGCGGGCTGCTCCTCGGCAGGAGTGGCCCACTCGGCCTGGGCCTCCATCACCGGCTGTTCCTCAGCGGGCGTGGTCCACTCGGCCTGGGCCTCCATCACCGGCTGTTCCTCAGCGGGCGTGGTCCACTCGGCCTGCGCCTCAAGAACGGGCTGCTGTTCCTCAGCGGGCGTGGTCCACTCGGCCTGCGCCTCGAGAACGGGCTGCTGCTCCTCAGCGGGCGTGGTCCACTCGGCCTGCGCCTCGAGAACGGGCTGCTGCTCCTCGGCGGGCGTGGTCCACTCGGCCTGCGCCTCCAGCACGGGCTGCTCCTCCACCGGAGCGCCCCAGCCAGGCTGCGTCTCGGTGGCGGCGGTCTCGGCCGTCATCCACTCGCCCTGGACCTCGATGGCGGCCTGTCCCTCGCCGGACGTCGCCCACTCGGGCTGGGCCTCCATGGCAGGCGGACCGGCCTCCTCACCCAGGGGCGCGCCGTAGGCCGAGGTGTTCTCGGGCTCGGCGGGCGTCTCCGGCTGGTGGCCCCAGCTCGCGCTGGCCGTCGCGAACTGCGGAGTGCTCATGTACTCCGCGGCGCTCTCCAGCTGGAGGCCCTCCCCGGTGCTCCCGTCCTCGTTCCCGCTCCAACTGGCCTCTGTCGTCTCGAGCGGAACGGGCTCATCCGAGACCGCCGTTCCCGGCTGCTCCGAGTGACCCAGGAAGTCGGAGGCGCTGGCGAGCGGGACCGCGTCGTCCGGGTTGCCCGCGTCGTACGTCTGCTCGTCCGCGGGCGCCGCCTCGAGCGTGTCCGTCTGCACGCCCCAGTCCGAGGGCCGCGTGGCCTCGGGCTCGAACGAGTCGGCGACCTCGACGGTGTCCGCCTGGAGATCGGGCGCGACCTGCACCGGGTTCAGCTCCAGCGTCGTCACCGGCGCGCCGTACGCGGACTCCAGAGCGGGCGCCGCCGGTTCGATCTCGGCACCGACTTCCGCCATGTCGAACGTGGGCTGCTCCGTGCCACCGTCCGCTGGGGACTCCTCGGCGGAGGTCTCCCACGGCGTCTCGGCCGCGGGGTTCGCGTCCGGGGCCGGAGCGGCCTCGAGCTCGGAGACATCGAACGTGGGCGTCGCGTCCGCCGCGGGGAGCTCGGCCTGGACGTCATTCTCGGGCGAGGGCTCCGGGTACGCGGGGATGGCGTACGAGGCGGTGATCTCCATCGGATCTTCTTCGACGAGGGGGGCGTCCGCGTTCTCGGCGGACTGCGACGCGCTGCCCGGCTCCGCGTCCACGGCGAGCGGCGCGGAGGCCCACTCGTCGGCGACAGGAGGCGCGGGCTCCTCGGCGAACACCGGCTCGGCGGCGAGCGGCGCATCGGCCTCGCCCTCGATCAGCTCGATGTCGGAGTGCTGGATCTCGATGGTGCGGAGGGGTGTCGCCTGCCGCTCGTCGGCCACCGGCGGCGCCGAGGCGGCGCGGGGCGTCTGAATGTCGGAGTTGAGCGAGGAGAAGTCATCCTCGCCCAGCTCGATGGGGTCGCTCTCCGGCTCGGGCGAGGCCTCGAGCTGCCGCGAGGCGAGCGAGGCCGCCGAGGGGGCCGTGACGTCGTTCCAGTCGCTCATGTCGACCGACTCGGGAACGCTCTCGGGGATGGGGATGGCCTCGCTGACGGGCGAGACGTCGGTGTCGGCCACCTCGAAGACGTCCTCGGTGGCGGGCTCGGCCTCGTCGAGCATCATGGGCTCGGCTTCGGCCTGGGGCTCGGCCTCGTCGAGCATCATGGGCTCGGCTTCGGCCTGGGGCTCGGCCTCGGCCTCGGCCTGCGCGAGATGCTCCGGCGTGGGCTCCTCCCAGGGCGCGGGCTCGTTCAGCGCGGGGACCTCGAGGTTCTCGGTCTCGAGGCTGAGCTTGACCGGGTCCGGCATCGGCTGCGGCTGCTGCGGCACGTAGCCGGGCACCGGGGAGGCGTAGGCGGCATCGGACTGGGGCGCGGTGGCGTCGGCCGCGTAGGCCTCGCCCTGAGGGGCGGCGTAGCCCTGGTTGGGATCGTAGCCCTGCTGACCCGCGTAGCCCTGGTTGGAGTCGTAGCCCTGGTTGGGATCGTAGCCTTCGGGGTAGGCGTACCACTGGCCGTCTTCGCCGTAGTAGCCCTGGGGCTGCTGCGCGTAGCCCTGGTTGGGATCGTAGCCCGCGTAGCCCTGGTTGGGGTCGTAACCCTGGGCGGGTTGCTGCGCGTAGCCCTGGTTGGGATCGTAGCCTTCGGGGTAGGCGTACCACTGGCCGTCTTCGCCGTAGTAGCCCTGGGGCTGCTGCGCGTAGCCCTGGTTGGGGTCGTAGCCCGCGTAGCCCTGGTTGGGATCGTACCCCTCGGGGTAGGCGTACCACTGGCCGTCTTCGCCGTAGTAGCCCTGAGGCTGCTGCGCGGGGTCCATGGCCGCGGCCTGCTCCTGCGCGGGCATACCCGGGCCATCCAGGTGCCCCCGTAGCTCGTTCCAACGAGCTTCCTCCGCGGGGGGAAGCATCCCCCGCGTCCGCTTCTCATCCAGGAAGCGAAACTCCCTCATCGCCGCGCGCGTGTCAGACATCGTCACCTCGCTGCGGACCCAGGGCCAGGACTCTTGCCGCAGCGCCAAAGCAAAAAATTTCCGTGGTCGAGTGTAGGGGACTCAGGTGGAGGGGTAAACTTCGCAACCACGGATTCCGCCTGCCCGTTACCTCCGCGAGAGAGCGGCCTGGACGGATTCCTCCAGCTCCGGAACGCCCCGGCCGTAGCGCTGCCGGAGGGCCTCCTCGAAGGGAGCGCCCTGGCCCACCTCGCGGATGAGCTCGAGCAGCCGGGCGGGCCCTCCCTCCTTCAGCAGCTCGCGGACGGCCACGGCCGAGGTCCCATAGGCCAGGGCCGGGTCGCGCTGCTGGATGAGGGCGCCTCCGGCCATGTCCGACAGGCGCGGCAGTTGCCCGGACTGGGCGGCGGCGCGCATGCGGGTGGCCAGGGCATGGGGCGGCTTGTCGCTGCCCAGGTAGCGCCATTCCACGTACTCGGCAAGGCCCTCGTTGAGCCAGATGGGGACGCGCTGGCCACCCTCGGCGGCGCGCACCAGGTCATCCACCACGGCGTGCACGTACTCGTGGACGAGCGTGGCCTTGGTCTGCTGGGTGAGCTCGGCGGCGTCGTTGATGCGGATGGCGCCGTCCGAGTACAGCCCGGCCACCATGCGCGCCAGGGCCGAGCCCTGGTGGGTGCGGAACTCCTCGCGGGTGTAGAGGACGACGTCCACGGGGGCCTCGCGCGCCTCGCCCAGCACCTGGCGGGTGTGGAAGTGGGCCTCGTCGAGCGCGGAGACGATGCGGCCCTCGTACTCGGCGCGCTGGCCGAAGTCGCGCGCGTTGTTGAAGTACTTCACGACGAAGCGGCTGTTGGAGCGGGTGCGCATCCCGTCCGAGGCCACGCCGGACTCGTAGGAGAGGCCGGTGGAGGCCGTGCCGGAGGCGGGCTGGACGGAGCCCTTGGTGTCCTCGGTCTCGCCGGTGAAGCGCCGCTCGATGGCGCGGGCCTGGGCGAGGGCCGCGCTCTCCTCGCTGGAGGCGCTGCGGGCCTTCTGCATGAGCGCGCGGGCCTTGGCCGCCTCGGGCGAGCGCGGCGGCACCTTGCCCAGCGCCGCGAGGGCGCCCTGGGGATCCTTGTCCTCGAGCAGGAGCCGGCCCAGCTCCAGGCCGAAGTGGCCGTCCTTGGGGAAGTGCTCCAGGCCGCGGCGCAGGGAGTCCTCGGCGGTGCCGCGCTGATCGGTGGCGAGCGCGGTGCGGGCGAGGCAGCGCAGGCCCGGGGCCGTCTCGTCGAAGAGCACGGCGCGCTCACCGAGCGAGTACGCCATCACGGCATCGGAGCTGGCGAGGGCCTCGCAGCCCTTGAGGAGCGAGGCGGCGATGGTGCGGCGGTCGGGCGGGGGATAGCCCTTGGGGTCCACGGCGGACCAGGCGAGGTAGAGGTCCTCCCAGGCCCGTTGGGCCGCGAGCTTCTGGGCCTGCGCGGGCGTGGGCGGATTGGAGGACAGCAGGGCGAGGAGGAGCAGGGCGCGCATGGCCGGCAAGTATCGCCGAGCCCCCGCTCCGAAATGAAATCAGCTCTCTTCCGAGACCTGCCAGCCCTTCTGTCCCAGGCCGCCGATCAGCTCCTCGATGTGGCCACGGCCGCGCGTCTCCAGCGTCACCTCCACGGCCACCTCACCCAGGCCCGCCTTCGAGAAGGCGCGGTTGTGGTAGATCTCCACCACGTTGGCGCCCGCCTGGGCGATCTCCGCCGTGAGCCGCGCGAGCATCCCCGGCCGGTCCGGCATGCGCACCACCAGCCGCACCAGCCGCCCGTCCTTCACCAGGCCGCGCTCGATGATGCGGCTGACGAGGTTGACGTCGATATTGCCGCCGGACAGCAGCAGCACCACCTTGCGTCCGCGCGCCGAGGGAATCTTCCCGTGGATGAGCGCCGCCAGGCCCACCGCGCCCGCGCCCTCCACCACCGACTTCTCCCGCTCCAGCAGCAGCAGGATGGCGTTGGCGATCTCCTCCTCGTCCACCGTGACGATGTCGTCCACGTAGCGGCGGATCATCTCGAAGGTGTAGTCGCCCGGGCGCTTCACCGAGATGCCGTCCGCGATGGTGGTGCCCGCCGGCAGCTCCACCAGCTTGCCCGCGTCGATGGAGGCCTTCATGCTCGCGATGGCCGAGGCCTGCACGCCAATCACCTTGATGCGCGGGTTGGTCTCCTTGAGCGCGCACGCCACGCCGGAGATGAGCCCGCCGCCGCCAATGGGCACCACCACCATGTCCATGTACGGGCACTGCTCGAGCAGCTCCAGGCCGATGGTGCCCTGGCCCGCGATGATGAGCGGATCATTGAAGGGGTGGACGAAGACGCGGTTCTCCTTGTCCTGGATGCGCAGCGCCTCGGCGTAGGCCTCGTCGAAGTTGGCGCCGTGCAGCACCACCCGCGCGCCGTACGCACGCGTGCGCGTCACCTTGATGAGCGGGGTGCGCTCGGGCATGACGATGGTGGTGTTCACCCCCTGGCGGCCCGCGTGGTAGGCGAGCCCCTGCGCATGATTGCCCGCCGAGGCGGCGATGACGCCCCGGTTGCGCTCGTCCGGTGTCAGGGTGAGCAGCTTGTTGAGCGCTCCCCGCTCCTTGAAGGCCCCCGTGCGCTGCAGGTTCTCCAGCTTGCAGTTGAGCGTCGCGCAGTCCGTGAGCTCCTTGAACTGCTCCGACTTGGGGCACGGCGAGCGGTAGACGGCTTCACCGATGCGCTGCTGGGCGTCTTCGATTTGCTGGAGCGTGACCATGTGCTTGTGAGGCGCTGATAACCGATGCGCCGCCGGGGCGAAAGGGGAGGGCGCCTCGGGCCGCCGGTTGCCCGGCTGCCCTGTCAGATGCCGCGCAGCACCGTGGCCTTGCCCACGCGGCCGATCGCCAGGATGAATGCCGCGGTGCGCAACGTCACCTTGCGCGAGCGCGCCAGCTGCGCCACCCGGTCGTACGCCTCCTTCATCGTCCGCTCCAGCTCGGCGTTCACCCGGTCCTCCTCCCACGAGAGGTGCTGCAGGTTCTGCACCCACTCGTAGTAGCTGACCGTCACACCGCCCGCGTTGGCGAGGATGTCCGGCACCACCAGCACGCCGCGCTTGTCCAGAAGCTCATCCGCCTCGGGGTCCGTCGGGCCGTTGGCGCCCTCGATGATGAGCCGCGCGCGCACATGGTTGGCGTTGTTGCGGTTCAAAGCATGACCGAGCGCGGCGGGGATGAGCACGTCGCAGTCGGAGACGAGCACGTCCTCGCTGGCGCAGGCCTGGCCGCCGCCGAAGCCGGTGACGGTGCCGGTGCGCTTCACGTGCTCGAAGAGGCCGGGGATGTCCAGGCCCGCTTGGTTGTACACGCCGCCGTACACGTCCGACACGGCCACCACCACGCCACCGTCCTGCCACATCAGCTGCGCGGTGTGACTGCCCACGTTGCCGAAGCCCTGGATGGCGAAGCGCGTGCCCTTCATGGGCATGCCCGCGTCGCGGAGGATTTCCCGGGTGATGTAGAGCAGGCCGCGCCCGGTGGCCGAGTCACGGCCCTTGGTGCCGTAGAGCTCGGCGGGCTTGCCGGTGACGATGGCCGGCGAGTGCCCGTGGAAGCGCGAGTACTGGTCCATGATCCACGCCATCACCTGGGGGTTGGTGTTGACGTCGGGGGCGGCGATGTCGCGGGTGGGACCAATGACGTCCTGAATCTGGTCCACGTACTTGCGGGTGAGCCGCTCCACTTCCTTCATGGAGAGCTGGGTGGGGTCCACCGCGATGCCGCCCTTGGCGCCGCCGTAGGGCAGGTTCACCACGGCCGTCTTCCACGTCATCAACGAGGCGAGCGCCACGCACTCGTCCTGGGTGATGGTGGGGTGGTAGCGCAGGCCGCCCTTCATGGGGCCGCGGCTGTTGTCGTGCTGGGTGCGGTAGCCGGTGAAGGTACGGATCTCCCCGTTGTCCAGCTCGATGGAGACCTGGACCTTGACCTCGCGCAGGGGGGTGGCGAGCAGCGTCTCGATGCGCTCGCCCACGTCCATGATGCGCGCGGCCTTGCGGAAGTAGTAGTGAATCCCTTCGAGGGCGTGCATGGCCGGGGTGCTCTCCTGGGCGAGACCTTAACAGATGGGGTGCGCTAGCATGGGTTGGCGATGCGCTCCAGTTCCCCGCCAGCCCAGGATGCGAGCGGGCACCTGCAAGGGCTCGCGCGGCGGATTCGCGGCCTGCGCGAGCGGCGGGGCCTGACGCAGGAGGAGTTCGCCGAGCGCAGTGGAATCTCGGTGAGCTTCGCCTCGCTGCTGGAGCGGGGCGAGCGCAGCCCCAGCTACGAGACGCTGGTGCAGGTGGCGGGGGCGCTGGGCGTCCCCCTGGCGGAGCTCTTCCGGGTGGAGGAGGACGAGGCGGCGGGGGCGCACCGGCTGGTGGAGTTCGCCCGGGCGCACCAGCTGACGCGGACGGAGGTGGATCGGCTGCTGGCGGTGGCCGAGGCCATGTTCACCGGGCGCGCGCCTGGAGAGCTACCCGCGGAGGAATCGCCGCGCTGCAAGGAGCCGGACTGTGGCAAGCCGGTGCTGGCCCGGGAGCTGTGTGTCGCGCACTACCACCGGGCGCGCCGGGCGAAGCCCCCCTCTCCCTAGCTCCGGGGCGTGGCGCGGGCACACGCGGCCGCTCGCTCGAGCAGCAGCTGGCGCTCGCGTGCGTTGCGGGTGAGCGAGGCCGCACGCTCGAACTCCGCACGGGCCTCGTCGAGCCGTCCGAGCTTCGCGAGCAGGTCGCCGCGCACGCTCGGCAGGAGGTGGTAGCCCTCGAGCGCGCCCTCCGCGTCCAGCGCATCGACGAGCTCGAGACCCGCCACGGGACCCGATGCCATCCCGACGGCGACCGCGCGATTCAGCTCCACGACGGGAGAGGACGTGAGCTCGGCGAGCTCCGCGTAGAGCGCCGCGATGCGGGCCCAGTCCGTCTGCTCCGGCGTGAGCGCTCGTGCGTGACAGGCGGCGATCGCGGCCTGCAACGCATAGGGACCCCGCTCTCCCCCGAGCTTCTCGGCACGCTCCAGCGCCGCGAGGCCCCGGTGGATGAGGAGGCGATCCCAGCGCGCACGGTTCTGCTCCATCAACAGGACGGGCTCTCCCGACGGGCCCACCCGCGCTCTCAGCCGCGAGGCCTGGAGCTCCATCAGCGCGACGAGGCCGTGGACCTCCGGCTCCTCCGGAGCGAGCCCGGCCAGGATGCGGCCCAGGCGAAGCGCGTCCTCGCAGAGCGCGGGCCGGACCCAGTCGGCACCGGCCGTCGCCGAGTAGCCCTCGTTGAAGATGAGGTAGAGGACCTCGAGCACCGAGGACAGCCGGGCGGTGAGCTCCTCCCCACGTGGGACCTCGAAGGGGACGCGCGCCTCGGAGAGGGTCCGCTTGGCCCGGACGATGCGCTGGGCCACGGTCGGCTCCGGGACGAGGAACGCCCGGGCAATCTCCTCCGTCGTCAGGCCTCCGAGCAGGCGCAGCGTGAGCGCCACGCGCGCCTCGGTCGAGAGCACCGGGTGACAGGAGATGAGGATGAGGCGCAGGAGGTCGTCGCCGACGTCATTGTCGATGGCCGTTTCGAGGTCCGGCGCCCGCTCCGTTTCCAGCTCGTGACCGAGCTCCTCGTGCTTGCGCTCGAGCAGCTTGTTGCGGCGGAACTGGTCGATCGCCCGGCGCTTCGCGGTGGCCATGAGCCAGGCACCCGGCTTGTCCGGGACACCTGACGTGGGCCACTGCTCGAGCGCGGCGACGAGCGCGTCCTGCGCGAGCTCCTCGGCGAGCCCGACGTCACGCACGAACCGCGTGAGTCCGGCGATGAGCCGGGCCGACTCGATTCTCCAGACCGCGTGGATCGCCCGATGCGTCTCGGTAGCCGTCACGGCGGCCGATCAGAGCACCTCCGGCCGCCAGTGCAAGGCTGGGAGACACTCCAGCTACTTCTTCGCGGCCTTCGCGGCCAACTCCGCGGCCAGACGCTCCTCCGCCTCCCGGAGCTCGGGCGTGAGCTCGGGTCCGAAGTCATCCGCCTCGAACACCCGGCGGATCTCGATCTCGCTGTCCGTGAGCATGGGGTTGGGGCAGCGCTTGACCCACTCGATCGCCTCTTCCATCGACTTCACCTGCCACATCCAGAAGCCGGCGACCAACTCCTTGGTCTCGGTGAAGGGCCCGTCGATAACTGTCCGCTTGGGGCCGGAGAACCGGACGCGCGCGCCCTTGGAGCTCGGGTGCAGCCCCTCGCCCGCGAGCATGATGCCGGCCTTCACCAGCTCCTCGTTGTACTTCCCCATCTCGGTCAGCATCTCCGTGCTCGGCATGACGCCCGCTTCGCTGTCCTTCGTGGCCTTGACCAGAACCATGACCTTCATCGCCGTCTCTCCTTCGTGGGTGGATGCCGGGGTTTCTCCCGGGCTCTTACCCTGACGTCGAACGAGGGCTGGCGAGATCGACACGGGATTTTCGATGATTTTCGAGTGCCTCCAAGTGCCCGGATTTCCAGGCCGGAGCTCACCCGTTCCAGATGGCTTCCACCCGGGCGCGCACCAGGCGGCGGCCCTCGGCGAAGCCCGGCAGGGCGCGCAGGGGGGCGAGCGCGGGGCAGCGGTCCGTCCACTCCAGGTCGATGAGCGCCGTCTCGGCCGCGCGCAGGAAGTGCTCCAGGGCCTTCTCCGGGTGGCCGGTGAGGCAGAGCTGCTCGGTGGCGAGCTGGCGCAGGAACGAGGCGAAGCGCGGGCTCAGGGGCCGGGAGAGCAACTCCGCCAGGGGGGCGAGCGAGTCGAGGGGCTCCATCTCGCCGAGCACGGCGGCGGCATAGCGGACGCCCGTCCGGGCGGGGCCGAGCGTCTCGTCCTCCAGCGCGCGTTTGACCTGCCGGACGTCCTCCAGGTCCCCCGTCCAGGCGGAGACGCGCAGGCGGAGCATCAGCCAGGGGACGCGGTAGGTGCCGAACGTGGCGAGCTGCTCGCTGACCTTGCGGTAGTCCTCCATGCGTCCACGCAGGGCGCTGCAGCGGGCGAGCTCGAACAGGCTGAAGCCCAACCGCGAGTCGAGCTCACTGGCCCGCCGCAGGTGGACGAGGCCCTCGTCGGCGCGTCCGGCCTCGCACTGGAGGCTGCCGAGGAACTGCATCGCCAACGGGAAGGTGGGGGCGGCCTCGAGCGAGGCGCGCGAGGCGAGCACGGCCTTGCGCCAGTCTCCCTCCTGCGAGGCGAGCATGCCCCGGACCAGGTGCGTCTCGGCCATCTGCGGGGCGCGCTGCTCGAGGCGCGCGATGCTGTCGCGGGCCAGGGTCTCCCAGTTGCGCTGGGGATTGGCTCCGCCCACGTACCAGGCCCTCAGGGCGAAGATGGTATGGAGCGCCAGCGCGGGGTGGAAGTCCGGCGCGAGCGCGATGCAGTGCTCCAGCCAGCCGAGCGTGACGTCCGGGGCGTAGTTGGGCGTGTAGCCCTGGCGGAAGGACTGCTGGTAGAGGGCGAGCGCCTCGGGCGGCAGGGTGTCCCGGTGGGTGGCGAGGCGCAGCTCGAGGCGCAGCGACTCGGCGATGCGCGGGCCCAACCGGTCCTGCAGCTCGAAGGCGTCCGGGGAGGAGTCCTCGAAGCGGCCGCTCCACAGCTGGGTGCCGTGGGCCGTCTCCACGAGGCGGATGGAGACGCGGGCCGTGGTGCCCGAGGCCTGCACCGTGCCGTCGACGAGGAAGCCCACGCCCAGCTCGCGGCCCACGGTGCGGGGCTCGCGCTCGGTGCGGAAGCGCGCGGTGGCGCCGCTGCCGGACACGCGGAGGCCCCGGGTGCGGGACAGCACGTCGATGAGCCCCTCGGTGAGCCCCTCGCCGAGGTGCTCCCGCTCGGGGGCGCCCTGGAAGCGGAAGGGGAGGATGGCCAGGCCCAGCTCACCGGTGACGGTGAGGGCCCCGGAGGAGCGCACGGGCGTGGGTGTTTCCCGAGGCGGGGCCGGAGGCGTTGCCAGCGTGGGGGCCACCGCGAGCGTGGGCATCTGCTCGCCCAGCCCCTCCAGCCACGCGCGCAACGCCTGCGCGAGCTGCAGGGCACTGGCGGGGCGCTCCTCGGGCTCCCGGGCGAGGCAGTGCAGCACGAGTCCGGCGAGCGCGTCCGGCACGGCCGTCTTCGCGCGCGGGTCCGGCGGGGGCTGGCGCAGGCGGGCGAAGGCGACGGCCATGGGCGAGTCCCCGGAGAAGGGCATCGCCGCGGTGAGCATCTCGTAGAGCATCAACCCCACGGCGTAGAGGTCGGCGCGCGCGTCCACCTCGCCGCTGGAGAGCTGCTCGGGCGCCATGTACATGGGCGTGCCGGCGGTGCCCTGGGTGGTGCGGGCGGCCTCGTCCACCAGGGCCCGGGCGATGCCGAAGTCGGTGAGGACGACGCGCCCGCCCTTCTCGACGAGGACGTTGGCCGGCTTGAGATCGCGGTGCACCACTCCGGCGGCGTGGGCGGCGGCGAGCCCCTCGCACACGTCCAGGGCGATGCGGGCGGCCCGGACGGGAGCCAGCGGCCCCTCTCGCGCGAGGAGCGAGCGCAGGTCCTGGCCCTCGACGTACTCCATGGTGAGGTAGTTCTGCCCGGCGTGCTCGCCCAGGTCGTGCATGCGCGCCACATGGGGGTGGGCGATGCGGCGGGCCAGGCGGACCTCGCGGCGGAAGCGCTCGAGTGCGTCCGAGCCGGGCTCCTTGCCCAGCTCCAACGTCTTGAGGGCCACCACGTCGCCGACGAGCACGTCGCGCGCCCGGTACACGTGGCCCATGCCCCCGCGGCCGATGAGCGCCTCGAGGGCGTAGCGCCCGGCGAAGAGCTCCGGGGAGGACTTCGGATCCGGGGAACCAGTGGCCTCCGGCCGACGCTCGAGGGTCAGCACGGTGGCGGAGCTGTCGGGGGGAGGGGAGGAGCTGTCGTCGGACACGGCGGAGCGAGTCTAATCGCCTTCAGCCAGGTCCGCGAAGGAGGCCATTTCCCCTCTCCCACCGGGAGAGGGACGGGGTGAGGGTGCCACGGGCCCCGGGTTGAACCCGCGGCCCACCGTGAGCCACGGGTTGGAAAACGGGGGCGGATACCCTCACCCCCGCCCTCTCCCGGGGGGCGAGGGAGTTACCGGCGCCGGGCCCGCTCGAGCTTCAGCGTCTTCTCGCCGTGCTGCTTGCCGTTGAGGGCCTCGAAGGCGGCCACGTCCTCGTCGGCGACGAAGACGTACGAGTACGTGGGCTTGAGCTCCACGCGCTGCACCTTGCCGGCCGGCGCCCCCATCGACTCGAGGGTGCTGGTGACGGCGGCCTCGTCCTGCACCACGTCGCGGCCCAGGCCCACCCACAGGCGCGCCTGGCCGGGCACCTCGGGGGACTCGGTGCGCTCGGTGCGCTCACGGCGGGGCGGACGCTCGCGGGTGCCGCGAGGCCGGTGCTTGTCCACCTTCAGCGCCTTCTCGCCGTGCTGCTTGCCGGTGAGGGCCTCGAAGGCCTCGGCCTCGCTCTCGGGCACGTAGGCGTAGCCGTAGGCGGGGCGGAGCACCGCCTTGTTCACCTTGCCCGCGGGGGCGCCAGCGGCCTCCAGGGCGGCGATGAACTTCGCCTCGTCCAGGCCGTCGTCCATGCCGAGGTTGAACTTCAGCTTCACCTCGCCGGGGCCGGCGTCGGGAGAGGGCGGCGGCCGGTTCGGATCGCGCTCGCCGCGCGGCCGGCTCTTCTCCACCTTCAGCGTCTTGTCCTTGTACGTCTTGCCGGTGAGGGCCTCGAAGCCCGCCAGGTCCTGCTCGGAGATGAAGACGTAGGAGAAGCCGGGCTTGAGGTCGGCACGCACCACCTTGTTGGCGGGGGCACCCGCCTCTTCCAGGGCGGTGACGATGCTGCCGGGCCCCAGGCCATCCTCGGTGCCCAGGTTGACCCACAGCTTCGCCTCGCCGGGGCCGGCCTCGAAGGACGCGGGGCCGCGCTCGCTCCGCTCGGGACGATCCCTGCGGCGCTTGTCGCCACGCTCTCCCCGCTCGCCGCGCTCACGCGACTCGCCGGACGGCTCCGCACGGGACTCCCGGCGCTCCTCGCGGCGCGGCGGCCTGTCCCGATCCCTGTCGCGGTCGCGGGGACGCTCGCGCTCCCGGTCCTTGCGGCGGCTCTCGGGCTTCGCCTCCTGCTCGGGGCGCTCGCCCTGCTGGGCGGCCTGGGCCTTCTCCATGCGCAGGTGGCTGAAGAAGTACTTCAGCAGGAAGGCCATCAGGTCATCCGCGTCCGGCCGGGCCTTGAGCTGCGCGGCCAGGGGCAGGAAGCCCTCGAAGATGGAGCCGGAGGCGGCCTCGCGGATTTCGCGCACGTGGCGCTCGGCCCACAGGCGCATGGCCTCCTCGGGGGCGGGCATCTCGCGCTTCTCGAACTTGATGCCGTACTTCTTCTCCAGCGTGGTGTACGTGGCCAGCTCGCGGCCGGAGAAGAGGTTGATGGCGGTGCCCTTGTTGCCGATGCGGCCGGTGCGGCCCACCCGGTGCAGGTACACGGCGGGGTCCTCGGGCAGCGAGTAGTTGATGACGTACTCGAGGCCGGAGATGTCGATGCCGCGCGCCGCGATGTCGGTGGCCACCATGAAGGCCACTTCCCCGCGCTTCACCTTGCCCATCACCCGCTCGCGCTCCTTCTGCGGCAGATCCCCGTTGAGCAGGTCCGCGTCGAAGCCGTTGCGGTTGAGCACCGCCGTCACCAGGGCGGTGTCGTCGCGGGTGTTGCAGAAGATGATGGCGTTCTGGGGCTCCTCGGCCTCCAGCACGTAGATGAGGTTGCGCGGCTTGGGCAGCGCGTCCGACACGTCGTAGCGGATGTGGTGGATGTGCTCGACGGTGAAGACGTCGCCGGAGAGCAGCAGCGTCTCCGCGTTCGTCGTGTAGCGGGCAATCAGGTTCTGGATGTCCGTGGGGACGGTGGCGCTGAAGAGCAGCACCTGCCGGTCCTTGGGAAGACGGTCGAGGATGCGGGTGACTTCCTCGTAGAAGCCCTGGTTGAGCATCTCGTCGGCTTCATCCAGCACCGCGTGGGAGCAGCCCTCGAGCTTGAGGTTGCCGCGGTTGATGTGGTCGAACACCCGGCCGGGCGTGCCCACGATGATCTGCGTGCCCTCCTCGAGGGCGTCCTCCTGCTGCTTCATGGAGGCACCGCCGTAGATGGCGGCCACCTTGACGCCCTTGTGCTTGCCCAGGGCGGCCAGCTCCTCGGACACCTGGAGCGCCAGCTCGCGCGTGGGGCAGAGGATGAGGGCGCGCACCCGCTTGTCCTCGGCGGAGATCTTCTCCAGCAAGGGCAGGCCGAAGGCGGCCGTCTTGCCCGTGCCGGTCTTGCTGCGCACGATGAGATCCCTGCCCTGCATGACGGGGCCAAAGGCCTTGGCCTGGACAGGGGTGGGGTTGGTATAGCCACGGTCCGCGATGCCGCGACGGAGGGGCTCGGACAGGTTCAAGTCATCGAAGCTGACGTCCGCGACGTACTCGGCGGGGCGCGACAGGGCTTCGGCAGTGGTTTCCGGCTGCTCCGGAGATTGGTTGTCGCTCATCAAGCTTGGGGCATAACCCCTGCATTAGGCTCTGGCAACAATCGGCTTACTTTGCTTAAGGAACTCCTCATGGCGATTGGGAGGAAGAAGACGGGAGGAACGGGCTCGAAGACCCGGGCGAAGCGGCCCGCCGCTACCCCGCCCCCCGAGGAAGCCGAGGCCGAGGAGGCCGAATCCGCCGAGCCGGAACCGGACGCCCTGGAGCCCGCCCCCGAGGAGCTGGAAGAGGTGGAGGCCGAGGTGGAGGAGGTCCCCGGACCCCCCCGGGCGGCCCTGGTGAAGGCCGGGGAGACGGGGCTGGCCCGGACGGACCCCCTCCAGGCGTACATGAACGAGGTCCAGCGCCACCCCCTGCTCACCCGGGAGGAGGAGGTAGCGCTCGCCCGGCGCCTGCGCGACACGGGGGACGTCAAGGCGGCCTACCGCCTGGTGGCGGCCAACCTGCGGCTGGTGGTCAAGCTGGCCCACGAGTACCACCGCAACCCCCTGGCCCTGTTGGATCTGGTGCAGGAGGGCAACATCGGGCTGATGCAGGCGGTGAAGAAGTACGACCCCGAGCGCGGGGTGAAGCTCAGCTCCTACGCCGCATGGTGGATACGCGCCTACATCCTGCGCTACATCATGGACAACTGGAAGATGGTGAAGTTGGGGACGACGGAAGCCCAGCGGAAGCTCTTCTTCAAGCTGCGCCAGGAGCAGGACAAGTTGATGGCGCAGGGCTTCGAGGTGACGCCGAAGATGCTGGCCGAGCGCCTCAACGTCACCGAGCAGGACGTGGTGGAGATGGACCAGCGGCTGGGCCACGACGAGATGTCGCTGGACGCGCCGGTGGGAGGAGAGGACTCGTCGGCGACGCGGATGGACCGGTTCCTGCCGTCCTCGTCGGTGGGGGCCGAGGAGCGGCTGGGCAACGAGCAGCTCAAGCTGCTGTTCCGCGAGAAGATGCAGGAGTTCGCGAAGTCGCTCGAGGGCAAGGAGCGCTACATCTTCGAGAACCGGCTGATCGCCGACGAGCCGCTGACGCTCCAGGACATTGGAGACAAGTACGGGGTGAGCCGCGAGCGGGCGAGGCAGATCGAAGCGGCGCTCATCAACCGGATGCGCGAGTACATGCGCGAGCAGATTCCGGACTTCGACCTGGTGGCCAACCCCAAGGGGTGAGGGGGCCGGGCGGGCTCACTCCCTGCGCAGCAGGTAGAGCGCGTCCGCCTGATCATCGCTGATGAGCAGGGCGCCGTCGGCGGTGACGGCCACGTCCACGGGGCGGCCCCAGACGCTGCGGCCATCCGGCGCCACCCACCCGGTGACGAGGTCCAGCTGGGAGGTGGGCTGGCCCGCCGCCGTGTCCCAGGGGAAGTAGGCCACCTTGTAGCCGGTGCGCTGCGTGCGGTTCCACGAGCCGTGGTAGGCCACCACCACACCCGGGGAGTAGGGGGCGGGGAAGGCCGTGCCGGCGAGGAAGGTCAGGCCCAGCGGCGCCGAGTGCGCCTGGATGCCCTGGTCGAAGCGGTCCAGCTGGCCGCAGTCCACGGCGCCGCCGCGGTTGAAGTCGTAGTCACGGTCGAAGGGCATCTGCTCCAGTCCGGAGGGCGAGTCCGGGCTGGGGTTGCAGAAGGGCCAGCCGTACTGGCCTCCCTCACGCACGTGGGTGAGGGCCTCGGGGGGGTGGTTGTCCACGTACTCGGGAACCACCCGCCCGTACTGGCCGGTGCCGTCGTCATGCGGGTAGGGGATGTTGTCGCGCGCATTCACCGTCACCCAGAGGGTGTCCGTCCCTGGCACGAAGGCGAGGCCCTCGGCGTTGCGCAGGCCCTGGGCGAAGAGCTGTCCCGCGCCCCCGTCCGGCCCGTAGCGGTAGACGGTGGCGCGCTCGGGGGTGCTCTGGGTGTCGGAGAGGCACACGTTGCAGGTGGAGGCGATGGAGACGTAGAGGCGCCCCGCGGAGTCGACGGCGATGTTCTTCAACTCGTGCCCGTAGTTGCCGTTCAGCTCGGGCGAGCTCGCGTCCGGCAGCCCGTCCACGAGCACCTGGGCCTCCTGGCGCTGCGTCTCCCCGGCCACCCAGGGCGAGCGCGTCACCCGGTGTGTCTCGGAGACGTACACCGAGGTGGTGCCCCCGCGGGTGTGGAAGACGATGTCATGCGGGCGGCGCAGTCCGGTGGCCCAGTCGAACACCTCGGGCGTCTGCCCGGGCCGCGGCCGCACCAGCTTCACCGTGCCCTGGCCCGGCTGCGACACCAGCACGTCACCGTTGGGCGCGACGGCCATGAAGCGTGCCTCGTCCACCCGCGCGAAGACGGAGATGGAGAAGCCGGGCGGCACGGTGAGGGTTCGCGCCGAGTTGAAGGGGGCCGCGCGCAGGCCCTCGGGCACCGTCACCGGCACCTGCACGCTGGCGGCCGCAGGTGGCGGGGTGTCCGTCCCCGCGTCGGTGGGCTCGGGGCCCGTTCCGGAGTCGGCGGGGCCCTGGGGCGCGGAGCGGCAGCCCGAGGAGGACAACCACAGCAGCACGGCGGCGAAGAGGGGCCCTGGGCGCATGCCGCAAAGGCTAACGAGGCCCTTGGCGGGGCTCCACGTCCCTTCGCCGCTCCGTTGTCCACGCTACGAAGCCGGGCGGCTATTGCGCCGGAGCCGGCCCCGGAGGTGGCGGTCGAGGTAGTCCTCCAGCTCGGGGCTGCGCTCCCCGTTCGCGGCGGCGCGCAGGGCGTGCGCTCCGTCCACGGTGGCGAGCGCCTCCTCGAGGGACACCTCGCCCTCGGAGAGCGCGGAGAAGAGGTTGCAGTGGTAGCGGCGGCAGCCCTCGGGGCGCTGGGCGTAGGCGGTGCACGTGCGCCCCTCCAGCGCCGCGCAGCGCTGCGGGAGGATGGGCGTGCCGTCCTCGCGCTCCGTCACGGGCAGCCCCAGGGCCTTCAAGGGGCCGGCCTCGGTGGGCGTGAGCGGGACGTGGGTGAACAGGGTGCCGTCACAGCACATCCCGCAGTGCAGGCACAGGGTGGAGAGGGACATCGGGACACGGCTTCCGGGGAGCGAGGAGCCCCCTTGCTAGGGGTGAACGGCCTGCCAGGCAAGGGGCTCGCCGTGCGCCTCAGTCCTTCTTCGTCTCGCGGTAGTCGCGGAACGTCGCGACCTCCT
The DNA here is from genome assembly GCF_042230915.1 of Archangium gephyra. GTDB lineage: Bacteria > Myxococcota > Myxococcia > Myxococcales > Myxococcaceae > Archangium > Archangium gephyra_B. The sequence continues at coordinate 9,694,378 of NZ_CP102578.1, read as the reverse complement.
CGACACGGGCGTCGGTATAACCCCAGTGCTCGACATCCACGTTGTACTGCCCCTTGGCGATCAACATTCCCCGGCAGAGCTTCTTCTTCTCGGGCTCGTTGTGCTGGTTGCGGGCGCGCTCGAGCAGCTCGTCCCAGACCCAGCGGGGCACGTGGTCGCGCTGGCCCGGGTAGCTGAAGCGGTAGAACGTCACGTGGGCCAGGAGCACCTCCCAGTACGGATCGAACCGGGCCATCAGGTGCTTCCAGTCCATCTGCTTGCCGCGGGCGAGGATGAGGTGGTTGATGTCGGTGCCGTCGAAGCGCTCGCGCTCGCAGACAAAGGCCTTGGACCAGATGATGTCCTCGGGGGGCGCCACCAGGATGGGCAGCCCGTGGATGACGCCCGGGTGGGCCTCGTCGATCCAGTGGTCATCCACGATGGCCACGCCGTTGCCCGAGCTGAAGATGAGATCGGCGAAGTACTCGTCGTTGGCGTAGGCCTTCGCGATCCACACGGGGTCATGCATCTTCGTCTCGAAGCCCATCCCGTGCAGGGCCTCCATGGCGCGCTCCACGTGCTCGCGCTTGAGGAAGAGGTCCAGGTCCTTGGTGTCGCGGTAGATGCCCGTATAGAGGTGGAGCGCGTAGGCGCCCGCGACCACGAAGGGAATCTCCGCGTTCTTGAGCGTGCTGAGCGCCAGCAGATGCGCGCCCCGCTCGATGGGAGGCCGCTGATCCGCCTGCATGGGCGGAGGCGCCTTGCTCGGTTTCGCCAAGGGGCCGGGAGAGTCCTGGCTGCTGCCCTGCCCCACAGTCGGATGGTCGGTCTCTTGAATGCTCATGGCACGCTCCCGGTGTCCTGGCAGGTAGGTTAGGGTCGGAGATCGCCGGGGGCAGGACGGCAAACGGTGCTCCAGCCCGCCCGGCTGCTCCCCAGACGAGGGGGGAATTCAGGCCGGGCTCGCCCAGAGCGCCATGCCCGGCTCCGAGCCATTCACCTGCCGCTCCGCGTGGCGGTAGGCGCGGGCCTTGCTCGGCGCATCCACCTTCATCTGCTCGCCGCGCGGGCCGTGGAGTTCCAGGTGGTAGCCCTGCTCCCGCTGGCCCTCGTGGGCGATGCTCCAGCCCGCCTGTTTGATGTGCTTCTTGCACACGCGCTCGCGTCCCTTCATGGTCGTCCCCTTTTTCCTTTGTCGCGGCCATGACGGCTCGCGTCACGAAGCTGGAGGATTCGTCCGCTCGGGCGTGGCGGCATGCTGTTCCCGGGACTTCAGGCTCGGATGCCCGCCCATCGGCCCGGCGCGCGGGAGTGCACGGATGCCAGGGGACGCCAGGGGGGAGCGCCTCTCGGCGTGTCCGCCGGGCCCTCCGGCATGAGGACCCGCCCTGCACGCGGGGGGAAGGGAGTCCCATGGTGAGGGGGACGAAGGGAGACGGCCATGGCACTTCCCAAACACCTGGACGATGCGGCTGACAGACTGCACGAAGCCTTCGCACGAATCGAGGACGCGCGCGCGAAGCCAACGAGCCCGGAGAGTCTGCATGAGTGGCTGGCCGCGCTCACGGACTACGCCCAGGCGTTGACGGACCTGCACGAGTTCGGCAACGAGTCGGTCCACGAGAAGCTGCACATGCTCGCGGGCCTGCTCAAGCTGAAGTCCTTCCCGGAGGAGCCCCTCCAGGAGCTCGAGCCCGAGGAGCCGCGGACGCCCTCGGGAGGCATCTGAGCGGCCCGCGTCACGCGCCGCGCCGTGCCGGCATGCCGCCGAACGGCCACTCGAAGCCGGGGTACCGGACGAGCTCCGGTGCCTTGCGGCCTTGCCATGCGAGGGCCTCGCCGGGGCGCATCAGCAGCGCCTGCGGGCCGTGCCCCACCTGCCGGCGCACCTGCTTCAACCGCTCGGGGTAGGGGTCCGCGTCGGGGTTCTCGTCCAGGGTGCTGGCGCCGCTCACCGGCTCGCCGGGATAGCCCGGGTAGCGCGGGCCCATGCCCTCACGCCAGTACCAGGGCGCGCCTCCGTCCGCGCAGGGCACCACGTAGCGCGCGCCGAGCAGCTCGCCATAGTGCAGCGCCTCCTCCGGCCCGGCCATGAGCTGCTGCGGCTTCACGAGCGACTCCACGGGCACGTCCACGAGGTAGGCGTCCAGCGTGGTGTAGCCGAAGAAGAGCGGCTCGAGCCGGAAGCCGCGCACCCCGCAGAAGAGCACGTCCACGGGGGCCTCCTTCCGCAGCGCGCGGCAGACGGTGCGCATGTCCCCGCGCACGTCGTGTCCGGCATCGGCGAAGAAGGCCGCGGAGAAGCCCGGCGCGCGCACCAGCCAGGTGTTCCCCTCGTTGAAGAGGTCCGGGTAGAGGCCCTCACCGTCGGTGGGCTGCTCGCCATGGAAGGGCAGGGCGCGCACGGTGATGTCGCCCACGAGCCGCTCTTCGCCCCAGCGCAGCGCCTCGACGCGGGTGTAGCCGAGCTGCTTCAGCCGCAGCACGCAGTCGGTGGAGAAGAGGCTCTCGCGCTCCACCGCCGGCACGAAGATGCGCGTGTCGCTCGGCAGCTGCAGCAGCGAGCCCAGGTGGAAGTGGTCCCCGTGCGAGTGGGTGATGACGACCGCGTCCACCCGGCCGATGTCGCGCGGCTGCATGGGCGGGTAGTCTGGCCGGTCGAGCTGGCTGGCGGCACGGAAATAGGGGTCCACCAGGACGCGCGCCTGGGGGCTCGACACCAGCACGGTGTTGTGGCCCACGAAGAGGGCGCCGGGGGCGGGCACCTCCACGGGGCCCTCGTGGCGCACCAGCCAGCCGGCGCTGGACATGTCCGCGAGCAACTCGCCCACCGCGGGCACGGCCGAGAGGGCGCGCAGCTCGGCGCGGGTGGCTCCGCGCGCCAGCGAGGCGAAGAGCTCGGCGAGGGCGGGCCACTCGCGGGCCTTCACGGGAAAGTCGAGCCCCAGCTCCTCCTGGCGCAGGTGGAGGATGCGAGGCTTGTGGCGCGTCGCGTCGGGGAACAGCACTTCATGACGCAGTGGGCGACGGCCACCGCGCCGCCGGCCCTCGTCGCAGAGCGCGGCATAACCGGGCGTCTCCTCCAACCAGCGCACGAGGGCCTTCGCCTCGCGCAGGGAGCGCTCCGGGCCCAGCTGGGCGAGCCGCTGTTTGAGAGGGACATGGGCCTGACGCACGGGCCGTGCGGTGGGGCCCTGGATGCTGCAACCCAGGTCCTCATGGTGCTCCGCCTCGGTGCGCGCCGAGGCGAGGACGGCGAGGCTGACGCCACGATGGAGGGTGAGCCGCATGGGACTGCTGCTAGCAGGGGGGCGGCTCGGCTGGCCAGCGCATTCACCGGACTGCTTGCCCGCTCCGGTGCTTTCCGATGATGCTCCGCGCGCGACGACCGGGACTGCATGCCGGAGGGGGGAGGCTGGCGCCGGCGTGCTCTACATTCCCGTCATTCTAGTGGAGGGGGAGATGAACAGTTTTCTCAGGACGGTTCCCGTCATGGTGGCGGGGTTCCTCCTGCTGGGTGCGGCGGGACTGGAGGGCGAACAGCCCGTGAGTCCTTACAGGCACTACGACAGCAACGCCTTCATCCACGGCAACTTCAAGCCCTTCTTCCAGAAGCAGTGGAAGGCGCGGCTTTCGCAGGAGCCCCAGCCCGGTCCGGGAGGCGAGCCGGGGGTATCGCCGCTGCTGCTGCCGCTCTCGGTGTCCTCGTTCCGCATGGTGACCGACCCCGTCATGCCCAAGCGGCTCTCCGAGCGGGTGCGGGAGCTTGATTCCGACCAGCGCAAGGCGCTCGAGCCCGCCTTGCAGCAACTCCTCCAGGCGTACGATCAACTGCTGGATCAGCAGGATCAGCCGCAGCTGAAGCGGAACCTCGCCGGGGCCTTCAACTACTTCTTCATGTCCTCCTACTACGCGCTCAAGAACGGCCAGGAGCTGAGCGGCCCGCAGCAGCAGTCCATGTTGGTGCAGATCAACGCCGCCATCGCCATGGGCCTCAAGGAGCGGCGCTTGTCGGATAGTGACAAGCAGGAGCTATACGAGTCGGTGGTGCTCTCGGGCTCCCTCATCCTCGGGCTCTACAACGAGGGGCGTGACAAGGGGCGTCCGGAGCTGCAGAAGGAGGCGCGCGAGCTGGCGAAGGAGTTGCTGGAGCAGACGATGGGCATCCGCATCGACAAGGTGCGCCTCGACGGCGATTCCGTGTGGATCGACTGAGGAGGGACTCCCTCAGGCCCGCGGGTGGAAGGCGAACGCGCCGTAGCCAACGACCTCGCTCTTGCCGCCGGCGGTGTCGCCCGAGCTGCGCAGGTCGAGCAACTCGGCGCTCAAGCCCCGGCGCCGTGCCACGAGCAACAGCCCGTTGATGGCCGCGGCGCCGCACGCGCGATCCTCCTCGAGCGGCCCGTCGAGCTGGAGGATATGGTCGGCCGTCTCGCGATCCACCCGCCGGGCGATGTCATAGGGCAGGTAGTGCGACAGGTCGGAGCTGATGATGGGCAGCACGTCCTGCGTCCAGAGCGCCTCGAGCACCTCGGCCACCTCCTCGGGCCGTGCGGAGCCCACCACGAGGGGGAGCACGTCGAAGTCGCCCAGCACGCGCTGGAGGAAGGGCAGCTGCACCTCGAGCGAGTGCTCCTTGCGGTGGGCGAGCACGGAGGCGGCGACGTGGCGCGTGGCCTCGGCCCGCTCGCGCAGGGCCTCATCGATGGGCACGTCTCCGAGTGGCGTGCGCAGGGCCTCGGCGTCGGGGTGGGCCAGCCCGTTCATCAGCACGAAGTGACAGGGCCCGAGCAGCAGCACATGCCGCACCTTGCCCTTCAGCCCGCGCAGGCAGGCATAGGCGCTCGCGGCCACCGGGCCCGAGTAGATGTAGCCGGCATGGGGGACGATGAGCGCCGCTGGGGACGGAGGCGGACAGGCGGGGGCCTGCTCCAACCACTGATCCACCTGGCTGGCGAGGAGGGGAGCGGTGGCGGGGTAGAACGAACCCGCCACCGCGGGAGCGCGAACGCGATCGGCCATGACCCTTTAGGGGTAGGGCCGCCGCGCGCTCAGCGCCAGGGGCGCGAGATGACGCAGGCGTTGATGCCGCCCACGCCCATGGAGAGCTTGCCAGCACAGCCCTGGGGCACGGCCACCGCCTTGTCGAAGACATAGCGGGGGTGCACGCGGCCGATCTCCTTGTTGAGCTCGCCCTCGGACAGCGGGGTGGGGAACACCTGGCCCCGGGCGTAGCCGAGGTACTGGGCCGTCAGTTCCCAGCCGCCGCCAGCACCCATGCCGTGGCCGAAGGTGCCCTTGCGCGCCGTCACCAGCACCGTCTCCGGCAGGATCGAGTGCAGCGTCTCCATCTCCAGGTAGTCGCCCGGGGTGGCGGTGGCGTGCAGATCCCAGCTGCCAATCTCGGACGGCTCCACGCCCGCCTTGCGCAGGGCCTCGTGGATGGCCACGACGGGGCCCTCCTTCGAGGGCGTGATGATGTGGTCCGCGTCTGCGGTGACGCCCACGGTGAGGGGCTCCATGCCCAGCGGCTTGAAGCCCTTGGCGCTGAAGTGCTCCAGGTCACCCAGAATCCACACCACCGAGCCGCCGGCCACGTGCGTGCCGCGCAGCTGCGTGAGCGGCTTGGACACGGCGCCGTCCGCGCTCACCACGCGCGCGTTGTAGAAGCCACCCACCGTGAGCGGGTGCGGGGGCGGATCCGTCATGCCCAGCACCACCGCCTTCGCATCGCCGCTGGTGATGGCGTCGAGCGCCAGCTTCAGCCCATAGCCGAACGAGGAGCACGCCGCCACCGGCGCGAACGTCATGCCGGTGATCCGCCCCATCATCGAGATCTGCGAGGCGGGGGTGTTGTGGATGTTCCAGAGAATCTCGGACGGCACCGCGTTCCACGGCGGCTCGGGGGCGCCCCACTTCTTCTGCAGGCGCTGGTTGCGCGTCCGCTTCTCCTTGATGACGGCCAGCTTGGCGGCCTCCACGTTGCCGCCCTCGACGCCCAGGCCTTCAATCTCCTTCTGCTCGGCGAGGTACTCGCGCAGCTCGGGAGACTGGCCGGCCCAGAAGTGCCACCAGGCCTCCTCGGCCTCGTCCCGGTCCGCCTCGTCCACGGTGGAGGGCTCGGGGGGCAGGCCGGGCATCGGCTCGCGCGTCTCCAGCCAGCGGCGCAGCGTGCTGTTGCGCTCGGGGGACGACCAGAAGCGGTCCCACTTCCGCTGGGCGCGGTGCAGGTTCAGCGTGATGTCGTGGATGGTCGGCAGGTCCCCCAGACCGGTGCCCACGTACACGTGGGAGCGGGCCCCCAGCGCCTGCAGCTCCTGCTCCAGGCCGGGGTTCTGGGCCAGCGACTGGATGAAGGCGCCGATCGCCATCTTGGTCGGCATGCCCATCTTCTTCTCGAGCTGGGCGAAGCGCGTGGCGGGGAAGCGGGCGTCGACCCAGGGCTTGTACTCCGCGAAGTCGAAGTCCGGGTTGCCGACGAGGAAGTTGTCCGGACCGAAGCCGTTGAAGGGAGAGAGCCAGCTCTCCGACGACGCGAGGTTCTTCTCGAAGGCCTCGATGTTCCGGGACCGGGGAGCGACCACTCCCCAGCCGAAGATTCCGACTCTGCGCACGTTGTTACCTCTGATTCCTGGTTCGCCGCTGGCCCGCGAGCAACCGGTTACAGCGGCTCGATCTTCAGGTTGTCGAAGAAGAGCTGGGCCTCCCAGCTGGAGAACCCGAAGCGGTCGTGACCTTTTCCCTCGAGCGGCAGGGGGTCATCGAACTCCATGAAGGGCTTTCCATCGATGGACCAGCGTAACAGCGAGCCCCTGCGCTCGATACGCCAGTGATAGGTCCGGCCGATCTCCACCGGATAGGGCCGCGCCTCCACCCGCATGTGCGTGTTCTCGCGGAACACACCCGTCTCCACCAGGCCCGAGCCCTTGCCGCCATTGCGCTCGGCCACCTGCCGGGCCTCGCGCTGGAGCGCGCTCAGCGGGGCGCCGTGCTCGTCCAGCCGCGCGATGATGGACAGCGAGTTGTTCCACCCGCCGTGAATGAGGATGTACCCGGAGGCGTGGTCCGTGCCGTCGCCGAAGATCTCCGCCTTGATGTCGCCTTCCGGGGACTGGGAGCGCACGTCGAACTCGACGGCGACGTCGCGCGGCAGCTTCGCCTGGAGCCAGAGCGGGTTGTTCTTCACGCCGGGGGACAGCAACTGCCCGTCCACCACGCGCCAGTGGCCGCCGGTGGAGAAGAAGTCGCGCTGCACCACGCCCGGGTCCGAGAAGTCCTGGCTGTAGGGAACGGAGGCGGTGGTGGCGGGATCGCCCCGGAAGAGGGCGTAGTGGATGAGGGGGAACTGGATGGCGAGGATGACGGCGGCGAGCACCGCCCAGCCCCGGCCCGAGAGCCCCTCGGGCTTCTTCCAGGCGACGGTGGCCCCGGTGTCCGCGGTGGGAGCGCCATCGGTCTCGGGGCTCCGCGGCTCCCGGTTCTCGAGGTTCTTCTCCTTGCGTCTGGCCTGGCCCATCGCTGTCGCTCGTCCCGGGGGGGTAGGGGGGCGCGGACTGTATGCGCGGCCCCGGTGGAGGTAAAGGCTGCTGGCGGCTGGCTACCTGCCGCCCCGGGGGGCGCTCCAGCGCTTCTCGGTGGCCTTCAGCTCGGCCTGGCGCATCTTCAACCGCTGGCGCTCGGCGTGCTGGCGCTCCTCCTCCTCGGGCGAGGGCCGCACGGCGATCTGATAGACGCTGCCGGCGATGGCGAAGAGGCCCGCGGCGATGATGAGGCCCCAGGGCTGGCTGGCCATGGCGCTCACGAGCCCGCCGAACTGGTGCAGGGCCGCCATGGCGCCGAGCACGAGCAGCCAGCCGCCCATCATGGAGGCGATGATGGCGGACACGTGGCGGTGCAGCACCGCGGCGACGAGGCCGCCGAGGATGAGGCCGGGGGCGAAGCCGATGAGGAAGTCATTGGGCCCGGCGATCTGCCCGCCCAACAGGCCGATGGGGATGCCCACGCCCAGGTAGATGATGGCCGGGGGGAAGATGAAGCCCAGCACGGCGAGCACCGCGGCGGCGACGGTGGGCAGGCGCGGATCCGCGGCCACGCCGAACTTCGTGAGCAGCACGCCCGTCCAGCCCAGGCCGATGAGCATGCCCAGGGGCCCGGAGATGGCGCGGAAGGCCGACTTGCCGCCGCCGAAGAGCAGCAGCCCGAGCCCCAGCACGCAGCACACGATGCCGGCCCACATGGGCATCAACCGGTAGATGGCCACCCAGCCGGCGGGGTTGAACGACTGGTAGGCCTTGAGGGCTTCGAGGTACGAGTCCACGACGGTGTCCTAGTAGCGCGTGGCGGCGAGCACCACGAGCAGCACGAGGAGGACGGCGGCCAGGAGGGCGAAGCCGTAGAGTGAGGGGGGAGTGGTGGCACGGCGCAGCAACTCCTCGGCCTGTGCCTTGTCGTCCGGGCTGGGATTGTCCGCCAGGATGCGCTCGGCCTCCCGCCGGGCGGCAACCACGTCCCCCGAGTCCTTGAGCTTCCATGCCGCCTGCATCCGGGGGGAAGCAGGATCCTTCGGCGTCTGTCCGCCTTTCGCCATGGGGCAACTCTATAGCGGGGAATGCAAGGGCGCGTCGACGGTATATAGAAACCCCTATGCCCGTGCGCCCCCTCAGCCGTCGAACCTTCCTGCTCGGGAGCGCGGCGCTCGTCCCGCTGCTGTCCGGACGTGCGTTCGCCTTCGGAGAGAAGAGCCGCTTCATCCCCGCCGTGGCCCGGCATGGCGGCCGCTGGGACACCCGATTGTCGGGGCTCCGACGAATCGCCTGGGAGTTGCAGCGGCGCACCTCGGTGGAGGTGTTGCCGGATGCCCGCCCCTTCGCCCTCTCCAGCCCGGAGCTCTTCGACTACCCCTTCCTGTACCTGGGCGGGGACGGGGCCTTTCCGCCCTTCAGCGAGGCGGAGGTGGAGAACCTGCGGCGCTACCTCACCTTCGGGGGCTTCCTCCTGGCGGACGCCAATGACGGCAGCGATGGGGCGGGCTTCGATACCAGCTTCCGCCGCGAGCTGGCGCGGGTGCTGCCGCAGAGCCCCCTCACGCCGGTGCCCTCCACCCACGTCGTCTTCAAGAGCTTCTTCCTGCTGGACTCGGCGCCGGGCCGGTTGCTCAACAAGCCACAGTTGCTGGCGGCCAACCTCGGCAAGCGGGCGGCGGTGATGTACTCGCAGAACGACCTGGCCGGGGCGTGGAACCGCAGCGAGGCGGGAGACTACGAGTTCGACGTCTCCCCGGGCGGCGAGCCCCAGCGCGAGCTGGCCGTGCGGCTGGGGGTGAACCTCTGCATGTACGCCCTCTGCCTGGACTACAAGGACGACGCCGTCCACCTGCCGCTCATCCTCAACAAGCGCCGCTGACGCGAGGCCCCTGACTCATTCATGGACACCACCCCCTTCAATGCCTGGAAGCTCGTCAGCCTCTCGCCGCTGCCCGTCTGGGCGCTGGTGCTGATGGGCGTGGGCCTGGCGCTCGGAGTGGGGCTGGCGGCGTGGGGCGTGCGGCGAGAGCCGGCGCGGCTGCGGCGTTGGGCCCTGTGGACGCTGCGCGCGGGCGCGGGCCTGGCGGCGCTTTTCTTCCTGCTGGAGCCCGGCATCCGCAACCTGCAGGTGGCGCGGATGAAGAACCGGCTGGCGGTGCTGGTGGACCGCTCGGCCTCGATGAACTTCCCGGTGGAGCCGGGGGGCGTGACGCGCTCGGCGCAGGCGGCCGCCTTCCTGGAGAAGGCCGCGCCGGGGCTGGCGGGGCTGAACGACCGGTACACGGTGGAGGTGTACGGCTTCGACCCGGAGCTGTCACCCACCTCGGCCGAGGCGCTGGCGAAGGAGCCGGCGCGGGCGGGCACGTCGGATCTGCTGTCGGCGCTGCGCTCGGTGGGCGCGGGGGCGCAGGGGGCGAAGAAGCTGGGCGGTGTGCTGCTGGTGAGCGACGGCGCGGACAACGTGGAGCTGGCGGGAGGCGCGGTGGGCCGGGCGCGAGCGGCGCTGGCGGACCTGAACGTGCCGGTGTCCACCTTCCTGGTGGGGCGCGAGGCGCTGAAGGACCTGGCGGTGGAGCGGGTGAAGGTGGATGACTTCGCCTTCGTGCGCAACTCCATCACGGTGGAGGTGGAGGTGCACGGCCGGGGCTTCTCGGGGCAGGACGTGCCGGTGGTGCTCAAGCAGGAAGGCAAGGTGGTGGCGAGCAAGTCGGTGCGCTTCGAGTCCTCGGACGACGTGAAGCCGGTGGGCTTCACCTTCACGCCGGACCAGACGGGGCGCTTCGTCTACACGGTGAGCATGCCCGTCTTCCCGGACGAGGCGGTGGGGGACAACAACACGCGCTCCTTCGTGCTGAAGGTGATTCGCGACCGCGTGCGTGTGCTGCTGGTGGTGGGCCGGCCCTCGTGGGACGAGCGCTTCCTGCGCGGACTGTTGCGCCAGGACGCGAACGTGGACCTGGTGTCCTTCTACATCCTGCGGACGATGTCGGACGAGCCGGGCGTGGTGAGCCAGGAGCGCGAGCTGTCGCTGATTCCCTTCCCGATGGAGGAGATCTTCGACACGAAGCTGGACACCTTCGACGTCGTCATCTTCCAGAACTTCGGTTACACGGACACGTCGCTGTCCATCGCCCAGTACGAGCGCAACCTGGAGCGCTACGTGCACAACGGCGGGGCGCTGGTGATGATTGGCGGCGACAGCGTGCTGGGCGAGGGCCGCGCGAGCATGCCCACGCTGTACGAGACGCTGCCGGTGGAGGGCGCGGGTCCGGCGAACGTGGAGCCCTTCAAGGCGCGGCTGACGCCGGAGGGCATGCGTCACCCGGTGACGGCGATGGCGTCGGGAGGGGCGAGCACGGAGACGGTCTGGGCGGACCTGCCGGCGATTCCGGGCGCGAACCAGACGCGGGCGAAGCCGGGAGCGACGGTGCTGATGGATCACCCGTTCATGACGGTGGACGGGAAGAACGCGCCGCTGGTGTCGGTGTGGGACTACGGGCGGGGCCGGTCGATGGTGGTGGGCACGGACGCGAGCTGGTACTGGGCGTTCACCTCGCACAAGGGAGGCTCGCCGAGCCGCGCGTATGACCGGTTCTGGAGCAACGCGCTGCGCTGGCTGGTGCGCGACCCTGACCTGACGACGCTGAACGTGACGGCGGATCCGCCCTCGGTGGAGCCGGGCAAGGCGGTGGGGGTGGTGGTGTCCTCGAGGACGTCGGACTACCAGCCGGCGCAGGACGCGCAGGTGAGGGTGGAGCTGGTGTCGGTGGACACGCAGAAGCCGGTGGCGGTGCAGACGGGGCAGACGGGCCCGGACGGCGTGGTGCGGCTGGAGTTCGCGCCGCCGGCACCGGGGCCGTACAAGCTGGTGGCCACGGCGAAGAAGGGCGAGACGGACCTGGGCAAGGGCGAGGACGCGGTGGCGGTGCGCGCGGTGGGCCCGGAGCTGTCGGACGCGTCGGTGCGGCCGGAGCTGATGGAGCAGATCGCGAAGTACACGGGAGGCAAGGCGTTCCGGCTGCCGATGAATGGGTTGCCGGACGACGTGCCGCTGTTGGATCCGCCGGTGGTGGAGGTGGGCCGGGCGAAGGACCGGCCGCTGTGGGACCGCTGGTACTACCTGGTGGCGCTGGTGGGGCTGCTGGGCACCGAGTGGTTCCTGCGCCGCCGCTTCGGCTACGTGTGAAAGAACCACCCCTTCCCCCGCCGCGTGCGTGGCGGGGAGGGGCACGCATCACATTCAGGGTCTCCCCACTCTCTCCCTGGAGGGGGAAGGCCATGAAGCACATCACGACCGTCGTAGGCGCCACGGGGTTGCTGGGTGGTGCGATCTGCGGACACCTGAGGGCCTCGGGCCTCCCCGTCAGGGCCATGGTCCGGCCGACCTCGGAGCCAGGCCGGGTCGCGCGCCTCGAACAAGCGGGAGTGGAGCTGCGGCAGGGGGACTTGAAGGCCTCATCCTCCCTCGAGGCGGTCTGCGAGGGAGCCCGGGCCCTCATCTCGACGGCTACCTCCACGGTCTCCAGACAGGTGGGGGATTCGATCCAGTCGGTGGACCTGGAGGGCCAACTGGCTCTCGTGGAAGCAGCGCGGCGCGCGGGAGTGGAACACTTCGTCTTCGTCTCCTTCGCTCCCATGGACGTGGACTTCCCCCTCCAGGGGGCCAAGCGTGCGGTGGAGCAGTCGCTGATGCGGAGCGGGATTCCCCGCTACACCATCCTCCAGCCCACCTATTTCACCGAGGTCTGGTTGAGCCCGGCCCTGGGCTTCGATTTCCTGAAGGCCCGGGCACGCCTCGTGGGGACGGGGCGTGGCAGGCTGAATTGGATCTCCTTCGAGGACGTGGCCCGGTTCGCCGTGGGGGCGCTGGAGCATCCGCGCGCCTGGAACGCGGTCCTCCAGCTTGGGGGGGAGGAGGCCCTCGGGCAGCTCGACGTGGTCCGCCTCTTCGAGGAGCGGAGCGGGCGCGCGTGGACGCTGGAGCACCTGGCCGAGCAGACGCTCCGCGAGCAGTTCGAGGGTGCCACGGAGCCACTCCAGCGCTCCCTCACGGCACTCCAGCTCCACCTCGCGCTCGGCGGCCCGGTCGATCCGAGACCCGCCATGGAGGCCATGGCGTTACGCCCCAGCCGGGTCCGCGACTACGTGGAGCGCATGGTGTCTGGTCTTTCGGGGAGGGATTGACGGCCGGCCTTGCCATGCCCTTCTGGCTGGCTCCCTTGTCACACCAGGGCCCGGCCCTCACTCATTCACCACGAAGACAGGGGTGCGCATGATGTGGACTTCGTCAGTTGTCGAGCCGGTGGGGACCCCGGGGCCGGTGGCTCCCAAGTCCTACCGCCTGGGCACGCACCGGCTGATTCCTCCCGAGGAGACGCTCCGGAGGGTCCGGCCCCTCATGCGGGAGATGGGCATCACGCGCATCGCCCAGCTCACGGGCCTGGATTGGATTGGCCTTCCGGTCGTGGCGGTGTGCCGGCCCAACGCGCGCTCGCTGTCGGTGTCCCAGGGCAAGGGGATGGAGCTGGCCGCGGCGCAAGCCTCCGGGTTGATGGAGGCGGTGGAGTCCTACCACGCCGAGCACATCGACCTGCCGCTGCGGCGCGCCAGCTACGACGAGCTGCGGATGAGCCACCCGGTGGTGGAGGTGAATGGGCTCCCGCGCCTGTCGGTCAACGCCTTCCACCCGGCGATGCGGCTGTTGTGGATCGAAGGGCGTGCGCTGGGGGACGGCTCACCCCTGTGGTTGCCGTTCGAGCTGGTCCACACGGATTTCACGCTCCCCCTGCCCGAGGGCAGTGGCGCGTTCCTCATGAGCTCCAATGGACTGGCCTCTGGAAACCATCCGTTGGAGGCCATCAGCCACGGGCTCTGTGAGGTGGTGGAGCGCGACGCCACCACGCTGTGGCACGTCCGGAGCGAGGCGTCGCAGGGCCAGACGCGATTGGAGCCAGGCACGGTGGATGATCCGCTCTGCCTCCAGGTGCTGGAGCGCTTCGAGCGTGCCGGGATGGAGGTGGCCATCTGGGAGACGACCACCGACGTGGGGCTGGCTTCCTTCTTCTGCCTCCTCGCCGAACGCTCGCTGGAGCCGCTGCGGCCCCGCGCGCCCACGTCGGGGGCGGGCTGTCATCCCGCTCGCGAGGTGGCCCTGCTGCGCGCGCTCACCGAGGCGGCCCAGGTGCGGCTCACGATCATCTCCGGTGCTCGCGACGACATGGGAGTCACGCGCTGCTACGAGGCCTTCCGGGATCCCGCCGTCTGGCGCCATCAAGTGGAGCGGATGCGCCGCGAGCCGCCGGCCCGGCACTTCCAGGACGTCCCCACCTTCGCGGGGCGGTCCTTCGAGGAGGACGTGGCCTGGGAGTTGGAGCGGCTGGCGGCGGTGGGGCTGCGCCAGGTGGTGGTGGTGGACCTGTCCCGGCCCGAGTTCTGCGTCCCCGTGGTGCGGGTGGTGGTGCCTGGGCTGGAGGCGCTCCACGACGCGCCAGGCTACGTCCCGGGACGCCGGGCCCGTGAAAAGCTGAAGGAGCGCGGCCGATGATCTACGTCTTCGTGGGGCCGACATTGCAGGAGCGGGAGGGCAGGAGCGGGCTGGAGGCCGTGTTCCTTCCGCCCGCGGCCCAGGGGGACGTCTACCGGGCCGCGCTCGAGCGGCCACGGGCCATCGGTCTCATCGACGGCTACTTCGATTGTGTCCCCTCCGTCTGGCACAAGGAGATCCTCTGGGCCATGGCCGAGGGCATCCCCGTCTTCGGAAGCGCGAGCATGGGGGCGCTGCGAGCCGCGGAACTGGCCTCGTTCGGCATGGAGGGGGTGGGGGCCATCTTCGAGGCCTTCCAAAGCGGCGAGCTGACGGATGACGACGAGGTGGCCATCGCGCATGCCCCCGCCGAGGACGGCTTCCGCCCGTTGTCCGAGGCCCTGGTCAACATCCGGGCCACCCTGGCGGCCGCCGGGCACGAGGGCGTGGTGGACACGCGGGTGGGCGAGGCCCTGGTGCAACTCGCCAAGAGGCTCTACTACCCCGAGCGGAGCTGGCCCGTCCTGCTCGGGCGGGCCGTGGAGGCGGGCTTGCCGTCCGAGCCCCTGCGGCGGCTGCGGGAGTGGCTGCCAAGGGGACGGGTAGACCAGAAGCGTGCGGACGCGCTGGCCATGCTCCACCAGATGCGCGAGTACCTGGCGGCCCGCCCCGGACCCAAGCAGGTCTCGTACACGCTCGCCCAGACGGATGCATGGGCGGAAGCGCGCCGATGCGCCGGGCGCCTCGAGCCGGCCAGCCGGAAGGAGGGCGAGCCGCTCCCGCTGGAGGCGTTGCTCGAGGAGCTGCGGGTCGGCGGCCTCCTTCCCCGGATGCGGGCCGGCGCGCTGGCTCGTGCCCTGGCCCTGGAGGAGAGCCGGCAGAGGGGAGGGGAAGTCGAGCTGGAGGCGGTGCAGCGGGTCTGTGAAGCGTTCCGCCGCGAGCACGGCCTGGAGGAGCTGTCTTCATTCAAGCAGTGGCTGGTGGCGCAGCGTATCTCCGAGCCGTTGCGGTTCTTCCGGGATGAGACGTGGGTACACCAGACGGAGCTGCTGCACGCCCCGGAGGTGGAGCGGTGCCTGCCGGAGCACCTGCGCTCGCTCGGCGTCTACGGGCCGCTGCTGGACCGCGCCCAACGCAAGGCGCGGATGCTCTCGAGCTCCGGCCTGGAGCACCCCGCTCTCGAGGAGCTGGGGCTCGACGAGGCGGCGCTGTGGCGCTGGTATTTCACCGAGCGGCTCGGCCAGCCCGTGCCCTCCCAGCTCGAGCGGTACGCACGCGGCGCGGGTTTTGGCGGCGTGGATGAGCTTCGGCGCGCGGCGCTGCGGGAGCACTGCTTCCTGCGCCTGCAGCGGGAGGGCGCTCAGGAGCTGGGGGCGGAGTGACACGGTCCGCCTTGTCACATTTCGTCTTGGCTCCTCCCTCATAAGGGAGGACCAGGTGATGCCGTAAGGACGAGGGGGCCCGGCAGGCGCGCGGGCGCCTGACGTGTGGCGCCATTCCAGCCACACGGGGCTTGAAGCAGGAGCGGAGCCGTGGACCACGAAGAAGCCTTGCTGGAGAGCAAGCCCTTGATGCCCCAGGCCTTGGGGCCCTACCAGATACAAGGGCTCCTTGGACGCGGGGGAATGGGCGTCGTCTATCTGGGGCGCCATCAGGACCGGGACGAGCTCGTCGCGCTGAAGACGGTCCGGATGCCGCGTGAATCCCTGTCGGCCAGCCTCCGGTGGGAGATCCGCGCGCTCAGCCGCATCCGGCACCCCGGGGTGGTCCGGATCCTCGACAGTGACATCTCTGGTGGGCAGCCCTGGTATGCGATGGAGCTGGTGAAGGGCCGCACGCTCCAGCAGTTCATCGAGCGCTCCTGGTCCATCGAGGGACAGGAGACCCACTCCGCTTCCCCGGTGACGCTGCCCGTGCTCCCACTGCTGAAGCTCGTGCGGAGCTTGTGCCCCCCGCTGGCCTACCTGCATGGCTGCGGTCTGGTCCACCGCGATCTCAAACCCGGCAACGTCTTCGTCCGCAGGAACGGGACGGTGGTGCTCGGGGACCTGGGCGTGGCGGCGGCCTTTGGTGGGGCCTACGGCAGGGAGCTGCTCCAGGTGGATGAGGGCAGGCTGGGCACGCTCCTCTACATGGCGCCCGAGCAGATCCAGGGGGACCTGGTGGACGCCCGTGCCGACCTCTACTCGCTCGGGTGCATCCTGTATGAGTGCGTGACCGGCTTCCCTCCCTTCGTGGGCGCCACGAGCGGAGCCATCCGCAAGCTCCATCTCCGGCAACCGCCTACGCCTCCCTCGGTGCTCCTCGACGAGCCACTTCCGGAGCAGCTGGAGTGGCTCATCCTCAAGCTCCTGGAGAAGCGGCCCCAGGAGCGTCTGGGCTATGCCGAAGATGTGGACCGGGTGCTCGCGGGGCTGGGGGTGGAGGCGGTGCAACCGGCGCGGCTGCCCAAGCCCCGGCCCTACCTCTACCGCTCTCCCTTCACGGGGCGGGAGGAGGCGGTGCGGTGCCTGAGCGCCGAGCTCGACGCGCTGAGCCTGGGCCGTGGGGGCCGCGTCTTCATCGGGGGTGGCAGTGGCGTGGGCAAGACGCGTCTGGCCATGGAGATGGCCCGCGAGGCCATCTTCAGCGAGCTGACGGTGGTGACGGGCGAGTGCATTCCGCTCGGACTCTCGGGCACCCAGGTGGACGCCACGACACGGGCCTCGCCGCTGCACCCCTTCCGCCCCTTGCTGGCCCTGGTGGCGGACCGCTGTCGTGCCTGGGGGGAGGCGGAAACGGAGCGGCTCCTCGGCCCGTGGGGCAAGGTGCTCGTCCCCTTCGAGCCCACCCTGGACTCGCTTCCCTGCCTGCGCGAGCAGCCCCCACCTCCGCCCCTGGCCAACAACGAGGCCGAGCGCGCGCGCATCTTCACCTCCCTCCAGGAGCTCCTCTTCGCCTTCGGCGCGGAGGAGTCGCTGCTGCTCATCCTCGATGACCTGCAGTGGGCGGATGAGCTGACGCTGGGCTTCCTGGAGCAGCTCCGGTACGAGGAGCTGGCCGCGCGGGGCGTGTTGCTGCTGGGCACGTACCGCATGGAGGAGCTGAGCGAGCCCCTGCGGAAGGTGGTGTCCGCGAAGGCCCTGCACCTGGAGCTGGGGCGGCTCGGCGTGTCGAACCTCCGCTCCATGGTCTGCGGCATGCTCGCCCTGGACTCCCTGCCCGCGGACTTCGAGGGGCTGGTGCGCCAGGCCGAGGGCAATCCCTTCTTCGTCGCCGAGTACCTGCGGGCCGCCATCGCGGAGGGGTTGCTCCACCGGGACGCCTCCGGGCAGTGGCGGTTGGCCGATCGGGCCCCTGGCTCGCTCGAGGCGCTCGCGCTGCCCGAGTCCATCGCGGAGATCATCAACCGGCGTCTGGGCGGTCTGGATGCCCGGGCTCATGGGATGGTGGAGCTGGCCGCCGTGCTCGGGCGCGAGCTGGACGCCGAGCTCCTGCTGCGCACCGTGCCGCTGAGCGAGCCGGCGGGCCTGGAGGCCCTGGAGACGCTGAGAGTGCGGCAGATCCTCGAGCCCGTGGCGGGAGGCCGGCTGCGCTTCATCCACGACAAGCTGCGCGAGCTCTCCTACGCGGGCCTGGCCCCCAAGCGGCGCCGCCAGCTCCACCATCGGGCCGCCGAGGCCCTCGAGCAGCGTCATGCCCGGGATCAGGACTTCGCCCTGTTGTTCCCCAGTCTGGCCCACCACTGGGCGAAGGCCGAGGTGCACGAGCGGGCGAGCCGCTACTTCCGTCTGGCCGGCGATGGCGCCCGGGCCTCCTATGCCAACAGTCAGGCGATCTCCTTCTACCAATCGGCCTTGTCCGAGGCGGAGCTGCTCACGCGCTCGGGCGCGGGGCGGCAGGAGGACGGGGCGCCGGACTTGCGCCACCTCTACGAGAGCCTGGGAGACATGTTGGCCCTCTGCGGACGGCAGGAGGAAGCGCGCGCGGCGTATGGCGAGGCCCTGGGCCGGCTCGCTCCACTCCACCCGCGCCAGCGCGCGAGCCTCTGCCGCAAGCTGGGCAAGACCTGGGAGACGCACCACCAGCACGAGGCCGCGCTGCGCGCCTACGATGAGGCCGAAGCCGCACTGGACTCGGCCCACCCGGTGCCCGGTGGGGCCGGCGCCGCGGAGAGCGCGTCCACCTGGTGGCACGAGTGGGTGCAGCTTCAAGTGGATCGCACCTGGGTGTACTACTGGATGGGACGGGTGGAGGAGATGGGCGCGCTCATCGACAAGGTCCGCCCGTCGGTGGAGGCACGAGGCACGTCCCTGCAGCGCGCCCGCTTCTTCCAGGCCATCCTCCTGTGGGCCTTCCGGCGGGAGAACTACGTCCTGTCCGCCGGGACGGTGGAATACGCCCGGCAGGCGGTGGCGGCCAGCGAGCAATCCGGGGACCTCTTCGAGCAGGCGACCTGCCGCTTCTTCCTCGCCTTCGCCCTGTTGTTCCACGGAGCCCTGGACGAGTCGGAGCAGCACGGCCTGGTGGGGTTGCGGCTGGCGGAGCAGGTGGGGGACCTGACGTTGCAGTCCCGCCTGCTGGCGTACCTGCTGCAGGTGTACCGCCGGCGCGGCCAGCTCTCCGAGGCGCGCGTCTGGAGTGAGCACTGCCTGCGGGTGGCCACCGAGGCGCGCATGGAGGATTACGTGGGCGCGGCCCAGGCGACCCGGGCGTGGGTGGCCTGGAAGGAGCAGCGCCTGGACGAGGCCGAGCGCGAGGCGCGGGCCGCCGTGGAGCGCTGGCGCAAGCTCTCGGCGCGCTACTCGCACTTTGGGGGGCAGTGGCAGGGATTGCTGATCCTGATGGCGCTGGAGGCGCGGCGCGGTGAGGTGGCGGAGGCGGTGGCGCGCGCGCGCATGATGCTGGACCCGACGCAGATCCCCCTGCCCGCTCCCCTGGCCGGAGCCTTGAGGGCGGCGCTCGAGGCGTGGCGTCAGGGGCAGCGGCAGGCGGCGCTCGAGCACCTGCGGCGCGCGGTCGAGACCGCCGAGGCGTTCCACTTCCTATGAGGTCAGCGCGCCTGGTCGAGGCGCGGCAGTTGGACAAGGGAGGGGGACCACACACGCAACACCGGAGGAGGACTCGGAGATGGCGAATGGCAATCCAGGTGAGGCGCAACAGCAGGTGTCCCGGTTCTTCATCTTGCGCACCTTCAGTACGATCAAGCCGAAGAAGATGGCGTCCTTCATGAACGCCATCACCTGGCAGGCCGCATGGCTACGGCACCGCTTCCAGTGGGACCGGGTGGTCGTGGGCTATGCCTTGACGGATATCCCCGAGCGGGTCCTGGAGATCTATGGCATCCCAACGGACGATCGCGCGAGCGCGGAGCAGATCCTCGCGACGCTGCACCAGCAGCACGAGTATCAGGAGCTGAAGGAGTGCTGTGAGGGGGTGCGGGAGGATGACGAGATATTGCTCCCCGCGATGCAATACAAGACGTCCCTGCGGGACCTCATGGAGCCACGCATGAAGGAGGCCGGCCTCAATGCTCGCCGGAGAGAACTCCAGAGGAATCGTACCGTGAATCGAAGACAGCTCCTTGAATTCGACAAACTCCAAACCGATCTCGCCGGGGCTCATGCCGAGCTTGAGAGGGCTCACGGGGTGCTCTCTGGGGCTCAAGGGGGGCTCTCTGGGGCTCAAGGGGTGCCCGGGAGGGAAGGGGCGTCCGCGGATGCTCAAGCGGTGGATGCGCGCGAAGCAGCAAGAGAGGCGGTGAACCGTCTCGGGGTGCGGATCAATGAAATCAACAAGCGCATCGCCAACCTGCCACCCAGGCCCACCCTGTCCGCCAGGGAGGCCGAATTCGGAACGCAGTTGAGCGAGGTGAACAAGGAACTGCAGGAGATCCAGGATGCGATCAAGCGCCAGCTCGAGGGTATTCGCATTCCGGACTATTTCCTGAACGTCTCCATTAAATTGAGCCGTACGGCGCTGCCCGCCTACATCGAGCAGATGACGAAGCTGCTCGAGGAATTCGCTTGGGACTTCATCGCCGCGGGCGAACAGCTCCCGCCGCCCGGCCGCTTCCGCGAAGGCGAGGAGCCCGACCATGAAATCATGCACCTCTGGCGGTTCGGGGATGCCAATGACCTCTACCGGCAGATGGTGGGGCTGCGGGAGAGCAAGCGGTACTCCGCCATCACGCAACTGCTCTCCGAGCCCGAGAGACAAATGTTGATGTGTGACTGGGAAGCGCTTTCGAAGACGAAGAGGCCTTCCCCTATCCGTAGTGAGAGCAGGGAGGCGTGATGGAAACCCAGCCCGACGTGACAGTAGACCCGCAGTCACCCGAAGAAGAAGACGAGGAGCTCCTGCGCCCTCGCCCGCCAGGGATGGATGATTTGGTGATCCTCGGCCGGGATGATGCGTTCTATTGGCTCCAGAAAAGCGAGTATCAGAACGAGAGCCACGAGATTGACACCTCCATGGTCGGCCAGGCCCAGCACCTGGTGGAGCAGGGCGTGGTGCTGGCGGATATTCCCGTGGGCAGCATTCCTGGCGTTGGCGCCCAGTGCTATCTGGTGAATCTGGGGGGCATCCGGCGGCCCCCGCCGGTGCCCAGCACGGGCGGGACCATCTCGCACAGCCAAGCCGCCGGCCCGAAGCCCATTGATCCCAATGATGAATGCCTCAAGGTGCCCGCGCCTGGGATTGACGATCTGGTCATCCGCGACAGGGAGGGGACTCGTTTCTATTGGGTCAAGAAGTGTGAGTACCAGAACGACGGCCACAAGCTCGACCAGTTCGATCCCATCCTGGAAGAACAGCTCAGGCTCTTGACGAACCAGGGAGTGGTGATCGCGGATGTACCCGGGAACAGCGTCCCCGGCGTCGATGACATGGGTTGCCTGGTGAATCTGAAAGGCATCCAGCGGCCCCCGGTCAAAGAGGAGCAGGAGGGCACCCCCCCAACCCATTGAGCCGGTCCAGCGAAGCGCCTCGTTGGCCGGGCGCCAGAAGTCCACGAAGGCTGCTGGCCCGGTCGGCGAGCCCACCCTGCGCTGCGTCATCAGGAGGTGTGCCTCAGAAGCCAAGGCTGAAGGGCGACTGTCGGGAGCCCAGGGAGGAGCGCGGCGCCGAAGCACCCGCCGTGCAGCCTCCTTCGGGCACGATTCGGCTCCACCTCTGCTCGAGGCCGAGCCCACCGGGGCCCAGCGATTGAAACCCGATTCCGCCGCATGGTAGGAGGGGGGACCGCTCGGCCCAGACCGAACATCATGCAATCCCCCGGAACTGGACGACCTCGCCAGCGGTTGGCTCGAATCATCGCAGGCGTGCTCCTGGGCCTCGCTGCAACCCTCGCGCTGGTGCTGGTCACGGCGGTGGCCGCTCTGCACAACCTCGGCCGCCCCTGGCTGAAACAACGCATCGTCTCCAGCGTGGAAGCGGCAACTGGCTTGCGGCTGGACTACCAGACAGCCCAGGTCTCCGTGCTCTCGGGTCTGCGGCTGGACGGGCTGGTGGTGCGTACCCCGCCGCCGTTCCAGAGCGTCGCGCCCGAGCTGCTGCGCGTCGGCACGCTGGAGGCGCAATGGTCGCCTGGCTCGCTGCTGAGCGGTACCACCCTGGTCGAGCGGGTGGTGGTGCGGGACGTGGCCCTTGTCCTGGTGGCCGACGATGCGGGGCCTACGTCTCTCACGGGATTGACGGGGCCGGACGCCCCTGAACCGCCGCCCGTTGAAGCGCCACTCGGAGCCTCTCAGCGAGTTGCTGCCCTCCTGGCCTCCGCGCCTCCTGTCGGGAAGGTCGAGGTGTCGGGCGTGTCGTTGAGCTACGTCCGTGTCCGGAACGGTGAAGTGTTCGAGCGCTGGTCGTTGCGTGGGCTCGCGGCCGCGGTCGAAGCGAAGCATCAGGACGATGGATGGAAGGTCTTCGCGCAAGCAGGCCAGCCCGGTACGCCGCTTCCCCTGGAGTTGAGCCGTGAGGGCTCGGCCATTCCGCCGGCCCTGGCTCAGTTGGAGCTGACCCTTTCGGCTGAGGCAGGGGCATCGGCCGCTCGCGTGCGGGTGGACCTCGATATCGCGCGGCAGACTTTCGATCCGCGGTTCACGGTCCGCACCCTGCTGCACGGCGCGGCCTCCGCGAAGTTCGATGGCGAGAAGCGGCACATCGCCATCGACCTGGACCGCACCCAGCTGACCGACAGCGCCGAAGTGCAGGCCCAGGTGGTGCTTCCGGATGCGGCGGATGTTCCGCCCGTCGTGACGCGGGCCCTGGCGGAGCTCGATCTCGGACGGCTGCTGCAACAGCTCCCCGCGGATTTGCGTCCGTTCTCCCTCGAGCGCGGCAAGGTGCATCTGGACGCCCAGGACGTCACGCTCAGCGCGATGCCGCAGCTGGGAGCCCAAGGCAGACTCGGGCTGGACGTTGACGTCGCGGCGCTGCAACTCGCTCAAGACGATTGGCGCGTGGCACTCGGCGGTGGACGCGTCTCCTTGGTGGCGACTCCTGATCCTCAGAAGGGGTTGGCCGCTCAGCTCGCATTCGCGCTCCAGGGGCTCGATGTTGGGGGACCCACCACGCTGCGTGTTCCGAAGGCCTTCGGGGAACTGAAGGGGCACCAGCTGCGGCCAGACCCCTCATCGCCCATCCAGGTCGCGGGGGATGCTGCCCTGTCCGGAATGGTGGAGGCATTGGACGTCCGTGCCTCCGGGCTTCGTGCGACCGCTGAACGTCTGGGATTTCATCTCCATGCCCCTTTGACGGGGGAGCCGCCCTTCGCACTGAAAGCGGACGTGCCCGTGAGGTCCCTCCAGGTGGTCACGGCGGATGGACGCGAGGTGCTGAAGGGCCCCGTGCACGTGAAGCTCGACGTGTCGGAGGCATTCCTCCGGTTGGACGAGCCTCGGCT
This sequence comes from Archangium gephyra, assembly GCF_042230915.1. GTDB lineage: Bacteria > Myxococcota > Myxococcia > Myxococcales > Myxococcaceae > Archangium > Archangium gephyra_B. The sequence goes on along the minus strand of NZ_CP102578.1, from coordinate 9,671,475 downwards.
TGGCCGGGCCCGCGCTCGTCTGGAGCTCGACGTGGGCACGATGCACGCGTCGATGGATGCCACCAAGGGGACCGACGATGTGGCGTACACCCTGGCCGTCGAGACCCCGGACCTCACCGCCGCCCGGCCTTTCATCCCCGAGCCGGTCGCCGCACGCTTTCCCTGGAAGCACCTGGCCGTGAACCTGGCCTCCACGGGCAAAGTGGCGGCGCTCTTCTCTTCCTCGCCACGGTTGGAGCACCGGACGGAGCTGCGCCTGCAGCGGCCGGGATGGGACGACGTGTCGGCCAGCAATGTCGCCGTCGTGATGCGGTCTCGAGGAGATGCCTGGCGGCACAAGGGCGAACTGGATCTCCGAATCGAAGGGCTGCGCGTCGCTGAGAACGACGCGGGTGCTCAGCATCAGACCCTGACGCTGGACCTCGATCGCCGTCAGCCGTCGCTCCGGCTGGGACTCACCAGCCATGAGGGGCTGAAGCTCGCACTCGATGCCGCACTGGCGTTCGACCGGAAGGCCCGCGCGCTTCGCTTGGATGTCAAAGGCTGCCTTCCACCCCTCGGTGCGCTGTCACCGCTCCTGGCCAGGGCTGGGGTGCCCGCGGAGCTGGATTCCTCACGGCTCGCGCTGAACGTCGAGCTGCAAGGCACGCTGCTCGGCGTGCTCACGGACATCGCCGCCGATGGAACCCCGAGCCTGACCCCCGCTCCTCTGCGTACGGCCAGCTTCGAGGGCAAGGCGGTGGTGGACGCGCGCGGCATCCGCTGGAGAGAGGATGCCCGGTCGATCAACCTCCCCGCGCTGAATTGGCAGGTCGAGTCGCACGCCGAGGGGCCGCGGCGAATCGTCCACAGCAACGTGACGGTGGAAAAACTCTCCGTCGGCATGAGCGAGCGCCGGCTGTCCTTCGCCGGCATGTCCAGCGACACCACCGCCACCTTCACCGAGAAGTGGGAAGCGGACGAAATCGAGCTGAAACAACTCTTGAAGGTCCGCTCCCTCGAACAGAGGCCGGCGCTGCCCTATCCGGTGCAGGACCTGGAATGGTCGTTCTCCGCTCGCCGTAAGCCCGAGGGCGTCATCCACATCCCCGACCTGCGACTGTCCAATGCGGGGACGAGCACCCAGCTGAAAGCCGAAGGCCGGCTCGAGCTCGGCGACGACCGGCGCCGCCTGTCGGTGCGGGGTGCGCTGGAGCAGGACTTGTCCAGACTCGCGCAGCCCGGCCGCCTCGAGAGCAGCGGCAAGGTCACGGTCGATTTCAGGGTGGCTTCGCCCAACCTGGTGGTCTTTCGAACCCTCTCCAACGTGCTCTTCCAGAACGTGAATCTGCGGCTGCCGGCCTCGGGGGTCGCGATCGAAACGCTCGATGGCAACGTGCCGCTGACCGAGAACGTGGAGCTCACCGAAGGCCGGGTGCGGCTGCTGGACGACATCGACGTGAACCCGTATTCGATGCTTCGTTTCGCCGACCAACACCCCTTGATCTCGCGCAGCGGCTTCATGTCGGTGGGCAGCATCACCACGCCGTACATTTCCATCGCGCCCCTGGCCGGCAACCTGTTCATCAACCAGCACGTGGTCTCCATGAGCCAGCTGGAGATGGGCGTCCGCGGTGGGCGGATCACCGGACAGTGCGTGTTGAACTGGCAGGGAAAGCACTCCACCCTGGAGGCACACGTGCGGGCGACTGGCGTGAAATCGTCCCGGGGCGAGCCCTTCGACGGCAATGCCGCCGTGGTCATCTCCGGCAAGGATCGCAGCGTCAACGGACGCGCGGAGATCCTGCGCATTGGCAACCGCCACCTGCTCGACCTGCTCGAGCTCGAGGATCCGCACCACACGGATCCCGCCACCAACCGCGTCCGCTATGCGTTGGGCTTGGGCTACCCGGAACACGTGCGGCTGAGCTTCAACCACGGGTTCGGCAGGCTGAGCATCACCATGGGCGGCCTGGCCAGGTTGCTCAGCATCGACGAGATCCGGGGCATCCCCATGGGCCCCATCTTCGACCGTGCCCTCAACTCCTTGTCCGCTTCGGAGACCACCCCATGAAACGCCGCGGGTTGCTGCTGCTTGCCGCCTTCGCCTTTCCCGGGTGCATCCGCGCCCCGGAGATCGTCATGGTCGATCGCGCGACGGCGCTCGAGGAACAGGCGTCAGGCTCGTTCAAGAGCGTGGAACAGCGTCTCGCTCGCGCGGGCATGAGCCCGACGCCGGTGCCCCTCACGCCCAACCAACTGGAGGAGTTGGGCATCCAACCCACGCCGTTGATCGAGAACATGGGCAGGACGCAGGCGGACCGCGTCGACGAGCTGCTGCGGCGCCACTGCGTGGGCGAAGGGCGGGATGGGCTGCTGGTGGTCACCCGGCGTCAATGCCAGGCCGGACGCATGTCCGCCGACGATGTCGCCCTGGTGGAACGGGTGAACCGGGCCCGGCTGCACTTGTGGCAGTGGATGCGGACGGTCCGCCCCGACGTGCCCGAGGAGTCGGTGCGCCGGAACTGGCAAAAGGTGCACGCGGAGGGAGTCATCTGCGGCGGCTGGGTGGAGTCGGATGACGGCACCTGGGGAGAAAAGAAGTGCTGACGCCCCGTGGCCGGTGGTTGATGGCCCTGGCCGTTCTCCTCGCGGGCAGCACCTGGGCGCAGGACGATGAGAACGACGGAGGCTTGCGCACGCTCTCACGGCTCACCGTGGGCATGGGAGATCAATTCCTGGGGCAGCTGGCGCCCGATGGAAACACGCTGATCTTCGTGTCCAACCGCAACATCGCGACCGAGATCTACGTTCAGGATGTGGATCAGGGCCGTGAGCGCCGCCTCTTCGACGAAGGCGCGGACGTGACCTGGCCGCGGGTGAGTCCCGACGGCAAACACCTGCTCTACATTTCGTTCCGGAACCAGGCCAGCGGCCAGCTGTGCGTGCGGGAGCTGCCGGGTGGGGAAGGGCGCCGCTGCCTCGAAGAAGAAACCAGCGCGCTGCAGGCGGAATGGATCGATGCCTCGCATGCCGCGCTGGTGAGCCGGGCGACCATCCAGGGCGATCTGCGCTTGTCGCGGGTCACGGTGGGGCGCCAGTTGAGCGTGAGTCCCCTGGTCGAGCGCAACCTGACCAGTCCCACCCTCTCACCTGATGGGCGCTGGCTGGTGTACGTCCCGGTCGAGCGCTCCGTGCAGCAGGTGGGCCCTGGCTTCGCCGCGCGTGCCTCGCCCCATCTGGAAGCACTTCGGCTGGATCGCCCCGGCGCTACCCCCATGCCGCTGGCGCTCAATCTTCCGGGACAGACCGGACAGCCGGTGTTCGCTCGCGATGGGCGCTCCCTGTACGTGGTGCAGTTCTTCACGGACTCCAATGCGGACGGGGTCATCGACGCCAGCGACAGGGGTGTGCTGTTCCGGGTGCCTTTCGCCGCTGAGCGCGAGGACGCGCCCGAGCTGGCCGCCGCCTCCAGTCCGGACCAGCTCACCAGTGCGGCCTGGAGCTGCGAGTACCCGGCGCCCGCGGCCACGACACTCATCGCGACCTGTTCGCGTGATCAATCGCTGGATGTGTATCAGCTGCCGCTGGATGGCCAGGTTCCCAGCAACTGGGACGTTCCCCGCCTCAACGAAGAGTTGAAGATGGCTGGCAGGCGCGCGGATCTGCTCCTGCTCTATCGCCAACGCCTGCTGCGCGAAGCCCGGCCCAAACCCCGCCGTCTGCTGATGATGCGCCTGAGCCAGCTCCACCTGGCTTTCGAGGACTTCGATGCGGCGGAGTTCTACGCCCGCCATATGCGCTCGGTGGACGATCCCGCCACCGCGGGGCTGGCGGAGCCGCTGCGGCTCCTCATCGACCACCGGCGCGCCATGAAGGAGCTCGAACGCGGCCGCATGGTGGACGAGTGGAGTGACGCCGAACGGCAACGCATGGCCGCGTTGGATCCCGCTGCCGCTCCCAGTCCGCCCTCCGCCGTCTTCCAACACGTGGTGCGCAGTGAGCTGGCGGAGGCCGCTGGCGACTTCACGCTGGCGCGGCAGGAGCTGGAGGCTGCCCAGGTGACCGACACCACGCCGCGCGCGGTGTTGGAAGCCTGGTTCGAACAAGCGGACTCGCTGTACCGCACGCTCGACGATCGGGCGGCCCTGGTCGAAGCCGGCCGCCGGCTCTCCATGAACAAGGTGTTTCATGAGGACGACCAGCTCGACTTCGCTCGCGCCGCCGTCCGTGCCCTGTACCGGGGACGCCCCTACGACGAGGCGGATGCCGCCATGGCCCAGGCACTCGCCTCGGCACCCGCCGGCTCGGCCTATGCGTTCGCCTTGGAGCTGGGACGGCATGTCAACGCGGTGCACGAGGAGCGTCCGCCCCGCCCCGTCCGAGATGCGCTGATCGCCTTCTACCGTCAGCAAAAGGATCCCCTTCGCCGGCGCGCACTGGTGCAAGACGCCGTCGAGCGCGCGGCGGGCCTCGGCGCCGATGGCGTGCTGGAGGCGTTGGCGACGGCCTACGTCGACGACGCCCCTCCCGGCACCGAGGAACGCCGCCGGGCCGAGCGGTTGTTCCGCCGCGCGATCATGGGCCGCGCCTACCGCCGGTTGGGGAGGCAGCGCGTGGACGAGGCCCGTGCCGACTTCGACCTCGTGACCCAACGGACTGGCTATCTGGAGAGTGCTGTCGAGTCCATGGTCCTGCGTTTGCGCGCCGACGTCAGTCCCGAGGTGGTGGAAAAGGAAGTCACCACGACATCCCCAAGGATGGCCAGGCCGCTCGCGCACTTCGTGAAGGCCTACCTCCTGGCGCGCCAGTTGCCCAAGCTGGATGACCGCGCCCACGCCCTGGCGGTCGAGGCGGCCGTGAAGGAGCTGCGCGCATCGTGGCAGGAGCTCAAGAACCAGCGCGCGGTGCAGGCCCTCTATGGTGCCATCCACCACGAGGACTTCCTTCGCGGCCACGCTCCTTCCGCCGCCGAGCGCGCCAACCGGCACTACTTGACCGCCCTGGATCTGGTGCGCAACAACGTCCGTTACAGGGCGATGCTCCTCGGTGCGTTGGGGCTGTTGCACACCCAGGTGGGCAACTTCCACATCGCCCTGGGCTACCTCGAGCAACGGGACAAGTTGCCCTACGTGGACAACGCGGCGGGGCTGTCGGTGTCCCTTGCCCGCGCCCGGGCGCTCTTGCACGTCGGCCGCGAGGACGAGTCAGCCCAGGCGGCGGATCAGGCCCTGGCCATGGTGGACGCCACACCGAAGCTGGCCAAATTCGTCACCCTGGCCCTGGATCGCGCGGCGCTCTACAACCTCGCCGCGGGCCGGTTCGAGCGTGCGTTGGCGCTCTACGATCGCGAGCTGCCCACCGTGGAAACGGGCCCCAGCGACGCGGAGGGTCTGCGCAACCGGTTGGTGGTGCGGCTGGCTCGCTGTGCCGCGGCGTTGGGGGCGGGTCAGCCCCAGCGGGCATTGGAGGACCTGGACAAGGTGGATCGCGACCTGGCAACCCCTGCGGTGCAAGCCACGTTGAAGCAGGCACACGCCACCCCCAAACACGTTCAGCGCTCCTATCGCATCATCGCCGCGGGACTGCGCGCCAATGCGGAGACCCGGCTCGGGAACCTGGACGCCGCCGCCCACGCCCTCGAGCAGCGGCGCGCACTGTTCCTGGAACAGTTCGCCGAGTCGGATCGCGATGAGGACATCCGCGCGGTGACGCTGGCGGAGACGCGGCTGGCCGAGAATGCCGTGGATCGCCGGGACACGGCGCAGGCGGCCCGCTGGTTGGGCAAGGCGCTCGAGCACGCAGACACCCTGATCCAGCGCACCCATGCGCCGGTCGATGCCAGTCAGCTCGACGTGCTCTGGTTCGCGGCGCAGTTGCACTCGGATGGGAACACGCAGGTGCCTTTCGACGTGCCCAAGCGCCTGGGCCAGGCGCAACGCTCCCTCATCGAGCAGCGTGATCCTTCATGGCGCGCATATCTGGCGTGGTTCGAGATCCATCTGGCTCTCCACGCCACCCCGCCAGCAGCGGTCCCAGAGGTAGCGGAGACAGCCTCGTCTCAGTCCCGGTAGTTCACGCACCGATTCTGGAGGAGCGTCCCATCCACGGCCGAAGTGACGAAGGCGTGCTCCGCCTCCTGGGAGGAGCCGTAGCGCCAGTTCACCGTCCATCGGTCCACCTGGGACGCCGCGTCCCGCCCCTCGTGGACGATGGAGTAGCGGTCCGCCTGGACGCTGCTCTCCCTCGCGGGGCACGTCGCGCGGATGCTCCAGCGCTCGCGGAAGGCGGCCGATAGCGCGACGGGGGGCTCCAGGCAGAGCAGTCCCACGGGGTAGGGCACGGCAGGCGGTTTCGGATACTCCGTCCAGAAGGAGCTCAGGATCGTCTCGAGCAGCCGCTCGATATCGGGCGGAGGGTTTCGCGAGGGCACGGTCTCCGGCTGGCGCAGGTGCGGGCGCAGTGCTTCCAGGAAGGGCGCCCCCTCCTGCTCGGGCTGCCACCGCAGCACCTGCCCGCTGGAGACGAGCAGCAGCTCTTCGCGCCGAGGCTCCAGCGGGGCGAGCGCGTTCGACAGGGACACGTCCCCATACCACTTCGTCTTCTTCAAGGAGGCCTGCACGTCGGGAGACGCGGGGCGTACCCGCACCCCGTCCTCGAAGCCGGTGGCCAGCTCGGAAGCCCTGTGGGCGACGTACTGGGCCGTCATGCGGAGATCCACCTCATGGACGGACAGGGTGCCTTGGGGCAGCGTGAAGAGGGCGTCGTAGAGAGGCCCCCGCTCGGCGGAGAGGTAGAAGGCTCCGTCGCGAGGCAGGGCCTCGTCGGGGGGAATCTCGAGGGGGCAGGACACGAAGGCCCCGCGCAGGCCGGCAGGCGGCTGCGAGACCATCCGGCGGTAGGCGTCGCGGGCCGTGAGCGGAGGATCCACGTTGGGGGCGAGGGGGCGGTAGAACAACGTGAGCGGCTCGAGCACCCGCCACTCCCACTCCAGCCCGCCCTTGAACTGAAGCCGCTGTCCCACGCCCACCCGCGCGCTCAGGTTTCCGCACGTCACGGAGGCCGCGCCGCTCTCGAAGACGAGCACGGTGTCGCGCGGGAAGGTCACCCTGCGCACACCATCGGCGAGGGAGACGCGGACCCAGGTGGCAACGAGCTCACCCAGTGCGTCGTAGAGCCCCTTGTAGTCATGGGGCCTGGAGACAGGAATTCGTTCGATGTGAAGGGGCTGCATCGCGAGCGGGTGACGCACGAGGGACGCCGGGCCTGACAGGAATGTGCTGGGGACGACTCTCAGTGGCGCTTGCGCCTGGCGAGCTCGGCCTTGAGCGCGGCGAGCTCGGCCTTGAGCTCGGCGATCTCCCGGGCCTGAACCTGGAGCGTCGCGACGGCCATGCTCGTGTAGCCGTACAGGTCCACCGTCTGCCCATTGTGCGCCACCGATGGGGCCGGCCCCACGTCATCGATGATGAAGCCGAGGTGACGCCGCGCCGCCTCATCCTCGCTCGTGTAGCGCCACGTCGCCAGCTTGTAATGGAGCAACTGGTCGCGAGTGCGGCGCAGCGCGGCCTCATCGAGGTACTCCACCTCCTTCTTGAACTCGCGCTTGGAGATGGGGCAGATGTCGCCCTGGATGCAGGTGGGCTCGGGGAAGGGCTGCCCCGTGCAGCACGTCTCGTTCTTGCCGCACACCCGGGTGCCGCACACCGTCACGTTCGGCGGGCACTTGCATTCCTGGGGGCAGCTCCGCGTCAGATGACAGCCAGGCGCGTCCGGGCAGAACGGCGTCGGCGCACCGCACTGCACCTTCTCCGTGCTCCGCACGCTTGCGCTCTCGTCTCCGTCCCCCACGGGTTTCAGCTCGCTCCCACCACAGCCCGCGACGATCAGGGCCCCCAGCAGCAACGCGCTCGGCAGGTTCCGCATGATGTCCACCCCCGGATGGTCCGTTGCCCAGGATGGGCAGGGCCACGCGAACGATGGGGCGCCGGGCCCCCTGCGCCACCGCCCCCGGGGGCTGGGTGTCGATCGCAAAGCAGGCCCACCCGGCGGGGTGTCGAAAACAAGGGGAATCACGGCCTCACAGCGCCAGCACCCATCAGCGGACCGTATGTGCCCCCGGCCACAGGCGGACCAGCAAGGCCGCCAGCGCCGAGGCGGTCGCGAGCAGCGTCACCGCGACCCATCCCCACCGGGCCAGCATGAAGCTGCCGCTTGCCGCGCCGATGGACATGCCGATGAACATGCCGACGAACAGGACGGCGTTGAGTCGGCTGCGTGCGGAGGGCTCGAGGCCGAAGACGATCGTCTGATGCGCCACGAGGGTGAGCTGGATGCCGAGGTCGAAGCCGATCGCGCTGGCGGCGAGCAGCCACAGCCGGGTGCCCGGCTCGAGCCACGGCGACGCGAGCATCGTGGCGAACGAGATGGCCGTCAGTCCGGCGCCCAGACGCGTGACCACTTCGGGGCCGAAGCGATCCGCGAGGCGGCCCGCCACCGGCGCGCCCAGGGCCCCGGCCGCGCCAGCCAGGCCGAAGGCTCCGGCGGCCGCGCTGCCCAGGTGGAACGGTGCGCCATGCAGCATCACGGCGAGGGTCGACCAGAACGCGCTGAAGCCGACCGAGAGCAGGCCCTGAGCCAACGCGGCCCGGCGCAGTGCGCCGTGCGTGCGCCACAGCTGGGAGAGCGAACCGAGCAGGGCGCCGTACGTGAGCGTGCTGGCCGGGCGGAAGCGGGGCAGCCCGTGCCAGGCCACCACGCCGAGCAGGGCCACGCTGGCGGCGGCGAGCATGTACATGGCGCGCCAGCCGAACTGCTCGGCGACTACGCCGCTGATGACGCGAGAGAGCAGGATGCCGAGCAGCAGGCCGGTCATCACCGTGCCCACCACCTTGCCGCGGTGCCTTTCGGGCGCCAGGGTCGCGGCGGCTGGCACGATGTCCTGCGCCAGGGTCGCCGCCAGGCCGATGGCGAAGCTCGCCACCAGCAGCGGACGGATGCCTGGGGCGAGGCCGCCCAGCAGCAGCGCCACGCTCAGGAGGGCGGCCTTGATGAGGATGATGTGGCGCCGGTCGAAGCGGTCACCGAGGGGCGTCAGCAGCAGGATGCCCAGCGCGTATCCCAGCAGGGTGAGCGTGGGCACGAAGCCCATCGCGGTGTCCGAGGCTCCGAGGTCGGCCCCCATCACTCCCAGCATCGGGTGGCTGTAATAGAGGGACGCCACCGACAGCCCGGCGCCCGTGGCCAGCAGCAGGCAGAGGCCGCGCGGCAAGGGCTCGCTGCCAGCTTGGCTGGCGGAGGCCACCGCGGCCATGGTGCCGTTTCCGGCGGTCCTATGTACGGAACGAATGAAAGACATGGTGTTCACCCCTGGCGCTGCGAGTCGAGGCAAGTGTGTGCCAGAGGGGTGTGCATCGGTAGTAGCGTGCTCCGCACAGTGGATATACGCTTCGCGTATAAAGCTGCTTGGAGCGCCCCGTCATGCCCACTCCTTCAAAGCCGTCCCGGCCGCGTGTCTCCCCGATGCGGAGGTCTCCCGCCGTTGCTCCGGCCACCGCGGACCGGCTCGAGCTGATGCAGACCTTCCTCCGCATCGTCGACGCCGGCAGCCTGTCCTCCGCCGCGGCGCAGCTGGGCACCACGCAGCCGACGGTGAGCCGCCGGTTGCAGGCGCTGGAGCGATCGCTGGGGCTGCGGCTGCTCCAGCGCTCCACCCATGCCATGAAGCTCACCGAGGACGGCGCGCGTTGCTATGAACGCGCGAAGGAGTTGCTGGCCAACTGGGACATGTTCGAGGCCGACCTGCGCGGCGCGGGCGACGAACCGGAGGGCCGGCTGCGTGTCGTGGTGCCCCACGCGTTCGGGCAACAGCTGCTGGTGGGGCCGCTGACGGAATTCCTGAATCGCCACCCGCGGGTATCCGTCGAATGGCTGCTGTACGACCGGGTGGCGGATTTCATCGCGGACGGCATCGACTGCGCGATCCACGTCGGCGAGGTGCATGACCCTGGTGTGGTGGCGGTCCGGGTGGCCGAGGTGCCGCGCATCGTCGTGGCCGCGCCGTCCGTGTTGGCGGGCGTGCCCATGCCGGCCCATCCCGATGAGCTCGCCCGGCTGCCCTGGCTGTCGCTGCGCACGTTCTATCGCAACGAGGTCTCCCTCACCCACGTGGATACCGGAGAGGTCCAGCCCATCGTCTTCCACCCGCGCCTGAGCACGGACAGCCTCTACGCCCTCCGCAGCGCCGCGGTGAACGGCCTCGGCATCTGCGTGGCCTCGTCCTGGGTGCTCCAGGAAGACATCATGCGGGGCCGGCTCCTGCACCTGGTGCCGCGCTGGCAGGCCGCGCCCTTGCCGATGTATCTGGTCTATCCGTATGCGCGGTTCTACCCGGCGAGGCTGCGCGCGTTCGTGGCGTTGATGCGGGAGACCATCCCAGCAGCCCTGGCGGTGGCAACCGGGGAGGGGGAGAAGAAGAAGCCCTTGCCGGTAAGGTAGAGGCAGATGAAGGGCCTCGTGGAAAGGGCTCATCGCTTTGGTCACGGAGCTCGAATAGCCACTCGCCGGGCGTCCTCCCAGGCTCCGCCGGTTGAAGTGCTCTTCTTCGATTCCGTGCTATCGGGACGCATGGCTCCGTCCACCTCTCCGTCCCTTGCTCCCGCCCTCTCTCCGTCTCCCGCTCCACCCACGACCATCGACGAGGTCATCCAGCAGGCCAATGACATCATCGACCAGTCGCTGCGGACGCCTTCGCGCATCGGTTACTTCACCGCGCTCTACGAGCGGGTCACCGTCAACGTGAGGCGAGCGCTCATCGCGGGCAATGTCTTCCAGGACAACGCCCGCATGGCGCAGCTGGACGTGGTCTTCGCCAGCCGCTTCCTGGCCGCCTGGAACACCTGGTCCTCCGGTGGCACTCCGACGAAGTCGTGGAAGATGGCCTTCGACGCCCTGGATCAGGACTCCCCGTTGGTCCTTCAGCACCTGCTGCTGGGGATGAACGCCCACATCAATCTGGACCTCGGCATCGCCGCGGCGACCGTGGCGCCTGGTCCGCAGCTGGCCGCGCTGAAGGAGGACTTCCACCGGATCAACGCCCTCCTGTCGCGGCTCGTCGCCGTGATTGAAGTGGAGCTCGGCGAGGTCTCTCCCCGCTTGAAGCGCCTCGAGGCCATCAGCCCCGATGGGGAGAACGCGGTGTTCAACTTCGCGATGGATGCCGCGCGCGAGGGAGCCTGGTTGCTGGCCGAGATCCTCGCGCCGCTGCCCCAGGAGAAATGGGGCCCCATCATCGAAGCGCATGACCAGGTCGTGGCTGACCTGGGCAAGCTCATCCTCCACCCCGGAGCGCTGGCGGAGGGATTGATCGCGTGGATCCGCGAGGCCGAGTCGAAGGACGTCGCCTACAACATCCAGGTGACCGGCGGGTAGAGCGCGGCGGTGGCGGCTGCACGCGTAGGCATAGGGACCTCACACGCGGTAACTTCCAGTGGAGGCGGCGGGAATCGAAGCCTGCTCAGCGACAACTACACCTCCCCCGCCGGCACGCGCCGGGGACGTGGCGGAACGTGGCGGGAGGCCTGCAACGGACGCGGCCTCCCCGGCCACCGGTGTCAGTCCGACAGCGGGCTCAGGGCGCCGCGTTCATCAGGTCGACGGCGCTCTGCTGACGAGCCGCGTCCGTGCTGTCCAAGCCTCCGGCCCAGTGCAAGCCATACGCATCCAGGGCGTTGCGATCGTTCGCGTAGGCCGAGTCGGCCTGGCGGCGCAGGTAGGGGGTGTAGGGATGGTCGGGGAGCAGTGAGTTCAGCGCCCCCAGCCCCCGGACGTACGCCCCCTTGAACGACGGGCCATCGGCGCCGCAGTCGCCATTCTCGCACGGGTCCCTGAGGATTCCGTTCGAGTTGAGCGACGCGCTGGTGGTCGACGCGTCCGCGAGCTGGCGCGCGGTGGTCAGCAGACTGCTGTCACCCGTGGCACGGTACAGCTCGGCGAGCCCGCCCAGCAAGACACCCTGGTTGTATGACCAGACGGTGCCGCCGTTGTTGCGGCAGGTGGTCAGCTCGATGCCGTCGTTCACCAGGTTCGACCCGTTGATCATCCCGGTGCCCTGGAACCACGACCACGCCGCGCGGGCCCGCTGCAGATAAATGGTGTCACCCGCGATGCGGTTGTGCAGCGCGGCGTTCAGCTGTAGGTAGAGGCTGTTGGCGATGGCTGCCTTGTATGTCTTGGCGGTGCTCCACCAGACCCCGCCGCCACACGTGCTGTCCCAGTAACGCGCCATGTAGTCGGCGGCGGCCCGGGCGGTGTCCAGGTACCGGGTCTCCTTGGTCAGGTCGTACGCATCGACCCACGCCATCCCCCACCACCCCGTGTCGTCGATGTAGGCGTTGGTGAAGTTGCCGTACATGGCATTCCGGTTGCGGTCATAGGTGTTGGCGATGGCATAGCGATAGCTGCTCATGCCGCTCACCCGGATGTTGTCAATGAGCGCCGTCAGCGCATTGGCGGAGTTCCACCAGCCCGTGGTGCGGAACAGGCCGGTGCTGTTGTCATAGAACATCATCAGCGCGGTCGCTGAGGCGGCACGCCGGTCGCCGGCGTTCCACGTGGTGCGGGCCCACGGGGTGCAGGCGATCTCGGGCCGATCGCCGGCCTTGCCACAGGCGCGCATCGCACCGATGCCGTTGTTGGCCCAGTCGTCCACGTTGAACATCAACGTGCGCCAGCCCCTGGCCGACGCGGGGATTTTCGTGCTTCCGAGTTTGCTGCCCGAGGCCCAGGTGCGTCCGCCATCGAAGGACCGGTCCAGCCAGACCTCGTCACCCGGGTTGCCGTTGTCGATGGAAGCCCACGACATCGCGTCGGTGTCGTCAAAGTGCAGCGTGAGTTGCCGCGAGTAGATGGTCGCCGTGACCGGCTGGCGGTCCCCCGGCGACAGCGCCGGGTCCCGGCCATCACAGTACTTGTTGCAGATGGCCGCCGCCGCCACGGAAGGCACGGAGACGAAGAGTGCCGTGGCAAGGGCACCGGCGTTGTATCGCGAGGCAGGCATGACATCTCCCGGAAGATGAACGCCGCGCCCGCCATTGGCGGTGCGAACGCCATTAAACATGATTTCCAGGGATGGCTTATTATTATTGATGTCGTCTGTCAATGCGCCGGCCTCCCGGCCAGTGCTGGAAAGGTCCGCGCGGAGGCGATTCAGGCCCCGTACGGCATGTGCACGGTGAAGGACGTGGTGCCCTCCTGGCTCGAGCGCACCTCCACCCGCCCCCCTCGACAGGAGACGGCGCGGCTCACGGCGGCGGGAATCGAACCCGCCGCTGGAGGCCTCCAGCCAGAGCGCTCCAGGCACGTCGCGGCGCCCGCGGCTACAGGGCGCCCATGTCGTAGCTGGAGGGCACATCCACGTGGAAGGCCACGTCCACGGAGCGCTGCTCGGCGGGGGCGAGCTTCACCTTCCAGGTGAGGAAGCCGTCCGTCGGATTGAGCTCGTGGCCCGCCGTCGTCTTCGCCTCCACCTCCACCTTCACGTCCTCGAGCTCGGAGACGGGCAACTGCTCGGTCACCTCCACCACCTCGGGGCCGGGACGGAAGTTGCCCAGGTCGAGCCGGTAGGCGTAGCGGAAGCGGCGCTTGCCGTCGAACAAGCCCTTGTCGTGGGCGATCTCCTCCACCACCACGCGCTCCACGCGCAGCGACTCCTCGATGCCGAAGGTGAGCTGGAAGGGCCCGCCCTGGGGCACGTGCTCCACGCTCTGCCGGCCGATGTAGCCCGAGGCGCTGAAGAGGTCCACGCTCCCTGGCAGCAGCGCGAAGGGCGCGCCGTTGACGAGCCGGGCCACGCGGAACACCACCGGGCGCAGCTTGGGCACGGCGCGCCAGAGGAAGGCGGCCCGCAGCTTCGTGCGCGCCACGCGCAGCCGCACGTCTCCCCCATCACCCCGCACCTGCGCGGGCTCGGGCACCTGCAGCTGCACGGACAGGCCCTGCGAGGCCGCGCGCAGCGAGCCCTCCTGCTGCACGGGCACTGCCGCCGCGGCCTCGGCATGCTGCTGGTGCTCGTCGCGGCGCACCAGCACCTTGCGCTCGCGGCCCTGCTCCCAGGCCGACAGCCGCAGCGGCTCCATCGTGGGCGGTGAGGCATTGGCCGGAGGCCGGGCCGTGGAGAGCGCCAGGCGCACCCCCGTCCAGTCCTCGCCCGTGGTTTGCCGCACGGTGGCGTAGGTGGACAGCTCCACCTGGCCCGAGGCCTCGTCGGCGCGCGCCTCGTAGGAGGGCGTCCACCCCGCGCCCCCCACGGTGTAGTCCAGCTCCACCCGGGCCTGGGCCGCCGCGCCGCAGGCCAGCCGCACCTCCACCCGCCGCTCCCTCCGCGCCGATGACTGGGCCAGGAAGCCCTCGCGGGCGCGGAGTGTCTCCAGCTCCCGTTGCACCTCCTGTATCCGGACGGAGGCCGAGCGCAGGTCCGCCTGGGCACGCACCCGCACGTCCAGCGCGGTGTCGAAGGCCTGGGTCCACGCCCGGGTGTCCGGCCGGGGTTCGGCGAGCTCGCGCCTCACGCGTGTCACGGCCACCGCATCGAGCTGCTCGCCCATCGCGTTGCGCGCCTGGGCCCGCGTGAGGGTGTCCTGGAGCCCGGCCAGCTCGCGCTCCAGGGTTTCGCGCTTGTCCAGCAGCGTCTGGTGCTCGGCGCCGAAGGGGCCCTTCACGGGCTGCTCCGAGGCCACGAGGCTCTCCACGGTGGCGCTGTCGGCGCGGGCCCGGAAGGAGGCGGGGTCGGCCGCGGGGGGCAGCGAGTCGAAGACGGCGAGCGCGCGGCCGGAGCACGGGACGCTCTCCACGCGCGTCACCGCGGCCCGGTCCGGGTAGACGACGACGGAGGACACCTTCGCGGGGGCGGCGAGCGCCAACATCATCAAGGGCAGGGCGTACATGGCGGCTCCTTATTGTCTCTGCTGCAGACGCCAGTTCTTGGGGTGGCGCACGGTGTAGCGGAAGGTCACGGTGCTCTTGCTCGAGGGTGGAATGGACAGACGCCATTCCAGCGTCCCCTTGCCGGCGTCCTGCTCGGCGTAGGGCTCGGTGCTCACGAGCTTCACCTCCACGTTCTTGTCGCCCGGCAGGGGCCATTGGTCATGCAGGCGCACGGACAGCGGGAAGGGGTAGGGGTTGGCCACCTCGAGCGTGACGGCGTACTCGGTGACGTCGTCCTTGCTGATGAAGCCCTTCTCGGAGGTGACGAGCCGCACGTTGCGCACCGGACGCACCGCCGGGTCGATGCCGAGCGGCAGGGTGAAGGGCTCGCCCGGAGACACGAGCTGGAGCTGGGCCTGGCCCGAGGGGTCCGCGCCCACGAAGAGCTGGGCCTCGCCCCCGGGTAGCACCTGCCGGGAGGGGCTGCGCAGCTGGGCCACGAGGAAGGCATTGGCGGTGAGGGCGGGAAACAGCTCGCGCTCCACCTGCACGGGCCACGTCTCGGTGAACAGGGGCACGCGCCGCTCGCCCTGGCCACTGCGCACCGTCTCGCGGCGCTGCGCGGGGAAGCTCAGCGCCTGGCCTCCCGCGAGCGAGGCGGGCAGCCGTGGATCCATCGTGGGCTGCCGCCAGCCCGGTGGCGGCTCGAGCCCCACGGGCACGTCCACCGCGGGCTGCTCGGTGAACATGGGCTTTCCGCCCCCCGCGCTGCCCCGGGTGATGAAGTCCGAACCCACGTTGATGCCCGTGGTGGTGGAGCCCACGTCGATGGTGGGGGGCGCCGCCGTGATTTCGATTGTCTCGCTGAAGGCCTCGGGCAGCAGCTCCACGTTCACGCGGATGGTGCGATCCAGGCGCAGCTGGATCTCCGAGCGGGAGAAGGGCCTGAACGACTCCTTGTCGAAGCGCAGCGTGTAGACGCCCGGGGGGAGCTGGGGGATGCGGTACTGGCCCTGGGCGTCCGTTACCACGACCTGCTCGCCCTGGAGGTTGGGGGAGGTGGCCGTCACCACCACGTCCGCCTCGGGCCGCTTGTTGTCCGCGCTCACGACGGCGCCGACGATGGTGCTCCCCCCGCGCGACGCAGGAGCCGGGGACTGCTGGGGCGACGGGGCAGGAGGCGGCGTCGGGGCCAAGGGCGTGGGGCGTGAGGGGATGGGCTGGCCCAGCAGGGAGAAGAGCCGCTCGCGCAGCCGGGTCCCTTCGCCCGGTGCCAGGGGAGGCGGCGGGGTGGGAGCGGGGGGCGCGCGCCAGGAGTCGGGGACGGGGGCGGGCGTGGGGATGAAGCGCTCGCGCTGGCCAATCTTCCAGGTGGCCAACTGGGGCGCTGGCATGAACGAGGTGGGCAGGGCGGTGCTGAGCGTGAGCGCCGCGTCCTCCCAGTCCTCGCCCGTCTCCTGGCTGACGCGGCCGGCGAAGGCCACCTCCACGCGGTTGGATTCGGGCACGAGCCGCAGCTCGTAGGCGGGGTACCAGAGCGCGTCCTGGATGAAGTAGGTGAGCGTGAGCGTGGTGGCGCCCTGGCCCGAGACCGTGGCGACCACCTGCAACCGCTCGCGCAGGGAATCGCCGACCGTCCGCCGCGCCTCCGCGAGCCGCCGCGCCTTGTCGCGTTCGAGCGTCTTCTCGCGCGAGGTCAGTTCCCGCACCTTCGCCTGGGCGCGGGCGGTGGTCTCTTCCACGAAGTCGGTGGAGGCCTTCCAACCCGACGCATCCAGCCGGGACGCGGTAGGGGCCGTCCCCTTCGGCGCGGGGAGGGGCTCCGCCGAGGGATCCGGCCGCGTCTGCTCGAGCGATTCGAGCTGTGTGAGGTACGCGGAGCGCTCGGCGCGGACCTGTGCGAGCTGCTCCTCGAAGCGCTCCAGCTCGGTGACGAGCTGGCGGGCCTCGGCGGTGGGGAGCGCCTCGGGGAGCGAGGTGCGTGACTCCACGCGTGTCACCTCGGCGCCCTGGGCCTCCACCCGGAGGCTCGAGGAGTCCACCGTGCCTTGGAGCGGGGGGAACTCCACGAGCTGGGAACCGGAGACGTTCACCCGGGCGGTGCGCACCACTCGCGCTCCATCACTGTAAACCGTGACCGAAGTCACGGGGGCTTCCACCGCCGCGAGCCAGAGCGCGGCCAGTGCCGACAATCCGAAGACGGGCATGCAAAGGGTGTAACGCTTTCCACCGCGTTCGGAGAACCCCCTTTGTTGAGAGTGATTGAAGGATGAGGCGGCCGTGATGAAACCATGATTGGACGTCGTCCGGGGGAGTCGCCGCGGTGGTACGGTGACCTCACCGGCGGACTCATGCCGGGAGGGAGAGCGCGTTGGCTCGGGTGGAATGCTCATGCTCGCGGTGCGGCAAGCCGGCCTCGGTGTACATCGGAGAGGCTTCGGCTGGCGGCAGGCTCGTCTGGTCCCGTGCCTTCGTGTGTGAGCACTGCGGGGCGGCCTGGGAGGAAGATGGCCACGGCGTGCTGCCTCCCGAGCTCCGAGAGGTGGTGCTGCAGCAGCAGGGTGAGTGGTGCGTGGACGTTCTGAGCGGCGACTCGGGTACGAGAGTCAGGGCGCTCCAGGTGCTGAGGGAGTTGCTCGGGCTCACCGTCGTGGAGGCGAAGCCGTACCTGAAACGGATTCCCGGAACCGTGGCGCGGGGAACACAAGGTGAGATGGAGCGTCTCGCGAGGCGGCTGAGGGAGCTTCGAGTCGAGGTCGAGGTGAAGCGGTTGGCCGGTCAGGACGCCTCCTGAGCAGCCTGGCGGGCGAGGGACTGCCCGGCGGGCGCTGCCTCCCCAGACATCGGGAACTTCCCCACCTTCAGGAGGTGGAGGAATAAAATGCAAATGGAGTCGTCGCCTGGCGTGCTGTTGCCGGAGGAACCCGCGCGACGTGATGCGCGTCACGAGGCGAAGGTCGAGCGGATCGCGCGGCAGTTGCGGCAGCG
Organism: Archangium gephyra; assembly: GCF_042230915.1. GTDB lineage: Bacteria > Myxococcota > Myxococcia > Myxococcales > Myxococcaceae > Archangium > Archangium gephyra_B. The sequence goes on along the minus strand of NZ_CP102578.1, from coordinate 9,653,586 downwards.
GACGAGCAGGCGGCCCGTGTCCTTCAAGAAGAAGACACCACCGCATCAGGTGCCCAAGCGCAACGACCAGCGGCGGAGCGACGAGAAGATCGACCTGAGTGACCTGGATCAGATCCTCGAGATCGATCCCGTGGCGATGACGTGCACGGCCGAGCCCGCGGTCACCTTCGAGGAGGTGGTCCGCGCGACGTGGCGCCACGGGCTCATTCCCATCATCGTCCCCGAGCACAAGACCATCACGATCGGAGGCGCCGTCGCGGGGTGCTCCATCGAGTCCATGTCCTTCCGGGATGGGGGCTTCCACGACACGTGTCTGGAATACGAGATCATCACCGCGAAGGGAGACGTGCTGCGCTGCTCCCCTGAGCAGAACCCGCTCGTGTTCCAGATGATCCACGGCTCGTTCGGGACCCTCGGCGTGCTCTCGAAGCTGAAGTTCAAGCTCATCCGCGCCGCGCCCTACGTGCACGTGACGTACGAGACGTACGCCACGCTCGAGGCCTTTCAACAAGCCATCTGGCGCTACTTCACCACCCAGGATGTGGACTACCTCGACGGGCAGATCTTCTCCCCGACGAAGCACGTGCTGTGCGTGGGCCGCTTCGCGGAGCGCGCCCCATACGTGAGCCGCTACGACTGGCTCAAGGCGTATTGCGAGAGCATCCCGCGCCGCGCGGAGGACTACCTCACGCTCTACGACTACCTCTACCGCTACGACCGGGGCGTCACCCACGTCACGCCCAAAAGCCTCGTGGGCCGGGCGCTGTTCGGCAAGCTGGTGCACTCGGACAGCGTGCTGAGGGCCGCGGACCGCTTCCACCGCTTCCTGCCCAAGAAGAACCCGCCCGTCATCGTGGACGTATTCATCCCCTTCTCGCGCTCGGCCGAGTTCATGGACTGGTACCACCGCGAGATGCACTTCTACCCGGTGTGGTGCGTGCCCTACCGGCGGATGCGGGACTACGAGTGGCAGACGCCCCGCTGGTGGTCCGGCGTGAAGGATCCCCTGTTCCTGGACCTCGCGGTCTACGGGCTCCAGCAGCAGCCGGGCCGCAACATCTACAAGGAATTCGAGGACGAGCTGCAGCGGGTCAACGGCACCAAGACGCTCATCTCGTACAACTACTACGACGAGCAGACCTTCTGGAGCATTTGGAACAAGGAGACCTGGCAGGCCGTGAAACGGCTGACGGACCCGGACAACATCTTCCGCGACCTCTACACGAAGACGTGCCGGGCGGCGCTCGGGCTGCAGGAGCAGCCGTCCGGCTCGGGGGCCTCGGTGCACTGAGAGACCTCGGGACCCGCCTTCCTGCCTCCATACCAGGGGAGCGCGGGTTGGCTCCGATGCCCGCACGCCTCGGGGAAGGAGCGTCTATACTCCCGGCGTTCGGAAGGCCGGGTCTCGTCTCATGAATGGTCGTCGCGTCCTCTCTCCAGTCCTCCTCCTCGGCGCCGGAACCGGCGAAGCCACCTGCGGCATCCTCTATCTCGCGAGCTATCTGCGGCGCGGCGGGATCGAGGCCTTCGTCCGGCTCTACGACGGGGACGAATCCGAGAAGGAGGTGAGGCGCTCGCTCGAGGCCCTGGTGGCCCGCGTGCGTCCCAAGCTCGTCGGGATCAGCCTCAAGTGGTTCCACCACGTCCACCGGGCGCTGCTCCTGGCCCGGATGCTGCGGAAGATCGACCCCCACATCCGGATCGTCATGGGGGGCAACACCGCGTCGTACTGGTGGCGGGAGCTGCACGCGTTCGACTGCATCGATCACATCGTCCTGGGTGACGGCGAGCGGCCGCTGCTGGCGCTCTGCGAGGGCGATCCCTCCCCGCCCAACTGCGTCACCCGGGCTCCGGACGGCACCCCGCGGCGGTTGCCCCTGGAGTACGTACAAGGCGCCACGAACAGCGAGGACGTCTACTACTCGCACTTCAACGACATCTTCCTGAGCCACCAGGACCGCCACGCCTTCTCGGGGTGGGTCGCGCCCGGCAAGGGGTGCGGCGAGAACTGCCTCTACTGCGGTGGCGCCCGCGGCAACCAGAAGGCGGCCTTCGGACGCGCGAAGCCGTTCCTGCGCTCCGAGGAGAGTGTGCGCCGCGACCACCAGGAGATCGCCAGCCGCACGTGGCAGCTCCGCTACGACTTCTCGGGAAGCTCGGCGGAGTTCCTGCAGAGCACCTGGGCGGGGGTCGATCTCTCCCGCCACTCCTGCATGTATTTCCTGTGGGGGATTCCCCGGATGGGGCTCATCGATGCCCTGGCCGGGACCTTCGAGCACGTCCATATGGTGCTCGACATCGGCTGCTTCTCGGAACAGCAGCGGCAGGAGCAGATGCGCCGTGGCCTGCTCAAGCCGTGTGCCTCGGACCCGCAGCTGCTGGAGATCATCGACAACTGCCGCCGCCACGAGAACCTGGACATCGAGGTCTCTGGAATCGCGGGCCTCCCCTTCGCCAGCGCCGCCACGCTCGACGAGGAGGTCCGCCTGGCGGAGCGGTTGATCAACCTCGACTGTGGGCTGGGCTACCAGCGGCTCGAAGCGCAGCCTGGGGCGCTCGCCACCGAGCACCCCGCGCGGTTCGACATGGTGTCCGAGGCGCGGACGTTCACGGAGTTCCTCGAGTACTTCGAGCAGCGCGCGCCCGGCGATGTGTCGTCGGTGCCGATGCTGCGCTTCCGCGACGCGGCGCTCGAGAAGGCCGTGCAGCGCACGTCGGAGCACGTGGATGCCCTCGCGTGCGAGCACCGGGACTCGAAGCGAAGGGTCGAGATCAACGGACGCACGCGCCTGTTGAACACCGCCCCCTCGACGCTCCGGTTCAAGCTGGGGGATTGGCTGGGACCGCACCGGGTGCCCGCGAAGGTGGCGCAGGAACAGGTGACCGTCGTCCGGTCGGTGGATGGAACGGGCCTGGTCTGTGCCCCGTCGGTCAACCCGCGAAAGTTCACCGACCCGACGCTGGACCAGGGCGAGGACGGCCAGATCCTCCTGACCACCCTGGCCGCCTTCGAGCGCCCGACGACGGTCGCCCACGCGGTGACGCAGCTGGGGACGAAGTTGCGGCTCGACCCGGGCTCGGCGCGCGAGGTCATCGAGCATCTCGTGGACGGACGCTTCCTGCAGCCGGCGTGAGGTGTTCTCGCTACGGCTTGGGCTTGGGCTTGACGGACCGGCGGATGGGCTCATTGCCCAGCTCGACGGTCACGGGCCTCGACTCCAGCTGGCAATTGTCCGGAGAGAAGTGGTTGGGGTGCGAGAACTTCACCGTCAGCCGATGCTTGCCGGGAGGCACGGGGTAGTCCGATGAGAGGTCCACCACCGTGCGGTAGACCGCTCCGGGCTTCAGCTCGATGAATCGGCCGGGCGGGGCCCGCTTGGCCATCATCCCGCGATAGGAGATGGGCTGGCCGTCGGCCTCGACTTGAAAGAGATTGTTCGAGAGCGTCCCTTTCTCGGCAACGCTGGGCCCGTCGAGCTGGAGCGGCCGCGTGAGCGCGTTGGAGACCTTCAGCTCCACGGAGTACTTCCACCCGTCCGGACCGGGGCTCGCCTCGACGAGGCTGACTTCCACCGGCCAGGTCAGGAGTCTCGCCTTCCTCGTCTTCAGGTCGACGAGGTGGCGCACGCCACACTCGTCCTCGATGAGCAGCGCCTCTCCCTGGGCGTCGAGCGTCATCGACCTGAAGAACACCACCTGCACGTCGGTCTCCACCTGCTCGTCGACGAGGTACTTGAAGACCTCGACCTGCCAGAGCGGCTTTCCGGACTTCTCGTCGACCGCGAAGAGCACGCCGCTGTGGGACCACCGGGATTCATAGCGGACACCGTCCCGGGTGATGGGGGCGATGACGGGTGGGGGAGGGCGGGACATGGGGATGGAGCGCTCCGAGTGCTCTTCGCGGTGAGGTGCCGGCTACTTCTTCTTCGGCATCAGGGCGTCGTCGATCTCGCGGGCGCGGATGGCGGCGGGGCGCTGCATGATGCGTCCGACATAGCGCTCGAAGGCCGGGCGCTTCTCGATGGTGCCGAACTGCATGCCCCAGCCGAGCTGCGAGCCGACATAGAGGTCCGCGGCGGTGAAGCGGTCACCGACGAGGTAGTCGCCGTGCGACACCGCGCCCTCGAGCGTGTGGAGGACCGCGTCGAGGCTGCCATAGCCCGACGCCCCGGCCCGTTCGGGCGGGACCTGGAAGCCCATGGCCTTGTTGTTGACCGACGACTCGATAGGGCCAGCGCCGAAGAACAGCCAGCGATAGTAGGGTCCGCGCTCGCGGCTGCCCGGCGCGGGGGCCAGGCCCGCCTGCGGGAAGGCATCCGCGAGATAGGTGCAGATGGCCGCCACTTCGGTGATGACGGTGTCGCCGTGGCGCAGCGCCGGGACCTTGCCCATCGGGTTGATCGCCAGATACGCGGGCGCTTTCATCGTCGTGCCGAACTCGAGCAGCTCGGTCCGATAGGGCTGCCCGACCTCCTCGAGCATCCAGCGCACCATCCGGCCACGCGACATCGGGTTGGTGTAGAAGACGAGCTCATTGGACATGGTTCACTCCCCTGTGTGGTTTGCCGCCACCCTAGCTCATTCGTGGCGGAGGGCTTCCACCACTTCCTCCATGAGCGGGGTGCCCCGCCCGCGGCGCAGCAGAATCCGGTAGGTGGTGGAGGGCAGTCCACGGACGGACAGCCGCGTCAGTCCAGGAGTGGGCACCAGGGCGTTGACGAGCCCCACTCCCACCTCGAGCGCCGCCAGCCGGCAGACGGCCTCCCAGCCAGTCACCTCCACCGCCACCCGGAGCGGCAGACCGTGCGCCGCCGCCAGCTCCTCGAGGGTCGTGCGCAGCACGCGGCCCGGCGGAGGAAGCAGCAGGGGGTGGGCGAGCAGGGCGCGTGCGTCCACCTCCTGGACTGTTCGCGAGAGCGGATGCGGGCGTGGGACCACCGCGAGCAGCGGGGTGGTGAGGAGTGGGAGGGAGCGCAGGCCAGGGGTTGCAGCCGCGGGACCGGCGGCCACGGCCAGGTGGGCCACTCCCCGCTCCACCGCGGCGGCAGCCGAAGGCCCATCGAGCACGAGGAAGGAGAGCACCCCGGGCCGGGCGCGCGCGAGCGCCGCCAGCCGTCCGGAGACGACGTGCACGAGTGCTCCCTCGCCGCACGCGAGCACCACCCGCTGCGTGGCCCGCCCCCCGTGCAGCTCCGCCCGGAGCGACTGCTCGCGCTCCAGCACGTCACGCGCCCAGGCGAGCACCCGCCCTCCCTCGGCCGTCAGTTGCAGCGTGCGACCCCGGCGCTCGTAGAGCGTCACCTCCAGCTCTTTCGCCACCGCCTGCAGCCGCGCGTGCATGGCGGGCTGAGACAGCCCGACGGCCCTCCCGGAGCGGGTGAGGTTACAGCCAGCCTCGGCGAATGCCACCAGGGCGCGCAGCCCATCGAGCTCCATGACGGGCAACTATCCATTCCATGGATACCTCGTGGGAAGCTCCGATTTCACGTTGGAGCCCCTCGGGGCTACCTTCCCGAATGAACGCAGCACCCGAGAGGACTCCGACCATGGTTCCCCATCACCGCGCCGCCCCTGACTCACAGGCCCTCGCCGCGAGGTCCAAGAAGCTCTCCTGGTTGCTGCGCCACGGAGCGCGGGAGTCCGGACTGTCCATGGACGAGGCTGGCTTCGCCTTCGTGGCGGACGTGCTGCGCCTCACGGGACTGTCGCTGGCCCAGCTGGAGGCCGTGGTGGCCCAGAACTCCAAGTCCCGCTTCGAGCTGAAGGGCGAGCGGGTGCGGGCCGTGCAGGGACACTCGCCCGAGGGGACGCCCGTGACGCTGGAGGGGCTGGAGCGCAGCTGGGACGAGGTGCTCGGGGACGCGCCGCTCTACCACGGCACGTCGGTGGGGGCCGCGCGGGCCATCCTCGACAGCGAGGGGGTGCACGCGGCCGCGCGCAGCCATGTGCACCTGGCGCCCGCGGTGGACGCCACGGTCGGCAAGCGGGCCGGGGTGGACGTGCTGCTGGTGGTCTCCGCCGTTTTGCTGCGCGAGTCCGGCCTGCGCGTCTTCCGGGCTCCCAACGGCGTGCTGCTCGCACGCGCGGTCCCCCGCGAGGCCGTCACGGACCTGCTGGCCGCCACGGCCGTGGGCGAGCGGGCGCTCGGCGAGCTGCGGCGCCGCCTCCTGGGACGCTGACGGATCGCTCACGAGCCGCTCCAAACAAGACATGCCCTGTAGCCTCCCGGGCAACACGCCATGCGCCGGAGCAACTCCTGTCGGCTGAACAAACGTGGCCCCTTGGCTTCGGAGGACTGTCCTGTCAGCGTCTTCAACGGCTGCTCCGTGCTCACGGGCGCGGAGGGCTTTCTCCTCAGCATGGATGGTGCATTCGTGATGAAGAAGCTCGTCGTGACGGTGTGTTTGGCGTTTGGCCTTTCCGCGTGTGGTGGCACCGAGGTTCCGGAGGAGAGCAGCGGCGCTGGCGCGGTTCAGCAGGAGCTCATCGACGTCCAGTGCCCCGCTGGCTACACCTACTACCAGACCGGCTGGGTCTGCGGCAGCCCGACGAGCACGTGCACCCAGGGCAGGAACGAGGAGCACGTCTTCTGCCGCAACTCCTATGGAGAGGTGATCGACGCGGGCCGCAACGGCCGCACCAACGGCTGCTGCTTCCTGGTGGAATAGCCCCGGGGCGCGTTTCTCCTCAGGCGGCGGGTCCGGTGCCCGCCGCCTCTTCATTCAAAGGCGCGGAGCGGCGGGGCTCACAACTGCGGAACTCCCAGCTCGTAGGCCTTGCGGATGTCATGCGCACAGACGCGCGACAGCTCGCCTTCGCCTCCGGCGCCGTTCTGGGCTTCATTCGTGATTTCTCCTTGGGTGGCTCATTCAACCCGGGGGGCGGCTCAACGTTGCGCCGTCGTTTCCAGTGACTTCTCCGGAGGCCTGGGGTCCAATCCGCGCCCATGCACGCGCTCTCGCTCCGTGAAGACCGCTTCCTGGAAGTGCTCCGGCGTCTCATCGCCCTGACGCCGAAGCTGCAGAACAACCCGGGCGCGGGGCTGGTGCCCGAGGAGCGGCTCGCCGCGCAGGTGGTGCTGGAGACGTTGGCGCCGCATGTCCAGAGCGGCTTCATCCAGGCCGAGTCGCTCGCCGCTCCGGGCAACGAGTCACGCCCCTGTCTGGTGCTCACCGTGAAGGGCACGGGCGAGGGCGCGCTCGGCTTCGTGGGGGCGCACTTCGACGTCGTCCCCGCGGACGAGAAGGGCGAGGGCTGGGAGCGCAACCCCTTCGCGCTCTGGGAGGGGCCCGGCGGCGTCCTGTACGGGCGCGGCGTCACCGACTGCCTGGGCCACGTGGCGGTGCTGACGGACCTGCTGGCGCAGCTCGCCGAGCGCGGGGTGCGCCCGCGCCGGACCCTCAAGGTGGTGCTCATCTCCAACGAGGAGTCCTCGGATCTGCCCGGCCTCGGCCTGGGCTACGTGGCCGAGCAGGGGCGGCTGAAGGACCTGGCGGGCCAGCCGGTGTACTGGCTGGACAGCGCCAACTTCGGCCCCACGCTGGGCACGGGCGGCATCTCGCTGTGGGAGCTGAAGGTGACGGGCGTGGGCGGGCACTCGGGCATGCCGCAGAACTGCGTCAACGCGCTGGAGCTGGCCATGGCCGCGTCGCTGGAGCTGGCCCGCTGGTTCCATGCGCGCTTCCCCCCCACGGAGAAAGAGAAGGAATGGGGCTTCCTGTCCTCGTCCAGCCTCAAGTCCACCGTGGTGGAGGGCTCCAACACCAAGGAGTCGAAGATTCCCGCCGACGTCACCGTGCGGGGTGACCTCCGCCTCACGCCCTTCTACGACCTGAAGGCCGTGCGCGAGGAGGTGACGAGCTTCATGCGCGAGCTGGACGCCCGGCTCGAACGTAACGAGGTCATCCCTGGCTTCCCGCGCACCCGCACGGCGGCGGGCAAGCGCGGCTCGCTCGAGTTCCGCTTCCAGGGGGGCGGCATGGAAGGCATCGCCTGCCGGTTGGATTCGCCGGGGCTGCAGGCGCTGAAGGAGGCGATGCAGGCGGTGCGCGGCGTGGCCCCCACGCCCTTCTCGCTCACCGGCTCGCTGCCGCTGGTGAGGGACCTGCAACGCCAGGGCTGCGACGTGCAGATCACCGGCTTCGGGGAGATGGCGTACTACCACGCGCCCAACGAGCAGGCCCGGCTGGAGGACTTCCGGCAGGGCTTCTCCATCCTCAGAGAACTGCTCGTGCGGTTGTAAAGCGAGGCGGCGTCAGGAGACACAACGTATGCAACGGATCATCGACTTCATCCTGGAGCTGGACAAGCTCAAGGGCGTGACACGCAAGACCCGTCCGCTGGGCCTCGAGCGCTACGAGAACTCCGCCGAGCACAGCTGGCAGATCGCGATGCTGGCCTCGTCCCTGGCGCACCATGCCGGGTCGCCCATTGATATCCACCGCGTGGTCGGCATGCTGCTGGTGCATGACATTGGCGAGATCGACACCGGGGACACCCTGGTGTACGCCGAAGAAGGCTGGGAAGCGCGCAAGGCGGCCGAGCTGGCGGCGGTGAAGCGCATCTTCGGGATGCTGCCGGAGCAGCAAGGCGCGGCCTTCCTGGCCCTGTGGCAGGAGTTCGAGCACGGCGAGACGCCGGAAGCCCGGTTCGCCCACGCCGTGGACCGGGCCATGCCGGTCCTGCTGAACCTGGCCAACCAGGGTCAAAGCTGGCGCGAGAACGGCGTCAGCCATGAACGGGTGGTGCGCCGTATCGCTCCGCCCATCAAGGCGGGCTGCCCAGCCTTGTGGGACTATCTGGAGGTCCGTCTCGAAGAGGCTCGCCAGAAGGGCTGGTTCGGTGCCTGAGGGTTCCGTCCGTGGCCGGAGCGGCGCGGACTGGGAGGTTGGAGCGCATGAAGAAGCAGCTGCGGCGCTGGGTGTTCGTCCTGGGCGGATTGCCGCTGGGGGCGGGGTGTGGCGGGGGAGGGGCGCAGGAAGAGGAGCGCCCCACCTTCAGCCGTGACGTGGTTCCCCTCTTCCAGGGCTCGTGTGGCTTCGGCTCGGGGTGTCACGGCACCGCCCAGCCGGCGGGCTACGTGCCACTCACCCTCGGCTCGGGGGACGCCGCCGCCCTCCTGGAGCGGTTGAAGGCGAAGAGCGTCCGCGAGCCTTCGTTGCCGCTGGTGGACCCGGGAAATCCCTCGGGAAGCTTCCTGCTTCGAAAGGTGACGGGGGACTTCACGGGCCTGCCGTGTGCTCCCAACGCCTGTGGCGAGCGCATGCCCCAGCGCAGCACGCCGCTTCCCCAGGAGGAGCTCGACTCGCTGGAGCGGTGGATCCAACAGGGCGCTGTCCTCGAGTAGGGCGATCCATGAAGCTCCCCGCCATGGCCTCCTGGAGACTCCTCGCCTGCCTGGGCGTGCTGTCCTCGGCCTCCGTGCATGCACACGGTGGCTTGATGGAAACCCAGAGCTACACCTCGCGCCGGGGGCACCCGGAAGATCGCTTGATGGGCTTCACCCGGGGCACGCTCATCTCCCGCGACGGGGGCGAGTCCTGGCGCTGGGTGTGCGCGGAGGCCATGGGCTACGGCAGCTGGACGCCCGAGAGTTACGTGTGGCTCTCGGGCGGGGACCTCCTCGCGGCCACCGGCAAGGCGCTGCTGCGCTCGCACGATGGGGGGTGCTCCTGGGAGCCCTCTCCGGCGTTCCAGGACGCCTGGGTCTCCAGCCTCGCCGAGCACCCCACGGACGGCTCCGTTCTCTTTGTGGCCACGGGAAGGCCCGCGGTGACCAATCTCCTGTACCGCTCGGAGGATGGCGGGGAGACGTGGACGCCCACCCCCCTGAGGCGCGAGGCCGTCTTCTCCACGGTGCGCGTGGCACCTTCCGATCCCAAGCGCCTCTACGTCAGCGGCTGGGTGGGTTATGCGATGTACCTCTTCCGCAGCGGCGATGCGGGCGAGACGTGGGAGGACCTGCCTCAATCCCTCCCCCCGGGGCTCGAGGGCGCGTATGACTTGAAGCTGCTGTCGGTGAGCCCGGCCACTCCAGACGTGCTGTGGATGCGCGTGTCCTCGCGCGCCGCGGACGGCACCATCCGCTACACCGTGCTGCGCAGCGAGGATGGCGGCCGCACGCTCACGTCCGTGCTGGAGGTGGAAGACCCGCTCGTCAACATGGATGTCTCGGCCGATGGCCGGACCTCCTGGGTGGCGACCTACAATCACCTCTACCGGGGGCGCGAGGGGGAGTCCTTCCTCCCGTTGTCCCTGCCCACGGGCAATGCGTGCGTGACGCGTGAGGGCGGCGTCCTCTACGCCTGCGGCTCCACCTGGCTGCACGATTGGGCCCTGGCGCGCAGCACCGACGAGGGCTCTTCGTGGGAGCCCCTCTTCAGCCTCCGCGAGGTCCAGGGCGTCCACCAGTGCCCGGCGGGCACGCCCGTGAGGGAGCGGTGCACCGGGCTCTGGCCCCAGCTCGCGCAGCAACTCGGCGCACCGGTGTCTCCCGTGTCTCCGGACGCCGGAACGCCCGATGAGGAAGTCCCTCCGAAGCCGGACGGGTGTGGGGCCGCGGCCGGGAAGGTTGCGATGGCTCCGCTGCTGCTGCTCACCCTGCTGCGCCGGGCGAGACGGCGTGGGTGACGGCCGCGCCCCGGGTGACAGCCCTGGGGCGCGGTGGGCCATTCATCGCCGCGCTACGGGCACGGCTCGCCCAACTTGTAGCCCTGCTTGCAGATGCACCGGCAGAACGCTTCCTCCACGGGCACGGTGCAAGCGGGGCGGACGGTGAGGGTCTTCTGGAGCGATTTGCCCAGACGATCCTTGAGGATGAGGATGAGCTCGTAGTCCTGGTCGAAGATGTCCTTGCTGGCCCATTGGTTGGGACACAGCGGCACGTTGGAGAACGAGGCGTCGTCCGCGTCGGTGCTCGAGCCCCGGCCGTCCGTGTTCCGCAGGTTGGTGGTCCGCGAGTCGAGCACCAGCTTGCCGGTGCTGGTGTCCTTCAGCGCGCCCAGCAGGGTCGCCCCACAGGGGTCCATGTTGACCACGTCGCGCACCCCGATGAACGCCACTCGCCCGCCCTGGATGGGCTCGATGATCGGGACGGTGCTCCCCGTCGTAAGCGGTGCCGACACCATGGGGAGGTCCGGATGCGTGCGGCTCAGCGCCGTGATGGTGAAGTTGGGCGTTCCATTGGGATCTCCCGGGTAGGGAATGCCGCACGGTGTGCTGATCGTACCCGCGTCGGGGACCGTGCCGGCGTCGGGAGTTGTGCCGGCGTCGGGAGTCGTGCCGGCGTCGGGGGTCGTGCCCGCGTCCTCATCCGTGCCGGCGTCGGGAGTCGTGCCGGCGTCAGGAGTCGTGCCCGCGTCGGGAGTCGTGCCCGCATCGGGGGTCGTGCCCGCGTCGGGAGTCGTGCCCGCATCGGGGAGGGGGCCGGCGTCGGGGGTCGTGCCCGCGTCCTGGCCCGTGCCCGCGTCCTGATTCGTCCCCGCGTCCTGGGAGGAGTCGTTGCCATCCGGGCCACAGCTCATGGCCAGACAGAGCGACAGCAGGACGACGGGAACATGCTTCATGAGATGCACTCGCATGACGGTTCCGTCAGAAGCAGTTCACGTCGTCCTGCTTCGGGTAGTAATAGATGAAGGCATTGCAGTGCTCGTTCTGGTCCACCTGCGGTCCGAAGGTGTAACAGCAGTCGAGCAGCGAGTCGGGCGTCGAGTACTTCTTCTTGTCGAACTCGTTGAGCGCCTGGCAGCCAATGGGCGGAGGCGTCCACTCGTAGTTGCACGTGTACCAGATGCCACCACCCGCGGGCAGCGTCATGTCCAGCTCGGGCGAGCGCGTCATGGGCGGATCATCCCACGTCTCCGAGGTGTAGAAGCGCTGGCTCTCCGAGGGCCGCTCGAGGCTCGAGCCATCCCAGGCGTAGATCCGGAACTGCTTGCCCCGGCTGTGGAAGTGGCCGTTGGCCCCGATGATCTGCACGGGGCTCTTGTTGTTGATATTGCAGACCCCGTCGAACGTCGGCGTGGGGTTCTTCGTGCAGACGCGGATGGACTGCTTGGTGGCGAAGATGGTCCCCAGCTCGTGCTTCACCTGGTCCTTGGGGATGCCCCAGAAGTTCACCCAGACCTTGCCGTAGTTGTGCGGCGTCTTCTGGGTGGAGGCGTTGACGAAGTGCGACTGCAACATCAGCCATTCATCCGGCTGGATGACGTTGGCCACCCCGTCCGGATACGTCCAGTCGATGGTTCCATCCTGCTGGGTGTTGGCCAGCAAGGGCCAGTCCGCCCAGTTGGCGCTGTTGAAGCAGGGCCCGGAGCCGTTGGAGGCGGGCTGGAAGGCACCGTTGGCCGGGTCCAGCCCCACGATGGTGCGCACCCGGTAGATGTTCATGTGGTGCGAGCCATCCCGCTGGGAGATCTGGATGCGGTGCAGGTTGAGGGGCTCGTTCGCCGGCATGCCGTTGGCCGCGGCGAGCTCTCCTGCCTTGAAGAAGTAGCAGTCCTGCTGCTCGACGCCCTGGGGGACCTCGGTCTCCCGGGTGATGAACTGGAAGCCCTGCCCCTGCGGGACGGGGTCCAGTGCGAAGGCGTCCGTCGGGACGGGGTCCGGCGGCTCGATGACAGCGGGACAGGCCGTGGACGTCAGGGCCAGCAGCGAGAGCAGGACGAGCGGTGTTCTCATGGACGCTCCTTGCGTCGGAGGAAGTGGGTGACCGACGAGCATCCTGCACTTCTCCGCGAAAAGCACTCCCACCAGACTCCAGCGCCCTCCACCGCGACGCTCGGCTGCCCGGTCCCGTGCTGGAGCGCATGCCCGCTAGAGGCCCTGCATCGCCCGGAACGCGTCCTGCTCGGACAGGTCCGTGGGCAGCTCGGCCGGATTGCCCCGGAGGATACGCTGGGCCAGCAACTCGGTGAGCGGTGCCAGGATGGTGAAGTGCGTGCCTCCGGGCACGGCGACGAACCGCACGGGCGCGCCCTTCGCCGCCTTGCGCAGGGGCTCGAAGGAGGCGGTGTTGCCGTGCTCGGCCCCCTCGATGACCAACGTCGGCACGCGGATGAGATCCATGAAGACCACCGGGCTGCGCATCGCCAGTTCCTTCCCGGCGGCTCGGTCCAACGCGGTGCCCGTCTCCCCATAATTGGGGACGGCGACGGGACCGAAGGCGAAGACGCCCCGCACGTGGGGCCCGCTGGCCGCGGCGAGCAGGGCCATCGTCCCGCCGGTGCTGTGGCCCCCGAGATAGATGTGCTCGGGGTCCACGTCGGGGCGGCGCGCCAGGAAGTCGAGCGCGGCGAGCACGTCGTCCACCTCGCCGAGGAAGTACTCGCGGGAGCCGGGGTTGCCGCTGCAGCCGCGCAGCGCCGGCATCATCAGCGCCAGGCCCGCCTCGCGGAACGCGCGAGCACTCTGATCGTTGTCGCGAGGGCTCTCCTCCCAGGCGCTCTCGTCGATGCCCCAGTTGAAGCCGCCCTGGATCCACAGCACGGCCGGCCGCCGGGGCCCCTCGCGGACCGGGGTGACATAGGCCACGTTGTTCCCGAGCGGCGCGGGGTACATCACCTTCTCGAATACCCCCGCGGGCGGCTGCGGGGCCGGCTCATGGTCGGTGGGCGCGTCCTTGAGCTTCGTCTGGAAGGCCCTGCGCGCCGCCACCACTGGGGCCACCGTCTTCTGGCTCTGGGGCGCGGGGAGTGGAGCGGGGCTCGCGGGCTCGGTCTTGCGGCAGGCGCCGAGCGAGAGGAGGGCGAGCAGGGACAGGGCGGGAACGGAACGAGACAGGGTCATGGGAAGGCCGCGAAGCATGCCACAGCCTCCACAGCCGCCTCCTCCACCGCAACTGCTCCCACTCGTGACTGAGCGTCAATCGGCCCGGGTGGCCTGACGGCCCACGCAATCGTCCCCCGCTGGATTCGTATTCTACATTGTAGTAATTGAATCCCGCCAGCGAGACGAGGTGCGTGTGCAGCGGTCCGACCCGAGGAATGGAGGCTCCCTGGAGGTTCCCCGTCTGCCTCTGGCCTTGCTGCGTGCGTGGCTTCCGTATGCCGAGCGGGACGAGGTGATCGCCGAGCTCTCCGCCGAGTTCGCCGTCCGTGAGGCCCGGGAGGATCGCCGGGCCGCGCGCGCATGGCTGTGGCGGCAGGTGCTCGGTTCGGTGCCGCCGCTGGTGCGGCGGACGTTCTCTCGCGGCTGGACCGGTTTCGAGCCGGCCTCCAGTCGCCTACGCCCTGGAGGGCCCCCCATGGAGAGCCTCATCATGGATCTGCGGTACGCGGTGCGGCGGCTGCGCTCGCGTCCGACCTATGCACTGCTGGCCATCCTCACCCTCGCGATCGGCGTGGGAGGCACGGCGGCGGCCTTCGGGCTGGTGCGTGGGCTGCTGCTGACGCCGCTCCCGTATCCCGCGGAGGAGCGGCTCGCCCTGTTCTGGGGGCGGGGGGAGTGGTCCGAGCAGGAGGTCCTCCACCTGTCTTCCGAGTGGTCCGGCTTCAGTGCCGTCGCGGCGTACCGCGCGCGGGAGCTGCCGCTGCGGCGCGGAGCGGACGCGTCTCCGGAGCTGGTGCCGGCGGTCTCCACGAGCGCCGCGCTCTTCGACGTGCTCGGGGTGCGTCCCGTCATCGGGCGCGCCTTCGAGCCCAACGAAGACCGTCCGGGTGCAGCGCCAGCGGTGGTCCTCAGCCAGGCGCTCTTCGAGACGCTCGGCGGACAGCCGTCGCTGGTGGGAAGCAACGTGGAGCTGGATGGGCGGGCGCACACGGTGGTGGGCGTGATGCCCAAGGGCTTCTGGTTCCCGGACCCGACGGTGCGCGCCTGGGTGGTGGAGCCGCTCAACGAAGAGGACGGCTCCGGCAACTACACGCTGGTGGGACGGCGCGCGCCCGGGACCGATGGACCCGCGCTCGGCCTGGCCCTGGAGCGGCTCACCTCGCGGCTGCGCGAGCGCTTCACCTACCCGGCCCAATGGGACAAGACGCGCGCGCCCGCCGTGACGCCCCTGCGCGAGTACCTGCTCGGGCCGCTCCAGTTGCCGTTGCTCGCGACGCTCGTGGCCATGGCCGTGCTGCTGCTCATCGCGTGCGCCAACGTCGCCGCTCTGATGCTGGGGCAGGTGGACAGCCGCGCCACCGAGCTCGCCGTCCGTGTGGCGCTCGGGGCCGACAGCCGCCGGATGACGCAGCAGCTCCTCGTGGAGGCGCTCCTGCTGGGACTGGCCGCCGCCGGGGTGGGCGCGCTGATCGCCGCCCAGGGCTTCCAGTTGCTCACCGACGCGCTTCCGCTCGGACCCCTCGCCCCACGTGGCTCACTGGATTGGGGCGTGTTCTTCGCAGCGCTCGTGCTGGCGCTCGCCGCGGCGCTCGCGGTGGCGTGGCTGCCGGCACGCTCGTTGCGCAAGTCGGATCCGCAGCGCGCGCTCGGCCACTCGCGTACGGGCGGGATTGGCGCACGCGGCGGGAGGACCGAGGGGGCGCTGGTGGTGGGGCAGGTGGCGCTCGCGGTGCTGCTGACGGCGGGGGCCGGGCTGCTGGTGCGCTCGGTGGCGAACCTGCGCTCCATTGATCCGGGCGTGGACACCGGGCAGGTGGCGGTCGTGGACGTGGTGATGGAGGCGAACGTCGCTCCCGAGAAGCGGCGGCAGATGCTGGCGGAGCTGGAGACGGCCCTCTCGGTGCTGCCGGGAGTCCGCGCGGCCGGAGCCGCCCAGAAGCTGCCCCTGCGAGGCTCTGGCGACAACTGGGGCATCCGGCTCGAGGACAAGCCGGACCTTCCCTCCTCCACCACCTCCGTGCGGCTGGTGACGCCCGGGTATTTCCAGACGATGGGCATTCAGCTGGTCGAGGGACGTCTGCTGAGTGCCGACGACCGGGAGGACACGGAGCGCGCCGTGGTCATCAATCAGGCGCTCGCCGCGAAGTACTTCCCCGGGGAGAGCCCCATCGGGCGGCGCATCAGCGCGGGATTCGAAGGGGGAGAGCGGATCGTCGGCGTGGTGGAGGACGTGGCGGAGGCGGCCCTCACCGATGGCCCCGTTCCGGCGCGTTACATGCTCTACGCGCAGGTGACGGCCTACACGCCGGCTCGGCACACGCTGGTGCTCCGTACGCAGCCGGGCCACGAGCCCGCGTCGGTGCTCGATGACGCCCGCCGGCAGATCGCCGCCACCGCCCCGTCCGTGGCCGTGCATCGCGCCACCACCCTCGAGGCGGTGTTCTCGCAGGCGATTGGTCCCGCGCGGCAGGTGATGTCGGTCCTCGCGCTCCTCACGGCCCTCGCGGTGGGGCTCGGCGCGGTGGGTGTCTACGGCGTCACCGCCCACTTCGTCCGCCGACGCCAGCGCGACCTGGGCATCTGCATCGCCCTCGGGCTGCGTCCGTCGCGCGTGGTGGCCCAGGTGGTGCGCCGGGGAGGGACGCTGGTGCTGCTCGGGAGCGTGCTCGGTATTGGCGCGGCGCTCGTGCTGTCACGACTGCTCTCCGCGTTCCTGTACGGGGTGAGCGCGGTGGACCCGCTGTCGCTCGCGGGGGCCACCCTGGCGCTGCTGGCCGTCGGCGTCGCCGCGGCGCTGCTGCCCGCCTGGCGCGCCAGCCGCCTGGATCCCGCCGCCGTGTTCCGCGAGGGATAGACTCCCGCCCGTTCCACCTGTCACTACTGGCCGTTGCAAGAGGAGGAACCATCCGTGCCGCCCTCACCTGGTACGACGTCGGACGCGCCACTCGGCACCTTCGAGGAGCAGGTACTGCTCGCCGTGGTGCGCACCGGGCGTGCATCCGGCGGAAGTGGCGCCTATGGAATGGCCGTCCGCCGGGAGCTGGAGGAGGTGACCGGGCGCGAGGTGGCGATCGGCGCGGTGTACGCCACGCTGGACCGGCTCGAGGTGAAGGGGCTGGTCGCGTCGGAGCGAGGCGAAGCAAGCGCTGGCGCTTCCCGGCGCATGTTCGCCGTCACGCCGCGAGGCGCGCGTGCGCTGGCGGACTCGCGTGAGATGCGCGAGCGGCTCTGGAGCGGGGTCGATCTCGTTGCACTGCTCGCCAGTGGGAAGGCACGGGGGGCTTGAGCGTGCCCACCCTGAGCAGGAACGCGGAGCGTCCCTCCGTCGGGCTGGGGGTCATCATCCAACGGGGGGAGGAGATCCTGCTGGGCCTGCGCAAAGGCTGGCAGGAGGGCCACTACTCCATTCCGGGCGGGCTCCTGGAGGCGGGCGAGACCTTCGAGCAGGGCGCCATCCGGGAGGTCCGGGAGGAGACGGGTCTGGAGTTGATCGACCCGAGGGTCATCGCCCTCACCAACAACCTCGAGACGTTCGAGCGGACCGGCAAGCACCACATCTCGGTCATCCTGTACGCGAACCAGTTCCGCGGAGAGCCCACGGTCCTGGAGCCCGACAAGTGCGCGGGATGGGGTTGGTACGATCCTCGCCGGCTTCCCCAGCCCCACTTCGAGGCGAGCCGGCGTGCGGTGGCGTGTCTTCTCCGGGGAAGCTTCTACGAGCGGGACTGAGGCGCGTCGGCCAGCTCCAGGAGCTTGGTGACGGTGCTCCAGTTGCGGGCGGTCGGAGTGACTCCCAGGCGCGTCCCGCCGAGCACGGTGGCCAGCTTCGAATTCCCGACGCCCTTCGGGAACCGGGCGTAGATCTCCCGCCCGACCAGGCGGAACTCGTCCGGCAGGTACGCCGCCGCGTCGATCTGCTCGAACCGCTTCGGCTCGGGGACGTCGGACAGGAACGTCACGAGGAACTGGGAGGGGGTGTCCTCGGCATCGGGGAGCGGGTTCGCCTGGATCACCGCTTCCAGCTCATCCCTCGTCCGGATGACGACGGCGACCTCGAAGCCGAACTCCTTGGCGATGGCCGCCTCGAGCTGCTTGCCGACCTTCGCCGGGCTCTTCTCCTTGCTCGTGAAGACGGCGTTGCCGCTCTGGAGGAGGGTGGCGACATCGGTGTAGCCGATTCCTTCCATCAGCTCCCGGAGCCGCGCCATGGGGACCTTCTTGTTCCCACCGACGTTGATCCCACGCAGCAGTGCGACGTACCTGGTCATGGGCCCGAGTCCTACCACACCGGAGTGTACTGGACCGGGGGTGAACGCACTCCGCCTCCAGGGGAGGGTAGGATGCGGGAACGTTTTGGGGGCGCGACGCTGAATAAGTGGCCTGTTTCGACGTCCAGGCTTTCACGCCGTGTCCTTTCTTCAGCGTTCTCGCGTCCACATGCGTTCTCATCCCCTGCTGTCGCGCTTCTCCCTGTTGCTCGCGCTCCTCGCCTCGAGTGGCTGTAACACCGCTTACCGTGAGGCCATGGCCCAGGCCCGGGAGGCGGCGATTCGCGGTGACTTCCTGACCGCGGCCCGCGCCTACCGGACCGCCTGTGCCGCCGCTCCCGATGACAAGGACGCGTGTGGCCGCTTCCCCATCTTCGCGCAGAAGGCCACGGACCAGGCCCTCGAGTCCGCGCGCCCGCCGTGCGAGGCGGGGGAGCTCGACCGGTGCCTCCCTCCGCTTCTGGACGCCAAGGACCTCATCCCCGGCCATGCCGAGGTCAACACGCTGCTCGAGAAGGCCAGCCAGCTTCATGTGGAGCGCTGCGCGAAGTGGCAGGCGGACGGCCCGGTGGCCACGGCGGTGGCCGGACTGGCCTGTCTCCAGTCCCGCGGCCACCAACTCCCCGTCCCCAGCTATCAGACGCTCCTCTCGGAGCGCGCGGCCCAGCTCGCCTCGCGCTTCGCGAACCTCGCCACCACCGCCCGGGGCGAGGGCTCGCACGGGGCCTCCTCCGTGCTGATGTCCGCGGCGCAGTGCCTCGCGCCCGCCCCGCAGACGGCCTCGCGGGTCAACCAGGCCCGGCAGAGCTTCCTCGAGCAGAGCGCCATCCCCGTCATGACCCATCTCGAGGGCTCGATGGCGCCCCGGATCGCCCAGGGGCTCTCCGACCTGTGTGAGCGCATGTCCTCGCAGCTGCCTTCCTGGGCGCGGTGCGCGTCCACCGGAACGAGGCCCGGCCAGCCGGATGTGTTCCAGGTCTGGGTGGATGCGCTCATCCAGCGCGCCGTGCAGACCGTCTCCGAGGACGTGCGCAACCTGGACTACGTCAGCGGCACGCGGCAGGTCGACAATCCCGAGTACGGCAGGGCCGAAGAGCGCGTCTCGAGCGCCGAGAGCGCCCTGGCGGGGGCCGAGAAGCGGAAGAAGGACAAGGAGGCCGAGTGCGAGGAGGCGAAGCACACGCACGAGGCGAGCTGCGTGGGCTGCCCCGAGCCCTCCAGCAACAAGAAGAAAGTCTGCGACGAAGCCAGCGATGCCGCCAGCGACTACTCCAGCGCCCAGAGTGAGCTCAGCGCGGCGCGCAAGCACCTGTCCAACACGCCCGCGACGGTGACCGAGGACGTCTACGACACCTTCACCTATTCCGTGTGGACCTATCAGTGGTCGTCGAGCTACCGCTTCAGGCTCCAGTCGAGCACGCCGTCCGCCGAGCCCGCCCAGGGAGCGGGAGCGCTGCGCTTCCAGGACCAGGAGCACGTGGGCTTCCGGCCCGGGGGGCTCTCGCCGGATCCGCTGGTGGTGCCGTCCGACCAGGCCTACGCGGACGCCTTCGTCGCGCAGCTCACGCCCTACGTGGTGGCGGCGGTGAAGCGGGATGCCGAGGCGCGGGGGGCCTGGCGCCGGAACCAGTGCGGTGCGCTCCCGGCGGACTGGAGCACCCCCTGGGTGCAGTGCTGGGCGGAGTCCGCGCTCTGGGCCAGCGGGAAGGAGCCCCAGGCGAGCGAGTTCCTCAACCTCCTCGCCAGCAGCGCCAGTGCGTCCTCGCCGCCTCTGTGCCGTTGAGCACGCTCGCCGGCCGTGGGGTCTCCCCAGGCGAGCGGTGGGTATTAGATTGGGAGGGTGAACACTTCCTCCCTTCCCGCCATGGCCCTCGAGGCCGCCCAGTCGGCGGAGGCCGCTCGCCGGCAGATCTCCCGTTGCGAGGGGGCCTTCGCCCAGCTGGGTGAGCGGCTGCGCCAGCGGCCTCCCCGTTTCGTCGTCACCTGCGCGCGCGGCAGTTCCGACCACGCGGCCAGCTATGGCAAGTATCTGATCGAGACCACGCTGGGGCGCGCCGTGGCCTCGGTGGGGCCGAGCGTGGCCTCCGTCTACAACACCCGGGGCCTGGACCTGCGGGAGTGCCTCTTCATCGCCGTGTCGCAGTCCGGCCGCAGTCCCGACCTGCTGCGGCTGACGGAAGCGGCCCGCGCGGGAGGCGCGCTGGTCATCGGCTTCGTCAACAACGAGGACTCTCCGCTCTTCTCCCTGTGCGACATCGGGTTGCCGCTGTCCGCCGGCCCCGAGCAGAGCGTCGCCGCCACGAAGTCGTACATCCTCTCCGGCCTCGCGTTCCTGCAGTTGGTGGCGCACTGGTCCGGCGAGGCGGTGCTGCGGGACGCGGTCTCCCGGCTGCCGGAGGCCCTGGAGGCGGCGCGAGAGTTGGACTGGTGGCCGGCGCTCGAGCGGCTCACCGGTGCGCACAACCTGTTCGTGCTCGGGCGGGGGATGGGGCTCGGCGCGGCGCTCGAGATGGCGCTCAAATTCAAGGAGACCTGCCGGCTGCACGCCGAGGCCTTCAGCACCGCCGAGGTCATCCATGGCCCGCTCGCCCTGGTGGGCCGCGGCTTCCCCGTGCTGGCCCTGGGGCAGGAGGATGGCTCGGCGGAGGGGACGCGGAGCGTGGTGCGCCGCATGGTGGAGCTGGGGGCGGAGGTCCGCTCGGTGCTCGCGGTGCCGGGCGCCGAGCCGCTGCCCGTCGTCCCCGGGGTGCCGAGCGCCATCGCGCCCCTGTGCCAGGTGCAGAGCTTCTACATGTCGGTCCACCGGCTGGCGGTGGCGCGTGGAATGGACCCGGACGTCCCCGCGCACCTGCGCAAGGTGACGGAGACCGTGTGATGAAACGGATTCTCGCGGGGGCACGGCTCTTCACCGGCGAGCGCATGCTCGAGGACCACGCGGTGGTGCTCGAGGGCGAGCGCATCAGCGCCGTGGTGCCCATGGATGCGGTCCCGGCCGGAGCCCCGGTGGTGCGGTTGCCCGAGGGAACGCTACTGGTGCCGGGTTTCCTCGATGCCCAGGTCAACGGAGCCGGAGGCGTGCTGTTCAACGACACGCCCACCGTGGAGGCGGCGCTCGCCATCGCGGCGGCGGCCCGGCGCTCCGGTACCACCGGGCTGTTGCCCACCTTCATCACCGACGAGCCGGCCCGGATGCGCCAGGCCTGCGAGGCCGTCCTCGAGGCCATGGCCCGGCCTGCCAGCGGAGTGCTCGGCATCCACCTGGAAGGTCCCTTCATCAGTGGCGAACGGCCGGGGGTTCACGAGTCGCTCTTCATCCGTGCGCCCGATGCGGGGGATGTCGACTACCTCAGTGCGCTGCCGGAGCGTCTGGCGGGGCAGGGCGGACGGCTGGTGGTGACGTTGGCGCCGGAGTGTGTCGACGATGCCGTCATCGGGCGGCTCGCCTCGGCGGGGGTGGTGCTCTCGGCGGGTCACACGGCGGCGACGTACGAGCGGACGCGCGCGGCCCTGGCGGCTGGCGTACGGGGTTTCACGCACCTGTTCAACGCCATGCCGCCCGCGCAGAGCCGTAAGCCGGGCCCGGTGGTGGCCGCCCTCGAGGCCGACGAGGCATGGTGCGGGGTCATCGCCGATGGCATCCACGTCCATCCGGCGATGCTGCGTCTGCTCTTGAAGGTCAAGCCGCCCGGCCGCGTCTTCCTGGTCACCGATGCGATGCCTCCAGTCGGCACCGAGGCGGACTCGTTCACCCTGTATGGCCGCACCATCCTGCGCCGGGAGGGCCGGCTGGTGACCGAGAACGGCACGCTGGCCGGTGCCGACATCGACATGGTGACGGCGGTGCGCAATGCCGTCCGGCTGCTCGGGCTGCCACTCGAGGAGTGCCTGCGCATGGCGTCGCTCCATCCCGCGAGCTACCTCGGGTTGGACGGACACCTGGGCCGGCTGGCGCCGGGCTATCGCGCCGACCTCACGCTGCTCCGGGAGGACCTCACGGTGCTCGCCACCTGGGTGGCGGGCCAGGAGCAGTGGCACTGAGCTTCGGTTGGGAACCCGGGACGTGGCAGCGTTGTCGGTGGCCACGTCACCATGGACGGCTCCTCCTCGAAGCGCTGGTTCGATTCTCCCCGGGCCCTCTGGGTCGCCCTCGCCGTTGCCCTGGTGCTCGCCCTGCCCACGCTGGGCATGGGGTTCGCCCTGGATGACAACCTGCACCTCCTCATCTTCGAGGGCAGGTGGCCCCTGGGCTCGCCCATGGACCTCTTCCGCTTCGCCGGAGGGGACCCCGAGGGCATGCGGCGCATCGTGCAGGAGGGGCCCTATCCCTGGTGGACGCTGCCCGAGTTGAAGATCGTCTTCTGGCGTCCCCTGTCGAGCGCGCTCGAGACGTTGGACTACCGCCTCTTCGGACGCAACGCGGTGGGCTATCACCTCCACTCGGTGGCCTGGTACCTCGGCGTGGTGGCCCTCTTCGGGGTGCTGCTGCGGCGTTTGATGCCCGGGTCCCTGGCGGTGCTCGCGCTGCTCCTGTTCGCCGTGGACGACGCGCACCTGCTCCCGGTGGGGTGGATCTCCAACCGCAACGCCCTGGTGTCCACCGCCCTGGCCCTGGTGGGCCTGGGGCTGCACCTCGAGTGGCGCGAGTCCGGAAAGCGTTGGGCCCTGCCGCTGTCGCTCGTCGCGCTCGCCGTGAGCCTGACGGCGGGAGAGTCGGCGCTGGGCGTCTTCGCCTACGTGCTGGCCTATGAGCTGTCCGGCGCCCGGGGCCCGGTGGCGGAGCGGATTCGCGCGGTCGCCCCGGCGGCGGTGCTCGCGGTCGCCTACCTCGGTATGTACAAGGCGCTCGGGTACGGGGCCTACGGGTCCTCCATGTACCTGGACCCGGTGGGCGAGCCCGGACGCTACCTGGTGGCCGCGCTCGGCCGGGTGCCCGCGCTCATCGGCGGGCTGCTGGGTGTGCCCGTGGACCTCTGGGGTATCAACGCGGCCAGCCGGCCCGCGCTGGTGGGCCTGGGTCTGGCCGGGCTCGCGGTGTTCGCCGTGCTGGTGCGCTCCGCCCGGCCCGGCCTCTCCGAGGAGGAGCGCCGGCACTGCCGCTGGCTCTCCGCTGGCGCTGCACTGTCCCTGCTGCCCGTGACCTCCAGCATGCCCATGGGCCGGTTGCTCTTCGTGCCGAGCCTGGGCGCCTCGGTGCTGCTGGCCGTGGTGCTCCGCCATGCATGGCGCTCGCGCGGGCAGGGCTGGCGTCCGCGAGGCGTCGCCGTCGCGGGGGCGGTGCTCGCGCTGTTCCACCTCGTCCTCGCCCCGCTGAGTTGGCCCGCGATGTCGATGATGATCCGCAAGCTCGGCACGGACACCGAGCAGATGGCGCAACAGGTGAGGAGCGAGCTGGACTCCGCGCGCCTCGCGTCTCAGCGGGTGGTGATCCTCGATGCGAGAGACATCGGCGTACTCCTGTACGTCCCCGTCCGGTGGGCCTTGCAAGGCCAGTCGCTCCCGCGCTCCTGGTGGCCTCTGTCCCTGGTGCAGGAGTCCCCCATCGTCACCCGCACCGGGCCCACCTCGCTCGCGCTGGAGCTCCCCGGCGGAGGCCACTTCCTCGCCACCGAGGCCGAGCAGACGCTCCGCTCTCCGGAGCACATGCTCGGCGAGGGCGCGCAGGTGAAGCTGGAGGGCATGCGGGTGACGGTGCTGGCCGCCGATGCCCAGGGGCCGACCCGGCTGGGCTTCGAGTTCGATGTACCGCTCGAGCATCCCTCGCTCGTGTTCCTGCACTCGCGCGAGGGCGTGCTGCGCCGGCTCACGCCGCCGCGGGAGGGGACGCAGTTGGATCTCTCGGCCGTGGCGGGAGGCCCGGCTCCGCCGCTGTAGAGTGGTGGCTTCTCAGGGAGAAGACATGTCCACGACGCAGCGCCTGTCCAACAAGACCGCCGTCATCACCGGTGGCTCCACCGGCATCGGTTTCGCCACCGCGCGGGCCTTCATCCAGGAAGGAGCGCGGGTGATCATCACCGGCAAGAACGCGGAGCGGCTCGAGGCTTCCGCGCGGGAGCTCGGGGCGGCCGCCATTCCCGTGCGCGCGGACGTGCGCAGGCTGGAGGACCTCGACATGCTGGCACGGCGGGCCCAGGAGACCTTCGGGCATGTGGACGTGCTCTTCGCCAACGCGGGCATCGGCGGAGCGGTGCCCCTGGAGAAGGTCACCGAGGCCTTCTTCGACGACGTGTTCGGCACCAACGTCAAGGGCCTCTTCTTCACCGTGCAGAAGCTGGTGGGGCTGCTGAAGCCGGGCTCCAGCGTCATCCTCAATGCCTCGGTCGTGAGCACCAAGGGCGCGCCCGCGAGCACGATCTACTTCGCCACCAAGGCCGCGGTGCGCTCGCTGGCGCGCACGCTGGCGGTCGAGCTGGGGCCGCGCTCCATCCGCGTCAACGCCCTCAGCCCGGGCCTGGTGCCCACCGAGTTCCAGGGGAAGATGGGCGTGCCCCCGGAGGCCGTCGAGGGCTTCTACAGCCTGGTGAAGGCCGCGACGCCCTTGGGCCGCCTGGGCCGGCTCGACGAGGTCGCCCGGGCCGCGCTCTTCCTGGCCAGCGACGAGTCCTCCTTCATGACGGCCGGGGACCTGGCGGTGGACGGCGGCTACCGGGACGTGTGAGGGGCCGGGCCGGGATGCTTCCCAGCCCCTCACTCCAACGGGACGGCTACTTCTGCACCTGCACGACGCCGCAGGCGATGCGGTCACCCGCGTTGCCGGCCGGATCGCTCTTGTAGTCGTCCACTCCCGCGTGGACGACGACGGCCGCGCCGTCCTGGTCCTGGAGGTCCTTCAGCTTGAGGTCGTGGGCGAAGGCGTCGAACTGCACCTTGCCGTCGGCGCCCACGTACAGGTTGGGCAGGTCGCCCTCGTGCTTGCCCTCGGCCGCCAGCAGGCCGTGCTTCTTCTTGCCCGGGTTGAGGTGGCCACCGGCGGTCTGGAAGGGGGCCTCGCACTTGCCCACCTCGTGGACGTGGATGGCGTGCTCGCCCGCGGGGATGTTGGAGAGCGAGCCCTTGATGAGGACGCCGTGGGGCGTCTCGGTGAGCGTCACCTCGCCCACGGGCTGGCCCTTCTGGTCCTTCAGCTCGGCCCGGGCGGTAGCGCCCGCGGCGGCCATCTTCTCCTCCTTCTTGGCGGCGGCTTCCTCCTTCTTGGCGGCGGCCTTCTCCTTGGCGGCGGGAGCCTTGCCCTGGGCGAACGCCGGGCCAGCGATGCAGAGGACAGCAGCGGTGAGCAACGCGCGAGTCTTCATGGACGATGTCTCCTTCACTGCGGGAATTCCCGATTCCGGACTTCCGGACCGAGAGTGAAGGTGGACACTAATTCGCTGGGCGTGTTCCTCAAGGCTGGAGAGCAGCCAGGGGGACGGGCACGACACGGGAGGCGCCGTACACGGGAGCCCAGCGCCGCTGTACGTCGGGGCCGTTGAGGAAGTGCACGATTGCCTGGTAGGCGGCGAGCGGGCCGCCGAGCCGCTCCGCCCAGGCCAGCCCTCGGGGCGAGAGGTTGGGCACGAGGGGGCCCAGCGCCGCCTCGGAGCGGGTGACGCGGGTGATGTCGAGGCCCTCGTCGCGCACGCGCTGGGGCACGAGCAGGGGCGCGAAGCGGGCATGGCGGTGGTCGTGCACGCAGCCCTCCTCCTCGAGGAGCGCGGCGGAGAGGGGCAACTCGCGCACGTTGAAGAGGAGCTTCACCGCGCCGCGATGGGGATCCCACGGACCGCGCAGGCGGTGGTCGCCGCGGGGGATGAGGCGCCGGTCCAGGTAGCAGAAGGCACGGGACTCGGGGGGGAGGGTGCCGCGGTGGCGCGCCCCGGCGTAGCGGAAGAAGGGGCGCACACAGGAGGGGTCCACGTTGAAGGGAGGCCCCTCCTTCAAGGCCCGCAGCTTGGGCAGCAGGGCCGGGGGAATGGCATGGGTCCGGGCGAAGTCCTCGAGGGCCTCCGGGGGCGTGCGGGCGAAGTCCTCGAGCCGGGCGAGGAGCCGCAGCGGGTCCACGTCCACCAGCAGCTCATCGAAGCGCGTCTTCACGCCCGGGAGACTGACGGGGACGAGCGTATCGAGGGGCTCGCCCTCCGCGCGCCAGCGGGCATCCAGCTCCGCGGCTTCGGGAGGAGTGGGAGCGAGACGCCACTCGGGAGCCTCGGGAACGAAGGGCTCCAATTTCCCCTCGCCCTCTGGGAGAGGGACGGGGTGAGGGTGCCGGGTGTACTCGAGCCGTGAGCCCTGGTGCCGTGAGTACACGGGCCGTATCCGCGAGTCCGGGGGAGAGGTCCACACGGTGATGCAGGTGCGGACCTGGGCACCGGCGAAGGCACCGGGGCCGAGGTCCACGACCTCGCGCAGGCACAGCATGCGCAGCAGGGTGGCGCGCAGGGGGGCGTAGAGGAAGGCGTCGAGGAGGCTGGTGGGGGTGATGAAGGCGAGGACGCCGGTGCGGGAGGAGAGCCGGTGCGCGGCGAGCAGCAGGAAGAAGGCGAAGTCATCGCGCAGGCTGGTGCCCTGGGGGAGCGCGAGCGGGAGCAGGGCGCGGAGCCGGGCGTAGGCCTCGCGGTCCTTCAGGAGCGAGGAGGTGCCGTTGTAGGGCGGGTTGCCGATCCACACCTCGTGGCGTGCCGGGGGGAGGCTCGCGAGCAGGGGCTCGAGCCCGCCGCGCAGGGCATCTCCGGGGCGGATGTCGGCGCCGGGCACGCGGGCCTGGCAGGCGCGGGCGACCTCGGGGGAGAGCTCCAGGCCGGAGAGGTGGGCCTCGGGGCGGGCGCGGGCGGCGGCGGCGAGGAAGGCCCCGGCACCACAAGCGGGGTCCACCACCGCGAGCGGCCCGTCCCCGGCGTGCGCGAGGGCGAGCGCGAGGGTGCGCTCCACGAGCGGTGCGGGGGTGTAGAAGGCACCGAGCGCGCGCCGGTCGAGACCGGGGAACTGGTGGACGAGCGCCTCCTCGTCGAGGACGTGAGGGGCATGGGGGGCACGCGGCATCCGCGAGCATCCTACCCCGGGCGGCTTTCCTTGCCGTGCCATGCCGTAGCAACATGGCGTCCAGGAGCCCCATGCCGCCACCGCCGTCGAAACCAAAGGTTCCCCCCCGGGGTGTGCCGCTAGGGCATGACGACGACGAGCCCACGAAGATCGAGCCGCGCAAGCTCCTGATGCCGCGAGCCCCCGCGCGCCGGGGAGGGGATGGCTTCGACACGTCGGATGTGCCCACCAACCCGGGGCGCCCGGTCTTCGACAAGCCTCGGGGCAACCCTGGCATGCCGTCGCTCAACGGAGAGACGACGAGCCCGGGCAGCCCGGCCTTCACCGGGGTGGCGCCGGAGGTGAGGCAGAGCCGCTGGCATGATCGCTCCGCCGCGCCCCGGGGCGTGCTCCCGGCCGAGGCCGTGCTGAAGGGCCTGGACGAGGCGCTGCAGAAGGCCGGGCGGGACAAGGCCCCGGTGGGGCCGGTGCGCGAGCAGCTCAAGGCGGACTGGCTCCCGCTGCTGCGGCAGGTGGTGGAGCAGGCCGGTGGGGACGGGATGGATGCCTACGTCACGCAGTTGCTGTCGCCGCCGGGCCGTCAGGCGGTGACGCCGCTGGTGGAGGCACTGGCCGCGGGCATGGAGCGGCTGGAGGCCGCCACGGACGCGGACACCCTGCGCGCGGGGGCCCAGGAGCTGCGCGCCCTGGTGGCGAGGACACTGGAGGACCCGGCGCCGCGTCCCATCTCCCTCGAGCTGCAGGAGCGCGAGTTGGATGGCCGGGTGGACGTGGACACGCTGCTGTCCATCCGCTTCGCCTCGAGCGCGGAGCTGGCCACGCGCCGGGCCCGGGCGGAGAAGACGCTGGAGGATTTGCGGCAGCAGATGCGGGCGCTGCAGGGAATGCAGCCGGACGGGCTGTTCTCCAACTTCGCTCGCGTGAAGGTGGAGAAGCGGGTGATGGATGCCGAGGCCCGCCGCCGGGGCGGGCGCTGAACCGGCTCCAACCCCCTTCAGAGCGATGCTCCCTCTCCCCCCGGGAGAGGGTTGGGGTGAGGGTATCCGAGCCCGTTCTTCCAACCCGTGGCCCTCAGTGTGGACAGGGGGCTCAACCCGGGGCCCTGGCACCCTCACCCCGTCCCTCTCCCGAAGGGAGAGGGGAAATCGTCGCAGCCTTACCCTCAGTTACGCGGCAGCGGCGTCTCGGGACCGGCGGCCACCGCGCCCGCGGGCGTGTGCGTGCCCTTCACGGGCGAGTGCGCCGCCAGCTCCGTCATCAGCGCCGTCATGCGCCGGGCGAAGCGGTTCGGATCCTCCACGCTGCTGCCCTCGGTGAGCAGGGCCTGGTCGTAGAGCATCTCCACCCACTCCGTCACCTGCGGGGACGCCGGCTCCTTCTCCTGCAGCGCCTTCAGGTGCTCGACGATGGGGTGGGAGGGGTTGACCTCGAGAATCCGCTTCACGCGCGGCACGCTCCGGCCGCGCTCACGCAGCAGCCGCTCCACGAAGGCGTGCGAGCCGCCCTCGGGCACCACCAGGCAGCACGGCGAGTCCGTGAGCCGGTCCGACACGCGCACCTCGCGGACGTGCTCCTTGAGCACCTCCTTCATCCGGTCCGCCAGCGGCCCCAGCCCCTTGGCGCGCTGCTCCTTCTCGCGCTTCTCCTCCTCCGTCTCCTCGAGCTTCAGGTCCGCGTGCATCGCCGACACCAGCGGCTTGTCCTGGAAGTCCCTCAGCCCCTGCGTGGCCCACTCGTCCACCGGGTCCGTCATGTACAGCACCTCGTACCCGCGCTTCTTCAGCGTCTCGAGGTGCGGGGAGTCCACCACCGCCTTCCGGGACTCGCCGAAGACGTAATAGATGGCCTTCTGGCCCTCCTTCATCCGTGACACGTAGTCCGCCAGCGAGGTGAGCCCCTCCTCGCGCGAGCTCTCGTAGCGCACCAGCGTGCCCAGCTTCTCGCGGTACTCGGTGTCGACGGCCAGGCCCTCCTTGAGCACCGTGCCGAAGCTCTTCCAGAACGTCCGGTAGTCCTCTGGCTTGTCCTTGGCCAGCTTCTCCAGCATGTCCAATGTCTTCTTCGTCACGTGCTTGCGGATGGCCTGCACCACCGCCGAGTCCTGCAGCAGCTCGCGCGACACGTTGAGCGGCAGGTCATCCGAGTCCACCACGCCCCGCACGAAGCGCAGCCACTGCGGCAGCATCTCCTCGCAGCGGTCCATGATGAGCACGCGCTTGACGAACAGCCGCACCCCGCGCTGCTGGGCCGCGTTCAAGTCGAAGGGCGGATTCTTCGGCAGGAAGAGCAGGCCGGTGAAGACCTGGTTGCCCTCGGTGCGGAAGTGCGCCCACGCCAGCGGCGGCTCCCAGTCGTGCGAGAGGTGCTTGTAGAACTCCTGGTACTGCTCGTCGGTGATCTCACTCTTGGACCGCTGCCACAGGGCGCTGGCCTTGTTGACCACCTCGAGCGCCGTCTCCGTCTTCTGCGCGTCCCCCTCGCCGGTGGTCTTCTTCACCTGGAGCTTGATGGGGTGGTTGACGTAGTCCGAGTACTGCTTCACCAGCTCGCGCAGGCGCCACTCCTGGAGGAACTCCTTCTGGTCCTCCTTGAGGTGCAGGGTGATGGAGGTGCCGCGCGTGGTGCGCTCGGCCGGCTCCACCGTGAAGGAGCCCTTGGCGTCCGAGGCCCACTTCCAGGCCTGGGACTCCTTGCCCGCCGCGCGGCTCACCACCTCGACCTGGTCCGCCACCAGATAGGCGCTGTAGAAGCCCACGCCGAACTGGCCAATCAGGTTGACATCCTTCTGGCCCCGCTGCGCCACCAGCTCCAGGAACTCGCGCGAGCCGGAGTGGGCGATGGTGCCCAGGTTCTTCACCAGCTCGTCGCGCGTCATGCCGATGCCGGTGTCCTCGATGGTCAGCGTGCCCTTCTCCGCGTCCGGAATGAGGCGGATCTCCAGCTCGGAGGCCCCCTCGAGCAGCTCGGGCTCGGTGACGGAGCGGAAGCGCAGCTTGTCGAGCGCGTCCGACGCGTTCGAGACCAGCTCGCGCAGGAAGATCTCCTTATGGCTGTAGAGCGAGTTGATGACCAGGTTCAGGAGCTGGTTGATCTCCGCCTGGAACTTGTGGGTTTCCCGCTGGGTGTCGACGGACATGTTTCCTCCGGGCGCCCATCGCGGGGCGCGATCGCCTTCCCCTGTAACCATGCGGAACGGGTTGTCCAGCGGCATGGGAACGAGAAGACGGCGGAAGAGGCCCTGGCACGCCTGCCCGCCGGGTAGGCTGTGCCTCCTCTGACTCCAGGAGGACAGCGTGGACACGAAGGCACCGGACTTTGGCCCGCCTCGAGGGGAGCGGGAGCTCGCCGCGGCGGAGGACATCAGGAATCAGGCCTTTGCCCTCCCGCCCGAGGAGTCCCGGGGCTGGCAGCAGAAGGTCGAGGCCGCGGAGGCCCAGCTGCGGGTGCTGCGCGAGGGGGGCCAGGTGGCCGCGACCATCGTCCTCATCCCCATGGGGCAGTGGTTCAACGGGCGCCGGGTGCCCATGGTGGGCATCGGCGGGGTGGGCGTGGCACCCGCTCGCCGCGGCCAGGGCACGGCCACCCGGCTCATGCAGGCGGCCCTCCGCGAGCTGCGCGGCCAGGGCGTCCCCCTCGCCAGCCTCTACCCGGCCACCCAGCCGCTCTACCGGCGCGTGGGCTTCGAGCAGTCCGGCTCGCGCTT
This sequence comes from Archangium gephyra, assembly GCF_042230915.1. GTDB lineage: Bacteria > Myxococcota > Myxococcia > Myxococcales > Myxococcaceae > Archangium > Archangium gephyra_B. Next base: position 9,622,836 of record NZ_CP102578.1, on the reverse strand, counting down.
CGAGATTCGCGTGCAGGTCCATGGGCTCGATTTCCAGGAGCGCTCCCTCGCGTTGCGGCCCGTGGAGGTCTCCGACCTGCCAGCCATCCGCGAGGTCTACCGCCGCTATGCGCAGCGGCAGCAGGGGTGGATCGACCGCACGGCCTACACCTGGAATCGCGTCACGCACCCCCGGGGGGAGACGGCCTATGGCTACCTCGTGGAGGGTAGCGCCGGCATCGAGGGCTACCTCTACCTCTCGCGCCGGACCCAGCCCCACGGCCTGCTCCAGGAGTTGAGCCTCAGCGATCTGATCGCGCTCACCCCGGCCGCGGGCCGGCGGCTGCTGAGCTTCATTGGAGATCACCGCTCCCTGGCCCGGGAGGTGGTGTGGCGGGGCGGGCCGGCGGATCCACTCCTCTTCCTCCTGCGCGAGCAGACGTACGAGGTGAAGCACCACTTCACCTGGATGCTGCGCATGCTGGATGTGCCCGCCGTGCTCCAGGCCCGAGGCTACCCGGTGGGCTTCTCGGGGGCCCTGCACCTGGAGGTGGACGATGACCTCTTCCCGGAGAACCGCGGCCGCTTCGTGCTGGAGGTGGACAACGGCGAGGCCGAGGTGCGCCCCGGCGGGGATGGCGACGTGAAGCTGCACGTGCGGGCACTCGCTCCGCTCTACAGCGGCTTTCTCTCGCCCTCGGCCCTCCAGATGGCCGGGGTGCTCGAGGCCGACGAGGCCGCCCTGCGCACGGCGACGGAGCTCTTCGCGGGACCGCCGCCCGCCATGCCCGACATGTACTGAGTCAGGGCACCCAGGGCCCGAGTCCCGCGGGGGCTCCACCGCAGGCCTCGCGCAGCCGGGCGAGCGCCTCGTCATAGGTGAGGGACTCGGCGGCCTCCTTCACGGTGGGGGAGACCCAGTCCCTCCAGGAGCGCAGGACGGTGACGTGGCGGCCCTCCTCCGTCTCCGTCTCGGAGAGGTGGACGAGCAGCCGCTCCTCCAGGGCCTCGCGCCCCTTGGTCCACTCGCTGTTCTTCTCCAGGCGCACCACCTTGTCGCGCTCCACCGCCGACAGCAGGGCGCGGGCCTGGGGAGAGAGCCCCTCCAGCGAGCGGCGGCGGCGCGAGGGCTCCATGGCCACGCGGTACACCACCGCCCAGAGCACGGGGTCCACGAAGGCCACCTTGCCCTCCACGAGCCGCACCGCGAGCACCTCGTCCGAGGCCCTCAGCATGCGGCCGAGCCGGTACATGAGCCGGCCCTTGGCGTGGTTGCGCCAGCTGCCGTGCACGGAGCCTCCGGCCACGGCCTCGACGAGCGACGTCATCCCCAGGGCGGGCACCTCGGTGATGACCCCCTTCATGCGGATGAGCTCCAGTGCGTCGTGCTCGGTGCGGACCACGTTCGCGTGTGCCTCGCTCTCAGCGGGTGGGACACCGAGCATGCTCCTGGCACCCGGCCCTCGCACGGGCGGATGGGCGGAGGCATCCTGTATTGAACGCGGTCTGGTGCGAGAGTGCGTGGTAGACACGCCGTCCTGGAGGTCTCCATGGCTCGCCGAACGCTGCACTCCGACAAGGCCCCGAAGGCCATTGGTCCCTACTCTCAGGCCGTCGAGGTGGGCCTGGGGAGGATGGTCTTCCTCTCGGGACAGACGCCCATCGATCCCTCGACGGGCGAGCTGGTGCAGGGAAGCGTGAAGGTGCAGACGGCGCGGGCGATGGACAACCTGCGCGAGGTGCTCGCGGCCGGTGGCCTGGACTTCTCGCACGTGGTCCGGTGCGGTGTCTTCCTCGTGGACATGGCGGACTTCGCCGAAATGAACGAGGTGTACGGGCGCTACTTCCCGGGGACTCCGCCCGCGCGCACCACCGTGCAGGTGGCGGGATTGCCCAAGGGAGCGCGGGTGGAGATCGACTGCATCGCGGTGGTGCAGTCCACCTGACTCAAGGCACTCTTTCGGGGTAACTGCTGAAGAGCGCATGAAAGAGCGTGGTGTCAGGTGGCTCGCGTGGCTCCACGATGAGCGGGATTCGGATGTCGGCGATCTCGCGAGGAAGTGCCTCCACCCCAAACATCGCCTCGAGCTTCCTGGCGATGATTTCCGCGGGCGCCTGCATCTCAGGCGGAAGCGGATCGAAAAACACCCGCTCGGCGATGCGCTCCTTGCCTCTGTAGTCGTACTGCACGCCATAAATGCTGTAGACAGGCGCCAGAATGCTCACGCAGCCGACAACAGCCCAGCGGCGCGATCTCGGCTCATCCCCCGGATTCGTATAGACGGGCTCCCGATTCGGATACACGGAGCAGCGAAAACAGGCATCGCTGGTGGCCGTTGCATTCCCGATATTGAAGTGCGGCAACGCTGCTCCGAGTTCACGCAGGAGCACCCGCCATTGATCCATCTTCTCGAGCGCCTGCGCCCACTCCCTCTGCAGTCTCTTGGTCTCAGGACTGTTTTCTGCCTTGTCATCAAAGGCATGGTCCGAGCGCCAGTAGTTTCGGACAACGGAAAGCAGATCGTCCGCTGAAATGGGCATGGTCTAGAAGTCCACCCTGATGGGACTTGTCTTCTCTTCGCACCGGGTTGTCACTCTCGAGCCAAGCACAGCGCGATTGAGAACCCCGTCAAATGTGTTCCTGAATTGCGTGCAGACGAGGCCAGGAAGTGGAGAAGCTGGGGCGGCGATCACATCGCTCAAGGCTTTGTTGGCGCAATCGGCGGCGATTCGCTGAGCAAGCGCCTCGGACATGAATCCGGTCTCTTCGGTCGCAATCGGCATTTCTACGCCAAACTTGCAGAGAAACGGCTCCAGGGTCGACCTGTTGATGACGGTCGCATGGATACATGCGGCACGCCAGCCGCCCGCTCCTGGTTCGGTCTTCTCGACGATGGTGGTGAATCGGAAGTGGCTCGGCTGGTACTGGTTGATGCTGCATCCCGTGAGAACCAGCGGAACCACCACGAGCAGGCGCCGGAACAGGAGCGCGGACACTCGCGTGAGCTGCCTTGAAAGGCCCACAGAACCACCTTGGCTTGAAAGGGAATGCTGCCAACCCCCCCTCCCAGAGAGGGATGGCGGGGGGAGGGTTGTCGCCTGAGTACCGCCGAGGGGAAGACCCTCACCCCAACCCTCTCCCAGGGGGAGAGGGAGTATCGGGCGCTCAGGTGGTTTGCGTGCCCGGGGTCCTCACGGGCGTGGCCGCCGCGGGAGTGCCGTTGGCCGGGGGCGTGAGTGCATCGGCCTCGGCGCCCACGTGCATGCGGTGCTTCACCTCGGCGTAGCGGCTGGACGCCTCGGGCTCGGGCGCGAGCAGCGACACCAGCCAGCCCATGAAGAAGGCCAGCGGCATGGTGATGATGCCGGGGTTCTTCAGCGGGAAGATCGCCTCCTTGTTGCCCAGCAGATCCACCTGCACCGTGGGCGACAGGAAGATGAGCAGTACCGCGCTCGCCGTGCCGGTGATCATGCTGGCCACCGCGCCCTTCGTGGTGAAGCCCTTCCAGGACATGGACAGCAGCAGGGCGGGGAAGTTGGCGCTCGCCGCGATGGCGAAGGCCAGACCCACCATGAAGGCCACGTTCTGTCCCTTGAAGAGGATGCCCAGCAGGATGGCCAGAATCCCCAGTCCCAGGCTGGCCAGCCGCGCCACCCGGAGCTGCTCGTGCTCGGGCGAGTTGCCCTTGCGCACCACGTGCGTCCACAGGTCGTGCGAGAGCGCCGCCGCGCCCGACAGCGTCAGCCCGGCCACCACCGCGAGGATGGTGGCGAAGGCCACCGCGGAGATGAAGCCCAGGAAGGGCGTGCCACCTACCGCCTCGGACAGCATGGGCGCCGCCATGTTGCCGCCCTTGTCCACGCTCGTAATCGCCCCACGGCCCAGCAGCACCGAGGCGCCGAAGCCGAGGATGAACGTCACCAGGTAGAAGTAGCCGATCAGGCCCGTGGCGTAGAACACGGAGCTGCGCGCCGCCTTCGCGTTGGGCACCGTGTAGAAGCGCATGAGGATGTGCGGCAGGCCCGCCGTGCCGAACATCAGCGCCAGGCCCAGCGATACCGCCTCCAGCGGACTGCTCACCAGCTTGCCCGGCGCCAGCACCTCCGGGCCGTACTGCCGGGCCGCCTCCTGGAAGAGCGCCAGGGGGCTATAGCCGAACTTCGCGAGCACCATCACCGCCAGCGCCGTCGCTCCGCCAAGCAGCAGCACCGCCTTGACGATCTGCACCCACGTGGTGGCGATCATCCCGCCGAAGAGCACGTAGAGGATCATCACCACGCCCACGATGAGCACGGCCGCCTCGTAGCTCAGGCCGAACATCATGCGGATGAGGTTGCCGGCGCCCACCATCTGGGCAATCAGATAGAAGGCCACCACCGTGAGGGTGCCCACCGCGGCGGAGATGCGCACTGGCGTCTGCTTCAGCCGGTAGGCCACCACGTCCGCGAAGGTGTACTTGCCCAGGTTGCGCAGGGGCTCGGCGATGAGGAACGTCACCACCGGCCAGCCCACCAGCCAGCCCACCGAGTAGATGAGGCCATCGAAGCCGGAGAGCGCCACCAGTCCGGCGATGCCCAGGAAGCTCGCGGCGCTCATGAAGTCGCCGGCGAGCGCGAAGCCGTTCTGCAGGCCCGTCACGCCTCCGCCAGCGGCGAAGAACTCGGACGTCGTCTTCGTCTTGCGCGCCGCCCAGTAGGTGATGGCGAGCGTCAGGCCCACGAAGGCCAGGAAGAACACGATGGCCGTGGTGTTGGGCTCGCCGATCGTGGTCTGTGCTTGTTGGGGATTCATTCGCGTGGCTCCTGATTCAGCGGCGGAACTGGTGGAGGGCCTTGTCGTAGCGGTGGTTGGCCCACAGCACGTAGATGCCGGTGAACACCCACGCCGAGGCGATGACCAGCGCGCCCAGCAGGATGCCGAGCGACAGCCCGGGGGTGATCTGCTTGCCCATCAGGGGCTTGTCGAAGGCGACGAGCAGGATGAAACCGAAATAGGAAATCAGCATGGCCGTGGTGAGGACAGCGGCCACGCGCCAGCGCGCCGCCGCCAGGGCTTCGAGCTCTTCGGCCTTGGTTTTCTGGGACATGGGAAGGGTTCTCCTCGAGGGGTTTTCAGCGGCGCTGGGACTGCATCTGCTTCTGCTGCGTGAGCAACTCGTCGAGCACGGTGGGCTCGGCCAGGGTGGAGGTGTCGCCCAGCTCCTCCGTCTCGCCGGAGGCGATCTTCCGCAGCATCCGGCGGAGGATCTTCCCCGAGCGCGTCTTGGGCAAGCCGGACACGATGCGCACCTGGTCCGGCGTGGCGATGGGGCCGATGACGTGGCGCACCTGCTCCTTGAGCGCGCCCATCATCTGCTCGGCGTTGGCGTCCAGGTACTCGGGCTTGAGCGTGACGAAGGCGCAAACGCCCGTGCCCTTGAGGTCATGCGGGAAGCCCACCACGGCGGCCTCGGCGACGGACTCGTGGGCCACCAGCGCGCTCTCCACCTCGGCGGTGCCCAGGCGGTGGCCGGAGACGTTGAGCACGTCATCCACGCGGCCCGTGATCCAGTAGTACCCGTCCTCGTCGCGGCGGCAGCCATCCCCGGTGAAGTAGAGCCGGGGGAAGCGCGAGTAGTACGTCTCGATGAAGCGCTGGTGGTTGCCCCAGATGGTGCGGGCCTGGCCGGGCCAGGTGCGGGCGAGGCACAGGTTGCCGGAGACACCGTTGCCCTCCAGGACGCGGCCCTCGTCGTCCACCAGCACGGGCTCGACGCCGAAGAAGGGCAGGGTGGCGCTGCCGGGCTTGCAGGGCGTGGCACCCGGCAGGGGGGCGATGAGCACTCCGCCCGTCTCCGTCTGCCACCAGTTGTCCACCACGGGGCAGCGGCCCTCGCCCACCACGTCGTGGTACCAGCGCCACACCTCGGGGTTGATGGGCTCGCCCGCCGAGGCCAGCAGCCGCAGGCTCTTGCGCGAGGACTTCTTCACGTACGCGTCCCCCTCGCGGATGAGGGCGCGCAGCGCGGTGGGCGCGGTGAAGAGCACCGTGGCCTTCAGGTCATCCACCACCTGCCACAGCCGCCCCGCGTCCGGGTAGGTGGGAATGGACTCGAAGAGCACCGTGGTCGTCCCGTTCGCCAGCGGCCCGTACAGCAGGTACGTGTGGCCCGTAATCCACCCCATGTCCGCGGTGCAGAAGTGCACGTCATCCGGCTGCAGGTCGAAGACGTAGCGGTGCGTGGTGACGGCATAGACGAGGTAGCCGCCGGTGGTGTGCATCACCCCCTTGGGCTTCCCGGTGCTGCCCGAGGTGTAGAGGATGAAGAGCGGATCCTCCGCGGCCATCCACTCCACGGGGCAGGTGCCGCGGTGCTTGCTCATCTCCTGGTCCAGCCACCAGTCCCGGCCGGCCTTCATGGGGACGTCCGCCTCGGTGCGGCGCACCACCAGCACGGACTGCACCTGCGTGAGGCCCTCCACGGCCTCGTCGCTGATGGCCTTGGTCTGCACCCGCTTGGCGCCGCGCGGGCCCTCGTTGGCAGTGACGAGCACCCGGGCCCCCGAGTCGAGGATGCGCTCGCGCAGCGAGTCGGCGGAGAAGCCGGCGAACACCACCGAGTGCACCGCGCCGATGCGCGCGCACGCCAGCATGGTGTAGGCCAGCTCCGGCACCATGGGCAGGTAGATGCAGACGCGGTCCCCCTTCTTCACCCCGTGCGCCTTGAGCACGTTGGCCACCCGGCCCACGTTGTGCTTCAAGTCGCGCCAGGTGATGAGCTCGTACTGCCCCGGCTCGTTCTTCGCCCAGATGATGGCGGGCCTGCCGGGGCGCGAGCGCACGTGCCGGTCCACCGCGTTGTAGCAGGCGTTGAGCCGGCCGCCGCCGAACCACGAGAAGTCCACCAGGTCCGGGTCCGCGTCCAGGATGGTGTCCGGCGGGTGGAACCACGTGAGCGCCTGGGCCATCTCGCCCCAGAACTCCTCGGGCCGCTCGATGCTCTTGCGGTAGAGGAGCTGGTAGTCCTCCATGCTCTGGATGCGGGCCGTCCGGCCGAAGCCTTCCTTGGGGGCGTAGATCATCCGGTGACTCCTGGTGGCGCGGGGGCGGTTCAATAGAAGAGCTGGAGCTGCGCGGTGCCGGTGATGCCGGTGGTGGTGGCGGCGGCGGGCACCTGCTGCCGGACGATGGCCACCTCCGCCTTCAGGTTGAAGGTGTGCTTCATGAGCCAGACGTTGAAGCCTGGCCGCAGCGACAGGAAGTCCGTGTTGGCCACGTCCGCGTTGAAGTACTCGGCGGAGAAGACGGGCTCGAGGATGCCGATGCGGTAGCCCACCTCGCCGAAGATGCCGAAGCCGCTGTTGGCCGCCTCCCGGCCCTGCCAGTAGCGGAAGGCGTTCGTCTGGAAGACGAGCTCCTGGTCGTTGGGCAGCGGGTAGTCGAGGAAGAGGTCCGCGCTCACGTTGATGTCATCCCGCTCCCGGCCGCCGGCCATCACCGCGCGCGGCTGGTAGTCCGCGCCCATGCCCACCGAGAGCAGCGGGTGGTCCGAGAAGTAGATGCCATTGAGGAAGAGGCCCTCCTCCTTGCCGAACACGTTGTAGCGGACGTGGGCGGCCAGCCGCGGGATGTCCTCCGGGTTGAGGGCGGGGGCGGCGTCGGTGGCCGCCGAGCCCTCGATGCCGTTGAAGATGCCCGCGCGGAAGTACAGCGGCCCCGCGAAGCCGCGCACCTGCACGCCCGCGTCACGCCAGATCTTCCCCTCGTTCTGGGGGAAGCGCACGAGCGAGGCGTGGTAGTCCACCGTGTTGAGGGCGATGGCCCCCTGCAGGGAGTGGTGCGAGAAGGGGGCGAGAATCATCCCCGCGTCGATGAAGAGCGGATTGTCCGTGAGCTTCACGGAGACGAGGGCGTCCTGGACATAGAAGGCCGGGTTCCAGTTGCCGTCGCGTCCCAGGTTGGGCTGGTCCGTGTCAATGAAGAAGGAGATGCGCTCGGTGACGTTGCCGAAGACGAAGAGGCGGGTGCGGCGCAGGAAGAAGTCCGTGCCCAGGCCGCCCGCGGGCGCGCCCCCCTTGGACAGCTGCGTCCAGGGCTGCACCAGCACGCTGACGTTGAGCGAGGCCGGGCCCTCACCGAGCGGCACCTTCACGGCATGTGCGAGGCCTGGGGCGAAGAATGCCGCCAGCGAGGCGAGGAGGACGACGAGGGAACACGGCCGGGACAGAGTGTGGGGTCGCACGCGGGCCTCCATGAGCAACGCTCATTCCAGGCCGCAGCATGAATGTTCTCGCGGGCTTGGCGCCTGCCACGCCGCGTCGGACGTTTCGAAAGGTAACGTCCCCGTCACCGGGGTAACGCCGGGAACACCGTTCCCCCGCCCCGCTGGAACCCCGCCGAGCACTCGGTAACGGCCGTGTCCGCGGGGCACATTGCCCCAGGTTCGCGAGGTGTCCATCCCTTCACACATCCAGGGGGCGGACGGCCATGACGCGTGAGCGGCACCAGAGGGAGGGGCGGCCAGCCGGGCCGGAGGCGGCGCTTCCCTTGCCAAGCCTGCGCGTCGTGGATGCCGTCGCGCTCGTGGTGGGCATCGTCGTGGGAGCGGGCATCTTCCGCACGCCCTCCCTGGTGGCGCAGAACGCGGCGGGCCCGGCCGCCGTGCTGCTGTTGTGGGGGCTCGGTGGGCTCGTCTCTCTCATCGGCGCCATGTGCTACGCGGAGCTGGCCAGCACCTGGCCCCATGCCGGAGGGGACTACCACTACCTGCGCCGGGCACTCGGCGGCTCGTTGGCCTTCCTGTTCGCCTGGGCGCGGTTGACGGTCATCCCCACCGGCTCCATCGCGCTGCTGGGCTTCATCTTCGGGGACTACGCCTCGCAGCTGCTGCCGTTGGGCGAGCACTCGTCCGCCGTCTACGCCGCGCTCTCCGTGGTGGTGCTCACCGGGCTGAACGTGGCCGGCATCCAGCTGGGCAAGTGGACGCAGAACCTGCTCACGGTGGCGGTGGTGGCCGGGCTGGGGCTGGTCATCCTCGCCGGGCTCTTCGCCGCCCCCGCGGCTCCGGCTCCAGCCGCCGTAGCGGCGTCCGGCGGGCCGCGCCATGCGGCCTGGGGTCTGGCCATGGTGTTCGTGCTGCTGACGTACGGCGGTTGGAACGAGGCGGCCTATATCTCCAGCGAGCTGCGCGGGGGCCGCCGGAGCATCGTGTCCGCGCTGCTGTGGAGCATGGTGGCCGTCACCGGCCTCTACCTGCTGGCCAACGCGGCCTACCTGCGGGGGCTGGGGATGGCGGGCGTGGGGCAATCCGACGCGGTGGCGGCCGAGCTCATGCAGCGCGTGGCGGGGCCCTCGGGAGCCAGCCTCATCAGCCTGCTCATCTGCGCGGCGGTGCTCACCTCGTCCAACGCCACCATCCTCATGGGCTCGCGTACGCACTACGCGATGGGGCGCGACTTCCCGCTGTTCTCCCCCCTGGGACGGTGGAGCGCGCGGGCGAGCGCGCCCGTCAATGCGTTGCTGGTGCAGGGCGCCATCTCCCTGGCGCTGGTGGGCGTGGGCTTCATCACCCGGCGCGGCTTCGAGACGATGGTGGAGTACACCGCGCCCGTCTTCTGGTTCTTCTTCCTGCTGACGGGCGTGTCGCTGCTGGTGCTGCGCCGGCGCGAGCCGGACGTGCCCCGTCCCTTCCGCGTGCCGCTCTACCCGCTCACCCCGCTGCTCTTCTGTGCCTCGTGCGCCTATCTCCTCTATTCGAGTCTGGCCTACACCGGCGCGGGAGCGCTCGTCGGCGTCGCGGTGCTGGCCACCGGGCTGATTCCGCTCGCGCTCATGCGCCGGCGCACGGGCCATCCACGCAGCACCCCCTCACCTGGAGGTCGTAAATCATGGGGATTCGGAAGGCCACGGTCGGCGTAGCGTTACTGGGTATGTTGGGGCTCGGCGGCGGCTCGCGGGCCGTGGGGCAGGAAGACGACTTCATCTACCGGCCGCCGAACCTGGGCCGGGCGGATCTTCCCGAGCGTGCGCCGGACGTGCCGTACGTGCCCACCCCGCAGCCGGTGGTGGACGCGATGCTGGAGGTGGCCGACGTGAAGCCGGGGGACGTGCTCTACGACCTGGGCTCCGGAGACGGGCGCATCGTCGTCACCGCGGCGCAGCGCTTCGGCGTGCGCGGGGTGGGCATCGACATCAACCCCGAGCGCATCCAGGAGGCGGAGGCCAACGCGAAGGAGGCGGGCGTGGAGAAGCTCACCGAGTTCCGCCAGGAGGACCTCTTCAAGTCGGACATCGGGGATGCGACGGTGGTGACGATGTACCTGCTGCCGAGCGTCAACAATCGGCTCAAGCCCAAGTTGCTCGAGGAGCTGAAGCCGGGGACGCGCATCGTCTCGCACGCCTTCGACATCGAGGGCTGGGAGCCGGAGCGGATCATCGAGGCCGACGGGCGCACCATCTACTTCTGGGTGGTGCCCGAGAAGCCGGGACGCAGCACCCGCTGAGGGCGTCAGGCCCGGGGCTCCCAGGGGAGCTCGATGGTGAAGGTGGCGCCCTGGCCGGGGCCGGCGCTCGCGCACGTGAGCGAGCCCCCCATCTCCCCGGCCGCCAGCACGCTGATGTGCAGGCCGAAGCCGTGCCCGTCCTTCTTCGTGGTGAAGCCCTGCGTGAAGATGCGCGGCAGGTTCTCCGCGAGGATGCCCACGCCGTTGTCGGACACGTGGATGCGCAGCCGCCCCTCGGGGCTGCGCTCCACCCGGAGGACGATGTGCTTGTCCGGCTGGCGGCTGTCGAGCAGCGCGTGCCGGGCGTTGCTCAGCAGGTTGATGAGGATCTGCAGCAGCCGGTGCCGGTCCACCAGCACCGGGGGGAGCGGGCTGGCGTAGTCCGTCCGCACCTGGATGCCCACCCGCTCGAAGGACACGGTGTGCAGGCGCAACGCGTCGTCCAGGAGCTGGGGCACCGACACCTGCTCCACCACGCCGGCCACGCGCGCGTGGGACTGCTGCATGCTCACCACGGCCTTGATGTGCTCCACGTTCTGGTCGAGCGTCCGCGCCTCGGCCAGCAGCGCCTCCTGCTCGGTGGTGAGGTTCTGGGAGAGCAGCTCCAGGTACTGCTGGAACTGCTGGCCACGCGGATCCCGCGTGAAGAAGGAGGCCAGGTCGTGTGCGTGCTCGCGCAGCAACGCCGAGGCTCTGGCCACGCCGGACATGCGCAGGCCGCGCAGCCGCTGGGTGAGCACCCCCGCGGACACGGTCACGCTGTTGAGCGTGTTGCCCACGTTGTGGAGGATGCCATTGGCCATCTCCGCCATGCCCGCCTGGCGCGACACGTCCAGCAGGTTGCGGTGCAGCTCGCCCAGCCGCGCCTCGGCCTCCTTGAGGGCGGTGATGTCCCGCCCGAAGAGCGTCATCCCCACCGGCCGCCGCCCGGCCCCGAGCAGGGGACTGAGGTTGATGTCCATCACCCGCGGCCGCCCCTCCATCACGAGGTTCAGCTGGAGGCGCACGTGCTCTCCCTGGAGCGTCCGCCCGGCGCGCTCCTTCCATTGGGTCCGCTGCTCCGGCGGGAGCGCATCGAAGAGGGAGCTGCCCGGCAGGGGCTCTCCGCCGAAGAGGTGGCGGCACAGCGCCGTTCCCGCCTGGTTGAGCGTGAGGATCCGGCCCGCCGTGTCGAGCGAGCACACCGGGTCATCGGTGCTCTCCACGAGGCTGACGAGCTTGTCCTCGCTCTCGCGCAGCGTCCGCAGGGCCTGCTCGAGCGCGGCGTCCGCCTCGTCGCGCGAGGCGAGGAACATCCAGCTCACCAGCCATCCGCACAGGACGAAGAGCGCGGAGTAGAGGTTGAGCGCCGCGCCACCGGGCGCCGGGAAGAGGTAGGGGTGGACGAGCCCCATGTTCGCGGCGGTGAGCAGGCTGAAGAAGAGGCCCCAGCGCACGCCGAGCAGGTACACGGTCAGCATCGGCACCAGCATGGTCATGGCATTCACGGCCACGGCCTGCGTCCCGGCCCGCCAGGACTCGGCGCTCATGGCGGCCGTCACGAGGAAGCACAGGATCCACGCGGGCACCCGGATGGAACGGGTCCGGCGCAGCCTCCAGAGCGTCGCGGCGAAGAGCACCATGCACGTGAGCTGGACGGTGCCGGTGCGCAGCGGGTCCGGTGTCACGCGGACGTAGAAGAGCAGGACGAGCGCGTCGAACAGCAGCAGCATCCCGAGGATGCCCACCAGCAACCGGCCGCGGCTGAGCTCCACGGGAGAGCCCTGGCGCAGCGTCTCCGAGAGACATGCGTCGAGCCGTGCCAGCACCCGGGCCCAGAGGCCAGGGCGCGGCAGCGAGGGCAGGGACGGCTGCGACGGCCTGACGCCATGCAGCCCGGCTTCCAGGGTGGACGTGATGGGCATTGGTGTGACCCCCCGGCCAGGAGAACACGCCCGCCCACCGCATGGCGTCTGCCCGCCCGTGCGGACGTTGATGGCCCAACACGGCTCGTCACGGCACCGGCTCATGCCGGGGCGGAGCACACGCCCCGTCTGGATTTTTCTCTACGGGTGAGAGAGTGGGAAGAGCGCCTGAGGCTCGCGGCTCCTCAGCGACACCGGCAGGTAGCACTTGCCCTGGTACTCGGCCTGGTTCTCGAAGCAGGGCGGGCGCTTCTCCAGCGCTACCCAGCACCCGCCGCTGATCTCCACCTCACCCTCCTTGGGTTTGCAGGGCGCCTTGGCCTGGTTGCGGAAGGGCCTGGAGGGCAGGGGATAGGCGAGGACCTCCATGTTGGAGGCGGGCTTGTCGATCAGCGTGGGAGCATCGACATAGGGCAGTGCTTCCTGCGCCACACCGTGTGCGGCTGGATGCCCGGTGTCAGCGGAGTGGCCTCCGTTCAGCCAGAGCCCCACGCCCAGCGCGATGACGGCGAGTCCCGCGACAGCGCGCCCCTCCCAGGAAGACAGCCATTGGCGGAGGCGTCTGGCCCGTTGCTCCAGGAATCCCCACCGGCCTTCCAGCAGGTGGGCTCGCGCCTGCTCGTTTCCCTCCACCCGATTGAGTGCGGCGGCCATCACCTCCAACATCCGAGAGAGGGTGCCCAGGTCTCCCGAGGCGGGGGCCCGTGTCACCTCCAGCACCACGTAGGGAGGCTCCGCCTGCGAGGAGGCGCGCACCTCCCAGTTCTCCTCGGGCTCCCAAGTATGGCTGGGGAGCAGCACCATGGCGGGGGCACCCGTGTCCACGTGGTGCGCCTCGTAGAGACGGCCGAGTTCCGCCTCCAGGTTCCCGTCCTTGTACCGCCTGCCGAGTTGGAATGAGCCCAGCCGGCCGTTCTCACAGGTCTTATCGTCCGCCATGTGCCGTTTCCGCATCCGCCCCTTCTACACCGTGGGCGGTGACTGGCTGCACATCCAACTCGCGGAATGGGGCTGTTTCAGGTGACTTCCTGCGTGGTACTTGACGTCGAGCAGCTCTGTCTGGCGCGGCTCAAGCGCGGGTGCGAGGAATGCCGAGCCGCTGACGCCGCTCCCACAACGCTTTGCGGCTGATGCCCAGCCGTCGCGCCAGCTCCGTCTCGCCCAGCTTGTCCTGGTGCTCCAGCACGAAGCGGCGGAAGTACTCCTCCAGCGAGTCCGGGGAGGCGCTGCCCTCGATGCCAAGTCCCGCATCGGGCAGCTCGGGCGTCTCGAAGGCGCCGTTGCCGCCGGGCTCCAGTGCGAGCAGCCCGGGGGTGATGACCGGGCCGTCGGCGAGGATGACGGCGCGCTCGATGGCGTTCTCCAGCTCGCGCACGTTGCCCGGCCAGGGGTGCGTGGTGATGGCCAGGAGCGCCTCGGGCGAGAGCGTCGCGGGCGGCCGGTGCAGCCGCTGGCACGCCTTCTCCAGCAGGTGCTTCGCGAGCGCCGGCACGTCCTCGCCCCGCTCGCGCAGGGGCGGCAGCTTGATCTCCACCACGCGCAGGCGGAAGTAGAGGTCCTGCCGGAAGGTGCCCTCCTGCACGCGCTTGGGCAAGTCCCGGTGCGTGGCCGCGATGATGCGCACGTCCACCTTGCGCGAGCGCGTGGCGCCCACCCGCCGCACCTCTCCGTCTTGCAGCATCCGCAGCAGGCGCGCCTGGGCGGGCGCGGGCAGCTCGCCAATCTCGTCGAGGAAGAGCGTGCCCCCGTCCGCGCTCTCCACCAGGCCCGCGTGCGCCGCCTGCGCTCCGGTGAAGGCGCCCTTCTCGTGGCCGAACAGCTCGGACTCCAGCAGGCTCTCGGGAATGGCGGCGCAGTTGACGGCCACCAGCGGCCCGTCGCGCCGGGGACTCTGCGCGTGGAGGGCTCGCGCCACCAGCTCCTTGCCCGTGCCCGACTCGCCCAGCACCAGCACCGTGGCCGGCGAGGCCGCCACCTTGCGGATGCGCTCGAAGACGTCCCGCATGGCGGCGGAGTGGCCCACGATGCCGCCCACCGCGTACACCCGCTCCACCTCGCGCTTGAGCGCGGCGTTCTGGCGCGTCAGCCGGCCCTCGCGCAACACGCGCTCCACCTGCAAGAGCAGCTCGTCGTGGTCGAAGGGCTTGGCGATGTAGTCCACCGCTCCCAGCTTCATGGCCTCCACCGCCGAGCGCACCGTGGCGTAGCTGGTCATGATGAGCACCGGCACTCCCGGCGCCTTGGCGATGATGTCCGTGCCCGGCGCGCCCGGCAGGCGCAGATCGCTCAGGATGAGGTCGAACGTGTCCAGCGCGTCGTCGGTCCCGGCCTCGTGCACCGCGCCGGCCTCCGCTACGTCGTGCCCCGCGCGCGTCAGCAGCCGCCGCAACTCGGTGCGGATGATGGGCTCGTCCTCGATGACCAGGATGCGGCTCATGCGGTGCTGAAACCCCCGGCGGACCTGCCCGTCAGGCTAGTCCCCTGACCCCATCTCCTGTCCACCGCGCCCGCGGGCTGACGAGATGCGTCATGGTGGGTTCCCCAGAATCTCCTGGTACGTTGCGGCCAGGGGTGGCATCCGCACCGGAGTCGCAGGGGGCGTTGCTTGGGATTGCTCGAAGGCGTGTTCGTGGTGGCGGTCCACCTGGTCGTGCTGCTCTCGGTGCTCGTGGGCGGATGGCAACTGGTGATGCTGGGGGTGGCCTACCGGCAGGTGCGCGGGGCGCGTCTGGCCATCGATGACTTCATGCGGCCCGTGCAGGGCCATTCTCCGCCACCGGAGGCCCGGCCCTACCTCCACGCGACCCATGAGGCCTTCTCCACGCTGGGCTGGCGCTTCGATGGTCTCTACCAGAAGGTGCCGGAGGGGGCGGCTCCGCAGGCCGATTTCTCCCTGTGGCTCTCGCCGGACGGCACAGTGCTCGGCGCGGTGGTTGCCACCCGCGCGGAGAAGGACCCCGTCGAGCGCACGGTGCTGGTGAGCCAGGACGCCAGCGGCAAGGTGCTGACGGCGAACGACCTTCCCGGCACGGGGGATCAGTTCGGCGGGGCCTCGTCGATGGGCACCCTGCTGCACGCGGCTCCGGCGGAGCTGCTGGCCTTCCACCAGCAGCGGCTCCAGGCCGAGGCCCGCTCCCCCTTGCGCACCTGGCAACCCGGTCAGGTCTTCGCGGCCCTCCGGGAGCTGAGCGAGCATTCGGTGAAGCTCTGGGCGGAGACCGGCCATGCCCGGTGGAAGCCCGAGGCTCCCGGGGAGTACAGCTATACGCGCAAGGGTGCGTGGCGCTATGCGCGGCAGGCCGTGCGCTCGGTGCACGACGTGGGGGCGGCCCAGCGGGAGCGCTTGAAGCTGCCGAGACTGGGCTCGCCCGGTGCCAGCGCGACGCGGACCGGTCCCGAGCCGAAGCTTCCCGCGAAGCGCTCGCGGGCCTCCGGAATCGTCAACGCGGTGGCGCTCGGCGTGTGCCTGTGGTTCGTGGTGGCGTACTGGCGCAAGCCGCCTCCGGAGCCGCCGCGCGCGGTGCCCGCGTTGGGCTCCATCGCGCTCGAGGAGGACGTGGACGCGGCGCTCGCCGCCCCGGCCTTCGCGGACGGACAGCGGGCGACAATGGCGGGCGGGGACGAGGTGACGCTGTACCAGCGGCCGCTGGGGGAGTTGCGGCTGACGTCCGGGCGGCTGGTGGCCGGGGATGCCTTCTCGCTGGACTCGCGGCCCTTCGCCGTGACGCTTCCCGCGGGGACGCATCCCGTCTTCCTCACGGTGGCCGAGGGGAACGGGCAGCAGACGCCCGTCTGCGCACGGCTCCAGGTGTCGGAGCGCCCGGTGTCCCGCTGGCGGGCGGCGGGGGCCTACGGGGTGGACTCGGGAACGGCGTCGTTCCGGGATGCCGAGGCGGAGGAACTCATGGCCGGGAAGCTGGGCCTGCTCGGGACGGAGCATCCGTTGCTGCCGAAGATCGAGCCCATCCTCTCCAGCGGCATGGGAGGCGTGGTGGAGCTTGCGCCCGCGCCCGCGGCCAACGTGGCGGTGTTCTCCTCCGGCTACGGCGATGGGGTGTTCCCCACCTGGTTCGGGCTGGATGCCGCCGGGCAGGCCGCCAGCGTCGTCACGTGCTTCACCGGGTTGCGGCTCGCTACCCCGCCGCCTGCCGGGCCCGTGCCTTCGGAAGGGTGACGGTGAAGGTGGTGCTGGCTTCGGGCTGGCTGTCCACCTCCAGCGTGCCGCCGTGCTCCCGGACGATGCTGGACACCAGCGCGAGCCCCAGCCCCGTGCCCTCGCCGGGCTGCTTCGTGGTGAAGAAGGGCTCGAAGATGCGCTGGGCCAGCTCGGGGGGAATCCCGTGGCCCTGGTCCACCACGCGCACGCGCACCTGCTCCCCGTCCTCCGCGGCGAACAGCTCCACCTGCCCGCCTCGCGGCGAGGCGTCGATGGCGTTGGTGACGAGGTTCACGAAGACCTGCTCCAGCCGCTGCGTGCTGCCCACCACCTCCAGGCCCTCGGGGCAGTGGCTCACGCACCGCACGTCGGCGTCCTTGCGGCCCAGGCGCGAGAGCTGCGCGGCCTCGGACAGCAGCGGCGCCAGCGCCACCCGGGTGACGGGCACGCTGTGTCCTCCCGTCACCCCCGCATGGCTGAAGGTGACGAGCGCCCGCACGATGGCGTCGATGCGCCGGGCCTGCTGGAGGATGAGCTGCACCCGCTCGCGGATCTCCTCCGGGTCCTCCTCGTAGCGGAGGTTCTGCGCCACGCTGGTGATGGCCGTCAGCGGGTTGCCAATCTCGTGCGCCACGCCCGCGGCCACCCGCCCCACCGAGGCCAGCCGGTCCTGGTGCGCCAGCCGCGCGTCCATCGCCTTGCGCTCGGTCAGGTCCTCCACCAGCAGCACCGCACCCTCCAGCCGCTCGGGCTCTTCGGGCGTCTCCGCGGGCGTGGCCAGCGAGCGGTGCAGCCGGAGGATGCGCTCCCGGCCCTCCAGCCGCACCTGCGTCTCGGCATCCGCGTCCGGGCCCGACGCGAAGCCGGCGAGCAGCCCGCCCCACGGCTCCGGCAGGCGCGCCAACGTCTGGCCCCGCACCTCCTCGGAGCGCAGGCCGGAGAGCCGCTCCAGCGCCTCGTTCCAGATGACCACGTCCTGGTCCGGCCCCAGCGCGCAGGCGCCCACCGGCAGCTCCTCGAGGATGCGCTGGAGGTAGCGCCGCACCGCCTCCAGCTCGCGCACCGGGCCCGTCATGCCCCGCGCGTCGCGCAGCCGCTCCTCCACGAAGCGCAGCTGCTCGGCCAGCGCCGTGCGCGCCCGCGGGTCCACCTGCAGCGCCTCGCTCACCGCCAGCCTCGCCAGCACCGGGCCGAGCAGGCCGGACAGGTTGCGTTCGATCTGATCCCTCAGCCGGCGCAGCTCGGCGGGGCGGCGCTCGGCCTCGCTCATCCCCAGCTCGTGGAGCGCCCGGTCCAGCTCGGCGGTGGCGGCCTCGGGGCCGAGCACGGGGGCGAGCTGGCGGCGGAACTCGTCCGGAGAGCCGGCCGTCACGCTGCCCGCTGCCAACGAGGGCGCCTCGCGCGCGCACAGCCTCGCCGCCTCGGCCTCCTCGGGCGAGGGGCGCGTGGCCAGCGAGAGGCCCACGAAGGCCAGGGCGTTGAGGGTGAGGGAGACGAAGGTGACGAAGCTCCACGGCTCCACGGTGGTGAAGCCCAGGAGCGCCTCTGCCTCCCGGGACCAGGCGGGCTGGCCATGGCCGCTCCCCAGGGGCCAGAGCAGCAGCACGGCCCATGCGGTGGTTCCGGCGGCCAGGCCCGAGAGGAAGCCCGCGCGCGTGGCCCGGGGCCAGAAGAGCAGGCCGAGCAGTCCGGGGATGAACTGCGCCACGCCGACGAAGGCGACGAGCCCCAGGTCCACCAGCCCCGCGGCGCGCCTGTCCAGCTGCACATAGAAGCCGTAGCCCGCGAGGATGATGGCGGCGATGAGGACGCGCCGGGCCCAGAGCAGGCGGCGGTACAGGTTGCCTGGTGCGCGCGCGTAGCCGAGCGGCAGTACCAGGTGCGTGAGGCACATGGGCGCCAGGGCCAGGGTGGTGACGATGACCATGGCGCTGGAGGCGGAGATGCCGCCGAGGAAGGCCAGCAGCGCGAGCGCGGGCGCTCCCCGGGCCGCGGGCACGGCGAGCACGTGGAAGTCCGCGGACCCCGGCAGGCCCATCGCCTGGCCCGCCCAGAGGACGAGCGGCACGGCCATGTTCATCAACAGCAACAGCAGCGGGAAGGCCCAGGTGGCGGTGGAGAGGGTGTCGCGCTCGGGGCTCTCCGTGAAGGCGACGTGGTACTGGCGGGGGATGAGGAAGGCGGCGGCGCAGGAGATGACGAGCAGCGGGGCCCAGGACTCCTCGCGCGCGGGCTGCTGCATGGCGCGCAGGGCCTCGGGGTGCGCGTCCAGCCAGGCCTGGAGTCCCGCCGGGCCGCCGAAGACGGAGACCACCGCCCAGGCTCCCACGAGCACCAGGGCCACCCCCTTCACCAGCGACTCGAAGGCGATGGCTAGCGCGAGCCCCTCGTGGCGCTCGCGGGGGGTGACGTAGCGGGCGCCGAAGAGGACGGAGAAGACGAGGGTGGTGGCGCAGAAGCCCAGGCCCACCGTGGTGGCCGAGGCCGAGGGGCTGAGGACGCGCGCGGACTCGACGACGGCGCGCACCTGGAGGGCGAGGTAGGGCAGGGTGCCGGCCAGCAGCGCCAGCGTCACCGCGGTGCCGGTGGCCTGTCCCGGGTAGCGGAAGGCGAAGAGGTCCGCCAGCGAGGTGAGCTGCAGCTCCCGGGTGAGCTGCAGCAGCGGGCGCCACAGCACCGGGACGAGCAGGCAGGAGAGGGTGGCGCCCAGGTAGATGGCCAGGTAGCGGAAGCCGTGCTGGGAAGCGTAGCCCACGCTGCCGAAGTAGGACCAGGAGGTGGCATAGACGCCGAGCGCCAGGGCATAGGCGAGCGGGTGCTGGGTGATGCGGGCGGGGATGCGCCCGCGCTCGGCGGCGTAGGCGATGAGGAACAGCACCAGCAGGTAGATGAGCGAGGCGATGACGAGGGTGCCCAGCTCGAACGTCATGGGGCGCTCCGGCGCGCGGCCCAGGCGCCCAGCACGATGACGCCGAGCCACACGGCGAAGGGCTGGTACCAGGAGGCGCCCTCGCGCAGCCACCACTGGCGCAGCGGCGAGCCGAAGAGCAGCGCCGCCACGGCGAAGACGAACAGCGAGAGCATGGCGGGCTGTCCGCCCGGCCCGGACGCGTGCTTCATCGTCACTCCTGGATGCCGAGCTGCGCCATCAGCAGGGGCCGGGCCTCCGCGTAGGCCTGCTCCACCTGGGCCAGCAGCGCCTCCGCGCCGTCCAGCCCGGGGCTCCGCGCGAGGTTCTCCAGCGCCTTGCAGTGCTGGCGCACCCGCATCATCCCGAACATCCCGCTGCTCGTCGCCAGGCCGTGGGCCTCGTGCGCGAGCTGGCTGGCGTTCCCCGCGGCCAGCAGCTCCCGCATGCGGCTGATGCGCTGAGGGGTACGGCCCAGGTAGCCACGGGCCATGTCCGCCACCAGGTTGGGCGAGTCCGCGTCCTGAAGCACGCTCAACTTCTCCAGTTGCCGCACATCCATCGCGAGGACCTGCTGCTCCATAGGGGAGGCATTCTGCACTACCTGGGCAAGGCGGAAAAACTCCCTGCGTTCCAGGAAGCGAAACCACGACACGAAGTCAGCCGGGGACTCATTTCGCCCGGGCGGCCTCGATGAGCTCGGCGAGGATGGTGCGGTGGCACGCCTTGTCGATGATGCAGTCCTTGGAGCACATCAGGGTGATGTTCTCTCCACGGTCCACGCGGGCCGCGAGCCCGGCGATCACCTCGCGTTGGGACTCCATCTCGCGCACGTAGCGCTCGCGGTACTCGTCGAGGCTGATGGGCGTCTGGCCCTTGCCCTGGAAGGCGGCGAGCAGCGGCGGACTGGGACCCAGCTCCCTCATCCACACGTCCCACGTCTCCTTGGCCTTGGGGAGCGCGCGAGGGCGGAACCGGCAGATCAGGATGCGCAGTCCGTCATCGGGCTCCGCGGGCACGCACCAGCGGCGGGTCTTGATCGGCATCTCGGCGGAACACCGGGACGCCTCCAGGTCATCCCAGCCACGGGCGCCCGCTCGCACCTACGGACAGCGGACGGCCGGCCGGTTTTCCTCTGAAGAGCGCGGACGGCACGGCTACGCTGCACGGCCCGCCTACCCCTGCCGGAGCGCGCCATGCCCGTCGTCTACCTCAACGGCCAGTTCCTCCCCTCTCACGAGGCCCGCGTTCCCGTGGACGACCGGGGCTTCCTCTTCGGTGACGGCGTGTACGAGGTGACGCGCGCACTGGGCGGGCGGCTCTTCGCTGAGGAGGCCCACTGGCGCCGGCTCGAGACGGGCCTCGCGCAGTTGCGCATCCAGCCGCCGCCGGACTTCACCCGCGAGCGCATGCGTGCCATCAGCGAGCGGCTGTTGGCGGAGAACGCACTGACGGGAGGCGAGGCCACGGTGTACCTGCAGGTGACGCGCGGTGCGGCGCCGCGCACTCACGCCTTCCCGCCCGAGGGCACGCCGGCCACGGTGTATCTCTCGGCCTCCCCGTTCCAGATTCCGTGGGAGGTGCGGCAGCGGGGCGTCAGCGCCATCACGCAGCCCGACCTGCGCTGGGCGCGCTGCGACATCAAGACGGTGAACCTGTTGCCCAACATCCTCGCCAAGCAGCAGGCGAAGGAGGCCGGCGCGTGGGAGGCGGTACTGGTACGCGAGGGTGTCGTCACCGAGGGCGCCTCCACCTCGGTGATGGTGGTGATGGAGGACACCCTCTTCACCCACCCCAAGGGCCAACAGATTCTGCCCAGCGTCACGCGCGACATTGTCCTCGAGCTGGCGCGTGACCTGCAGTTGCACGTCGTCGAGCGCCCGGTGCGGCTGGATGAGCGCCCGCGGTGGGAGGAGTTGCTGCTGCTGGGGACGACGACGGACGTGCAGCCGGTGGTGTCGCTCGACGGTCAGCCCGTGGGCGAGGGGCGTCGGGGGCCCATGGCGCGGCAGCTGCAGAAGGCCCTCTACCAGCACATGGGCGTGTCCTGGCCCGAGGCGCATGCGCCTCTTCGGGGGGAGCCATGAAGACACTTCGGTTCGTCGTGGGATGTCTCGTCTTGGGGATGATGGGGTGTGGGGGGGAGACGGACTCCGTTGCGCCGATGAATGTCCGGGTGGTGGAGGGCGTGACGGAGGGAGAGCGCGTCTCGGGCTCGCGGCTCCTCCGGGCCACCGCCGAGGACAACTCGGGCACGGTGGCCCGGGTGGAGTTCTCCGTCTCCGGCGCGCCGGTGTGCGCGGACGGCACCGCCCGGCGCTCCGGTTCCACCTTCTCGTGCACCTGGAGCTCGTCCACCACGCCCCCGGGGCTCCACCAGCTCACCGTGAAGGCTCAGGACGCCGCGGGCAACAGCACCCTCTCCGCCCCCATCTCCTTCACCCTCCTGCCGCCCAACCGCGCCCCCTCGATCGGACCGGTGTCCGCGACGCATGAGACGCTCGATGAAGGCTCCCGCGTGAGCCTCTCGGTGACGGCCACGGATCCCGATGGCGACACGCTCACCTATTCCTGGACCCAGAGCCCGTCCACGCCCCTGGGAACGTTCGCCGAGGGGACTCTCTCCACCCCGTCGTGGACCGCGCCGTTGATCTCCCGTGACATGACCTTCCTCCTGAAGGTGACGGTCTCGGACGGGAAGGGGGGCTCGGCCCAAGGCACGGTGCCGGTCACCGTGGTGAACGTCCCCGCCCTCAATCAAGCGCCCATCGTGGACCCGGACATCAGCGTGGACCCCCAGGGGCTCGTCGCGGGCAAGTCCCTTCCCCTCTCCATCGCCGCGAGGGATCTGGATGGGGATCCGCTCACCTATTCCTGGACGATGGAGCCGCCCGGAGCGGGGAGCTTCACCCGCCCGAACCAGTCCTTCACCGAGTGGCGCTCGGAGGAGCTCGACCGGCCCGCCACCTATACCCTGAAGGTCACCGTGTCCGATGGCTCCCGTTCGGAGAGCCGCTCCGTGAACGTGCAGGTGGAAGTTCCCTCGTATGCCCGGGACATCGAGCCCCTCTGGAGCGTGACGTGCTCGGACTGCCACAACGGGCATGGCGCCGAAGGACTGGACCTGCAGGTGGGCAAGTCCCACGCCTCGCTGATGGCGCCGGGGGTGGGGCCGTGTGCCGCTGGCCCCCGGGTCACTCCTGGCCGCCCCGACGAGTCCCTGCTGGTGTCGCGCATCAGCGCCGAGGGGTGCGGCCGCCGGATGCCCATGGGCAATCCCGACTATTTCGATCTCAACCCGGGAGAGCTCATCCAGATCCGCTCGTGGATCCTCGCGGGCGCCCTCGACAACTAGGACTGCACGTCGTCGAGCGTCCGGTGCGGTTGGACGAGCGCTTCAAATGGGAGGAAGTGCTGCTGGTGGGCACGACGACGGACGAGCACCCGGTGGTGTCGCTCGACGGTCAGCCCGTGGGCGAGGGGCGTCCGGGGCTCATTAAGATGCGTATTGTATGCATGTTTTGCGCGAGAAAGACCGATGGACGCAGCCCCTGCGCACTCGGAAGGAGCCGCGTCCCCTGCGAGGCGGGGAGGAACGAGGGCTCGCAGTGGGCTCGGAGCGGCTGGTGGGGCTGGCCCGGCAATTGCTCCTTGTCGCCCCGGTTGCAGGCTTCTCCCTCGCTCGCTTGAACAAGGACGACCTCATGCATCCCCTTCCCATCTCCCCCGCCCTCACGCCTACCACCACCGTCGGTGAGCTGGCTGCCACCCGCCCCTCCTCCACCCGTGTTTTCTTCCGTCGGGGCATCGACTTCTGCTGCGGCGGCGGCAAGACGCTCGAGGAGGCATGCCGGCGCCGCGGCCTCGACACCCAGGAGGTCCTGCGGGAAATCCAGCAGGAGCTCGAGCGCGGGGAGGAGAACTCCGCCGCCTGGATGGAGCACAGCCAGGCGGAACTCATCCAGCACATCATCGTGCGCTACCACGAGCCTCTGCGCGAGGAACTGCACCGGCTGCACGGCATGGCGCTCAAGGTGCTGCGCGTGCACGGGGAGAAGGATCCGGCGCGGCTCTCCCAGCTCGCCAGCACCTTCACCACGCTCAAGGACGAGCTGCTGCCGCACCTGGACAAGGAGGAGCGCATCCTCTTCCCGTGGATCCTCTCCGGGCGCCCCGTGCCACAGGGCGGGCCCATCGAGCGGATGATGTCCGAGCACGAGCAGGCCGGGCAGCTGCTCGAACGGCTGCGCGAGCTGACGGGCAATTACGAGGTGCCGCCGGGGGCGTGCAACACGTGGCGAGCGCTGTGGAACGGGCTCGAGACTCTCGAGCGCGAGCTGCACGAGCACATCCACCTGGAGAACAACATCCTCTTCCCACGCGCCTCGGGGCAGGCCTGAGTCCCGGTGGGGATTCAGTGCACGGTACGGGTGGAGGATGACGCGTCATGAAGCGAGACATGCGGCTCCGCGGCCTCTCCTCCGAGCACCACCATGCGCTCCTGCTGGCGCGCTCGCTCCTCGACAGGCGTGGGGAGTGGACGCCGCGTGACGGCGCCGCGCTCTTGGAGCGCATGCGCGTCGAGCTCGAGCCGCACTTCCGCGTGGAGGAGGAACTTCTGCTGCCCGCCCTCGGAGCGGCGGGAGCCATGGACCTCGTGCAGCGGACCCTGGAGGACCACGCCTTCCTGCGCGCGAGTGCCGAGGAGGCGGCCCGCGGGAGCCCCCAGGCCGCCTACGCCTTGGGCGAGCGCCTGCACGCTCATGTCCGCTTCGAGGAGAGCGAGGTGTTCCCAGCGTGCGAAGCGCTGCTGGCGCCGGAAGTCCTCGACGAAGTGGGGCGCCGGGCCTCCTCGGCCCACTGACTCTCGATGGCGCCCCAATCGGCGACGGCCCCGAGCCGGGCGAGCACGGCGTAGAGCCCGAAGCGCAGGCGGAACAGGAAGAGGAAGCGCCCGGGGAGCGAGAGCTTCGCGAGGAAGCGCTTGTCGCGGAGGAGCTGCTGCGCCTCGAAGCCCGAGCCGGGATGAACGGGGCGGGGGCCTTGCTCGAGGAGGGGCGCGAAGAAGCCGCGCAGGAGGGTGCGGAGCATGGCCAGGCTCTCGGCGTCCCCGGGCGGCCGGGCGCCGAGCGCCACCAGGGCCTCGCGCATGCCGTGTGCCTCATCCGCCCGGACCGCGTCGACGAGCGCCGCGAAGGCGAGCACCGTGGCGGAGTCGAAGGAGCGCACGCAGCCGAAGTCATAGACGACCACGCGGCCATCCTCGCGGAAGGCGTAGTTGCCGGGGTGCGGATCTCCGTGGAACAGGCCGTGCCGGTAGAGCGTGCCGATGTAGAACGAGAACAGGGCGATGCCCATCCGGTCCCGCACCTCCTGGGAGGGATTCGCCGCCAGGAACGCGTCGAAGGACTGCCCGGGCATCCAGCGGGTGGTGAGCACGGAGGAGGCGCACCACTCGGGCTCGACGGCGGGGACGAGGATAACCTCGTCCTGGGCGAACAGCCGCGCGAAGGTGGCCTGCCGCTCGCGCTCGAGGGAGAAGTCACACTCCTCGAGCAGCACGGTGCGGGCCTCGTCGATGAAGCCCTTGATGCTGGAGGCGGCGCCCGGCAGCAGCACGCTCGCGAAAGACGAGCCGGTGCCAGCGGCCCGGAAGTCACCCTGGAGCGCCTCGTCGATGCCGGGGTGACGGACCTTCACGGCGGCCTCGGTGCCGTCGGGAAGGCGGGCGCGGTGGACCTGCCCGATGCTGGCCACGGAGACGGGCTGCCGCTCGAGCCCGGCGAGGAGCATGTCCGCGCGAGACCCGAAGGCGGCGCGGATCGTCGCCTCCACCTGGGGGAAGGGGCTGGCGGGGGAGGCCGTCTGCAGGACGGAGAGCAGCCCGCGAATCTCCGGAGGCAGCGTCGGGTCGATGTAGCCGAGCACCTGTCCGGCCTTCATGGCGAGGCCCTTGAGCTCCCCGAGCCGGGACACGAGCTGGGAGACGGCGCGCACATCGGCGGCGCCGAGTCCCTCGCCCTTGCCGCGCAGCCTGCCACCGACGACGGAGAGCGCCAGCCCCGCGGCACCGCGCCCCGTCTTCCACAGCCGCTCGACGCCCGAGCGGACCACGGGCCGCTCCGTGCCGAGCAGCTGCTCCCGAAGCAACGCCACCAGCTCATCCTCGTGCATGACGGACCGTCCTCTCGCGGGCGCCAGGACCGAGGCCCCGGATTGTCACGTCCAACAAGTGAGAGTTACTCTCATATGAAAGTGACTCTCGATTCGCAAGGAGGACGGGAGATGGACGGGCGGGCGAGGAGGCGGTTGGAGGCGATGCGGCGGGTGCAGGAGGTGGCGCTCGACCTGTTCGAGGAGCGCGGCTACGAGCGCGTGACAGTGGAGGAGATCGCCGTCAAGGCGGAGGTGGGTCCGGCGACGGTGTACCGGAACTTCGGGACGAAGGAGCGGCTGGTGCTGTGGGACGAGTACGACCCCATGCTCCTGTCGGCCATCTCCGAGCGATTGGGCGCTCAGGGGCCGATGGAGGCCACCCGCGAGGCCCTGGTGGCTTCACTGGACGAGGTGTACGGCGAGGACCGGGAGCGCATCCTGCGGCGGGCGCGGCTCATCGAGGCGAACCCGGCGCTGGAGGCGGCGACGGCGGCGGACAGGGCGGGGCTCGCACGGGCGCTGACGGCAGTGTTCCTGGAGAAGCGCGCATGCCAGAGCGAGCTGGAGGCCGAGGTGCTGGCCGGAGCCATCGCGGGGCTGCTGGACGCGGCGCTGCACCACTGGCTGCGAAAGAAGGGCCGGACGCCGCTGCGCGATGTGCTCCGCAGTGCGTTCGATTCGCTCGCCGAAGCCGGGCAGTTCTCGGGGGCTGCTTTCGTTGACCCCCTTCGGGGGCCGTCATCACCCTAGTGATGATGGGCCGTACTTCCCATCGGGGCGCTTATTCTCGGGTTTTGCTTAAGGCTTGGCGGATCCTCAGTCGCATCCCTTGTTCAGGCAGAACGCTGTCGTGGTATCGTTCGTGGACCGTAGGGGAGATTCATGGGAGAAATAGTAAAAACGATCGGAGAGACCCAGAGTCTCCTTGATTACGTGGTACGAGCATGGAAATGGCTCACGGAGGTCCAAGATTGGGACAGTTGGCAAGGGTGGTTTGCTAGACTTGCCATATGGATCACTGTCGTAGCCTTTATCCTGTGGCTCTTGAAACGCTCCTTGGAATGGTACATCGCTATCCAGGAAAGCTGGAAGAAGGCCGGCCTGCCGGTTCCAATGACTGCAGAGCAGCGCGAAGCAGTCCGGCGACGAAGTCAATTTTGTAGAGTGCTGCGCAGCGACCTCGACGCGCTCAACAAGACAGAGAATTGGAACGATCAATTCTACACGGACCTTGAAGCAGAGGTCGAGGCGCATGGCTGGTATTATGCCTCTCGTTTCGATTCCCTTCTTCGTCGGCGTTCGTGGGGGCTACGGCGTGTCCGTTCGTTAATAAAGGCAATCGAAACAAGCACAGAGCAAGCTCTTCTGCTCGTTGGCGAACCTGGGAGTGGAAAAAGTGTTGCTCTGAGGCATTTAGCGCATCAACTCGCAGAGCGAGGAACGCGATCTACTGACTTGAAGGCTAAAATCCCTCTCTATGTCAACCTCAAGGAACTGCCTCCACCTCCAGATTCAGGTCCTTGCGCCGATTGGATTCGCACATTCACAATCGATAACGTGCGGCGCGGTGATGCCGATACTGCAGACTACATCAAAGATCATTGGGATGAGCATATCCGCGAAGGCACATGGTTTTTTCTCTTCGATTCTTTTGATGAAATTCCGGCGGTTATGCACGCCCCCTCCGGAAGTAGCATTATTAAGGATTATGCGGAAGCCATCCGGCAGTTCCTGGCTGGCATGAGCGATTGCCGTGGGATTCTGGCGTCCCGTGAATTCAAGGGACCTGATACGCTTCCCTGGCAGAAGTTTCGAATTCTGCCATTGAGTAACGAGCGACAGGGTGAACTCGTTGATAATTCCTTTTTACCTCCTCCGCAGAAGGAGATCGTTCGACAGCATCTTGCCGCAAGTACTAGCAATTTGCGCCAAAACCCCCTTTTCTTAACGCTGCTCTGTCGCTACGTAAAGCAAGAGAACCGGGCGCCTACAAACGATCACGATCTGCTTGAAAAGCATCTTGTCCGCTTGGCAGAGCGAGACCCAGAGTACATCTCTAAAAAGTATAAGCTTACGCCTGTTCAGTTGCTTGATGGTGCTATGGAGTTGGCTGTGCTTTTCGCTATGGATCCGCAGCTCAGCTTGGCTCCGACCCATGATCAGATTTTGGCTGCGCTTCCAAAAGGGTCTCCTATTCGCAAAAAGCTAGATCTTTTGCTAGCAGCGCTCGTAGATGTGAAGATCGGACGTAGCGATGTGCAAGAAGCCAAGAGCGGTGATCGGCGATTTACTTTTTCTCACCGGCGTTACCAAGAAAGTCTATTCGTAAGATACTTGGCTCTCCACCCTGCACATGTATCAGCACATGACCTTCTGCTAGATCTGCGCTGGCGCGAATATACCGTCGCTCTTCTTCAAACTGGAACAACTGATGCGATCAAGCCGCTCATAGAAGAGGCCACTCGCCTTATTTCTGATTTCGCCCCAACCCAAAAGCGCATTTCAAATATGGACGGTTTTGGGCGCGAACTTGGCTATTACGATTGGAATAATGTTGCAACCCACCTACTTGCTCTTCTCCAAGAAGGGTTGGGAAGGCGACTCGATGACATTCCCGCGGGTCTGACGGATGTAATTGATAAATTGCTCTCTGCCCGATGGGAAGGTGGTGATTTGGTTGATCGCGTGTTGGTTCTCCGATACGGTGGTCTACTGCCAGGACTGCGACTCTCAAATTATATTACATTTTCCGTTCAGAAGGGCATTGGTGCTCTCTCTGAGGCAGCCTTCGGGAGCGTGGTGTTTTTACGCGAAATCCCCACCTCTCTCATGCAATGGTTGCGCATACGTATAAGCAATCAGATTATTGCTTCGACTGCTCCCTCTGAGAAATTGATAATTGAAGCGCTATGTGCTCGCCTCCCTACTGATGTTAATGCTAGGTTTTTATTGCGACGGTGTGGGCAGATTAGAGCCCTGTCGAAGCCAATGATTCGATTGGCAAAATTCAGAATCGAAAAAGAATATATAAATCAGAATCCGCCGGATAGGGTTGTTGATGTGGCTGCATACTGGGTGGGTTTTTTGAGTGTGTTGGTCGCTCAAAGAATCGTTGCGGCTGATTCTGTTTGGTCGTTATGGTTGATGGTTGTTGAAGTGCCCTTGTTGCTTGCCTTGGTGGGGTATTGGTATCGTGCGATACCTGATGCAGGGATTGATAATTTTAGGCCGGCAACGAGGTTTTGGCAGGGCGATTACTTTGTGGTTTATGGGATGGGTCTCGTGGTGTCGCTTTTGGTAAAGCCGTTGGTTGGGGTGGTGGGTACGAAGATTTCTATTTTTGTTTTTTCCTTGATTGTTGGCGTGACTCTTTGTTTTTTGTGTTGGATTGCCTATGCTTATGCGGTTGAGGTGAGGCGGCAAAAGAGAAGATTTAAGTTGCTTCGCGCCCAGCTGCCGCCTGGGGAAATGTTGGTGTTGCAGGCACGGTCTGCTGCAGAGTTGACGACTTGGCTCAATGCGCATGGAGATGTCTTGCTCCCCAGTGAGCAGCACTGTCGTTCTCTTACGTCCTTGTTGATGCGCAGTATTGACGAAGGTGGACTTCCGCCGTCTATTAAGTCCGATCCGCCCTTGGTCCGATACCTTTCGGCTGAAAATCGGAGCCACGGTAATGTCATTGACGTCTTTTCTCATGTCTACGTGCGACGAGAGGACGTGAAGCCGGGCCGAGGTCCCGAAAAGAATAAGAGGGCCTAACAAAACCGACTGGTCGGCCGACGAGCCCGACGGCGCGGTTGCTGTCGAAGCAGTCTTGCTAGGGTCTAACTAGCCTGTTTCGGTAGGAAGTTCAGTAACTTCCCGGTCCGAGGAGGGGCCTGCCAGGGATGGGCCCTATCGAAACAGATCCTAAGGGGGGAGGCACAAGGTGTTCACCCTCCTCGTCGGAAGTAAGATCCCGCCCGCGAGCTTCGTGGAATTCGTCGAAGGACGCGACTGACTCCGGAGGGAGTCAATCAAGGCTTGACCAGCTTCCACGGGTCACCCGCTTCACTCGGGCGTGCGTCCTTGAGGTAGTAGTCGTCCGAGAGCCGGATGTCGGCGAACGGCAGGAGCTTCTCCAGCTTCTGGAACGCACGCACCACCTTGCAGAACTTCGCGGTGGAGCGGGTCTGGATGAAGCCGCTGTAGTCCGCGTCGGCGTCCCCTCTTCGTGGCGTAGCGAGCCGCGCACGCTTGGCATTGGCAAACCCTTCCGCCCGGGCGATGGCGTCGGCTGGCAGCAATTGGCGCCACTCGTCGAGGAAGGCGTTGTCCTGGCCGAGTGGCTTGCGGCGGATTCCATGCTTGTCGGGAAGGCTCACCGCATTCGGCCCGGTCGGGGTGAGCGCCTCATGCTCCTGCATCCACGCTCCGAGGATGGACTCCTCTTCGGCCGTGAGCTTTCGGCCCAACCGCACCCGATATGTGACCGCCCAGCCCATGACTTGCCCGACCCCTCCTGCGCGATGACATCGAGCCCGCCGTAGCATGGGGTTGGAGCGGAAAGGGGGCTGCACGGCCGCTCCTCCGGCATGGCGCACCAACTCCGTTACGTCTGCGAAAGGCTGGGGGAGGATGGCCGACTCTCCTCCTGGTTTCCTGGATAGAGCACCTGTCTGCCGTGCAGCTCCGCGAAGGGCGTGAGCTTGTGGGGCTCGGCGCGAGTGCGGCTGCTGATGTGCCGCACCTCCACGCCCCGGGCGAACAGCGCGTCCGCCACGAGCGTGCGGTGGCAGCGCCAGCGCACCGCCTCGGCGCACATGAGTGCCAGCGGCCCGTCCGGCGTGAGCGCCCGCAGCTCCTCGAGTCCCCGCGTGAACTCGTCCGTCTGCATGTAGTCCGCGTAGCCGCGGAAGCTGGCGTTGCGCCACGCGCCGTTGGGCGAGTCCTTGCGCGCGCGCCGCAGCCCTCCGAGCCTCGCCAGGTGCACGTACCGGATGTCCGCCTTCGCGAGCGTCCGGGGCAGGGTGTCCTGGTTGAACTGGGGATTCGTGCGCGAGCGTGGCACCGTGCGGATGTCCACCAGCGTCTGGATGCCGTGCGCCTGGAGCAGCTCCACCAGCTCCTCCGCCGAACGCGTGGAGTGGCCCACCGTGTAGATGCGCGCCTTCCCCCAACCCGGGGCTTTTCGTTTCGGACGCTCCGTGCTCATCGCTCGTATTCCCCTCGGGGAAGGTGGGCACGGGGAGGAACGGTGGGAAGAGGAGACCCTCACCCCAGCCCTCTCCCAGAGGGAGAGGGGGCCTTGACTCAGCGGGGCTCGATGCGCACCCGCGCTCCCCGGCCTGCTCCCAGCACCTTTTCTGCGCTCCCGTCCCGCACGGACACCTCCAGCAGTCCCGCGCTTCCCACCAGGGACAGGGGTTCTCCAGACGCCACCGCCTGGTAGTGCGCGTGCGGCGCGTCCTCGATGACCGTGCTCCCGAGGTGCACCCGGAAGCGCGCCGGCAGCACCGCTCCCGGGAGGTTGGTGATGAGGTTGCCGTAGGTGTCCACGTGCAGCACCTCGCCCACCGGGCATCCGTTCTCCTCTCCCGGCGGTGGGAATGAGAACGGTCTCTCCAGTTGCCGCACCGCCCGGCCGAGCCTCTCCAAGGGCACGCCCGCCGCCAGGTGTCCCACCACCGGAGCGAATACGTCCCGCCCGTGGAACGTCCTCGACTGCCTCGGGCCCCAGTATTCCGGCGCGCTCAGCTCGACCGCCGCGTCCAGTCCCCCGAGCTGCTCGAGCGCCGGCACCAGCAGTCCGTTGTCCGGCCCCACCAGCACGTCTCCCCGCCGCGTCCTCGCCGCCACGGCGCGTCGCGTCGAGCCCACGCCCGGGTCCACCACCGCCAGGTGCAGCGAGCCCTCGGGGAAGGCCTCCACCGCGCTCCACAGCAGGAAGGCCCCACCCCGCACGTCCTGTGCGGGCACCTCGTGCGTGAGGTCCACGAGCACCGCTCCCGGGGCGACTCGCAGGAGCGCCGCCTTCATCTGTCCCACGTAGGTGTCCGTCAAGCCGAAGTCCGTCAGCAGGCTGATGAGTGGGGGCGGCATCGCGTCCGGAGGATAGCCGCCCCGCCCCGGTTCCGGGATTCAGCGGGGGGGGCATTCACTTCCCGGGCCCCTTCCGCGATAGAACTGGGACTCGCCCCCTGTCTCCCATGCGCGTCGTCATCCTTGGCTGTGGAGTCTCTGGCTTGTCCTGCGGTGTCCGGCTGCTCGAAGCCGGTCACCCGGTGGAGATCTGGGCGCGCGAGCTGCCCCCGCACACCACGTCCGATGTCGCGGCGGCCGTCTGGTACCCGTACCGCGCCTTCCCCCAGGAGCGCGTCACCGCCTGGGCCGCGCGCACCCTCGAGGAGCTGTGCGCGCTCGCCGCGCGGCCCGAGACCGGCGTGCGGCGCGTCCTCGGCACGGAGCTTCTGCTGCGGCCCGCGCCGGATCCGTGGTGGTCCCCGAGCGTGCCCGGTTTCCGCCGAACCACGCCGGCCGAGCTGCTCCCGGGCTTCGTCGATGGCTTCGTCTTCGAGGCCCCCGTCATCGACATGCGGCGCTACCTCCCGTACCTGCTGGCGCGCTTCCGCCGGCTCGGTGGCTCCGTCGTCCAGCGCGAGGTGCGCTCGCTCGACGAGGCCTGGGCGGTGGCTCCGCTGGTGGTCAACTGCACTGGCCTGGGGTCGCGCGCCCTGCTGGGGGACGAGACGCTCTTCCCCATCCGCGGCGAGGTGCTCCGCGTGGCGCCGCTCCCGCTGGAGCGCTTCCTCCTCGACGAGCAGGACGAGGCGCGCGGCATGACGTACCTCATTCCCCGCATCGACGACTGCATCCTCGGCGGCACGGCCGTGGAGGGGAGCGACTCGCTGGAGCCGGACCCGGCGCAGGCCGAGGCCATCCTCGCGCGCGCGGCGCGGCTGCTGCCCGAGGGCACCCGTTTCCACGTGCTGCAGCACCTCGTGGGGCTGCGGCCCGGACGGCCCGCCGTGCGCCTCGAGCTGGAGCAGGTGGGAGGACGTCACGTCCTCCACAACTACGGACATGGCGGGGCGGGCGTGACACTCTCCTGGGGATGCGCCGAGGAGGTGGCCACGCTCGTGGGCCAGGTCACCGGTGGCGCGTCCCATGTCGGACCGGCCATCCATCCTTCGAGCCTTGGGAGGACCCATGGAAAGTGAGCAGAGCCAGGATCGCATGCAGGCCGTGCTGCGGTTGCCCGCCGCCCGCCGCTACGCGTACTTCCTCCAGCGCGTGGCCGAGTCCGGCGAGGTCTGGGGGCTGGATGGCGAGGGGTGGGCGCTCGCGCTCGACGACTCCGGGCGGGACGTGTTGCCGCTCTGGCCCGCGCCCGAGTTCGCCGCCATGTGCGCCACGCGCCTGTGGTCCGGTTTCCAGCCTCGCGCCATCAAGCTGCAGGAGCTGCTGGAGAACGTGCTGCCGCAGCTCGAGGAGGAGGGGATGCCGGTGGGCATCTTCTTCACGCCCGAGGGGCAGGGCCACCCCATCTCCGCGGGCGAGCTCATCGAGGCGCTGCGCTCGGCGAGCGGACCCCTGGCCTGAAACTTCGCGACCCTGGCTGTAACCGGGCGGCGTGGAGCGGCGAACGCTCCGCCGCCAGTGGAACGTTGCACCTCCAGACACCTGCGCGTACCTGCAACGCCTTGAGGCGCACCGGGCGGGGCTTCTAGCTTGCGCGCCATGCCAGGAGATTCCGACAAGACGGTGTATGCGAAGGGCGTGGGCCCCAAGGGCGGCAGCGGTGGTTCGAAGCCCTGGGTTCCGTGGCTGGTGACGGCGGCGGTGGTGTTGCTGGCCGGCGTCGCGGGCTACTTGGGTTTTGGCGCGTATTCGATGCAGAAGGAGCGCGCGGAGGCGGCGGAGAAGGCGGCCGCGGACGCCCGGGCACTGACGGTGAGCACGGAGCAGGCGCGCAAGGCCCTGGAGGAGCAGCTGTCGCAGCAGCTCGCGGCGAAGGACCAGAAGCTCACGGCGCTCGAGGACGAGAAGACGCGGCTGTCCACCGAGCGCGAGCAGCTGCAGCAGGCGGTGCAGGAGAAGGACGCCGAGCTGGCGCGCCTCAAGGCCACCTACGAGGACATCGAGCAGAAGCTGAAGGCGGAGATCTCCGATGGGGAGATCCGCCTGTCGCAGGCCGAGGGCCGCATCCAGGTGGACCTGGTGGACAAGATCCTCTTCGACTCCGGCGAGGCGAGCCTGTCGCCGCGCGGCAGCGAGGTGCTGGCGCGGCTGGGCACGGTGCTCTCCAAGGTGGAGAACCGTTCCATCCTCGTGTCGGGCCACACGGATGATGCGCCGCCCTCGCAGCGGCTGGCGGCCACCTACCCGACGAACTGGGAGCTGTCGGTGGCGCGCGCGGTGAACGTGGTGCGCTTCCTCGGGGAGAAGGCCAGTGTGCCCCCGGGCAAGCTGGTGGCCGCGGGCCATGGGGACACCAAGCCCGTGGCCAGCAACGCCACGCCCAAGGGCCGCGCCCGCAACCGGCGCATCGAGATCCTCCTCATTCCGGATCTCCCCGCGGGCAAGCAGGGCGAGGCCAAGACGGCCGCGGACGCGCGCTAGGCCGCGTCAGGGCATGCTCGGACGATGGGGCGGCTGCCTGCGCTTGGACAAGCGGAAGGACACGACCGCGAAGGCCGCCGCCGCCACCACGAGCATCGCCACCCAGTACCAGAGGGCCGAGCTGTGGGTGACGTACTGATCCACCTTCTGGCTGTCCGCGGGAGCACCCGTCGCCGCGAGCGCCATCATGGGAGTGAGCAGATACAGCACCCAGGCCGGAATCATCTGTGAGGTCTTCATCGCCCCGGAAAGCTGAGCATGTGTCCGGGGGGGAACAAGATGAGGGACCGGTGCTGCCTGCCCGCTGTCCAGGGGTTCCAGGAGCAGCTCCCGGCCTCGCCTGCCCCCAGGTCTCGCCGGGATTTCCTTTCTGCCTCTGAATCCGGGCCGGGCCCCTGGAGTCTCCCTCTGGCGCGCTGGTGTAGAACCGAGGCGCCCGCCTGCTCCGGCTGTCCTGGACCTGACGGGAGTGCCGGGCAGCAAGCGGCACGCTGGCCACGCCGTCACGGGGGCGAAGCGATCTCGACTAGAGAGCGACGCGCCCGAACCCCCCGAGGTAACCCATGCGGTCCGAGACCCCCCCGAAGACCTGGAGCGTCCTCACCCCCCGGATGCTGATGGCCCTGAGCGTGCTGTGGCTCGCGGCGTGCGGCGGCGAGCTGCCGCTGGAGGCGGACAGTGAGGTGAGCACGCGTCCGCAGGGGCTGGGCAGCACCAACAAGGTGCTCATCCTGGCCAACACGGTGACGGGTGGCTCCAGCAGCGTGGAGGCGGTGGCCGCCCGGAACCTGGGTTACACGGTGGAGGTCGTCTCCGACGCCACCTGGGCCTCGAAGAGCTCGGCGGACTTCGCGGGCTACCGCGCCATCATCCTCGGTGACGCCACGTGCAGCAGCAGCCTGAGCCTGCTCTCCGCGGCGTCGAAGAGCCGCGGCACCTGGGGCCCCGTGGTGGACGGCAACGTCATCATCGTGGGGACGGATCCCGTGTACCACTACAAGGATCAGGTCACGAAGAACGCCGTCGAGTTCGCCGCCGCGCAGGAGGGCAAGACGGGCGCCTATATCAACCTGAGCTGCTACTACCACGACACGGATCCCATGACGCCGGTCCCGGTGCTCGAGCCGTTCGGCACCTTCACCGTGACGGGCGTGGGTTGCTACGACGACGCGCACATGGTGGCCTCGCACCCGGCGCTGACGGGCCTGACGGACACCCTGCTGTCCAGGTGGGCCTGCTCCGTGCACGAGGCCTTCGACTCCTTCCCGTCTGCCAACTTCTCGCCGCTCGTCATCGCGAGGGATCCCTCGTTCGGCCCGCGCCTGCCGGGCTCGCTGGACTTCGCGGACGGCTCGCACGGTGTGCCCTACATCCTGGCCCGCGGCGCCACTCCCCTGCGTTGCGGCGACGGCGTGCTGCAGTACCCGGAGGAGTGTGACACCGGCGTCAGCAACGGCGTGCCGGGCACGGTCTGCTCGTCCGTGTGCCGCCTGCACTGGTGCGGGGATGGAACGCTGGACCCGGGCGAGCAGTGCGACACCGGCGCGGCCAACGGCTCCGGTGCGTGCAGCGCTTCCTGCCGGTCCCTTGCCGTCAACCGTGCGCCGGTGGCGAAGTGCAAGGACGTGACCCTGTCGGCCGGCCCGACCTGCCGCGCGGATGTCCCCTCCGTGAATAATGGCTCGTACGATCCGGATGGGGATCCGCTGCAGTGCACCCAGGGGCTCGTCGGTTCCCTGGGCCTGGGCTCGCATCTCGTGGGGCTGACCTGCCTCGACCCTTCTGGCCTGCTGTCGAGCTGCGCGGGCACGGTGACCGTCGCGGACACCACGCCGCCCACCATCACCTGCCCGGACAACATCGTGGCCGAGTGCGCGGGCAACCGTCACACCGTCCTCAATGCCCCCGTCTCGAGCTTCGGCGACAACTGCAGTGCGGTCTTCGGCGGCCCCACCACGGGTCCGGCCGTCATGGTGGGCCAGACGGGGACGTTCACGCACTTCGCCATGGATTACAGCGGCAACGTCACCTACTGCTCCTTCACCATGACGGTGCGCGACACCCTGGCCCCCACGGTGTCGCTGGTGGGCGCCGCGTCGCAGACGCTCGAGTGCGGCAAGCCCTACGTCGAGCCGGGCGCGGCGGCCAGCGACCAGTGTTACGGGGACTTGTCGGCCGCGGTGACGGTCTCCGGCTCCGTCAACACCCGCGTGCCGGGCACCTATGCCCTCACGTACTCGGCGAAGGATGGCTCCGGCAACGTGGGCAGCGCGACCCGGACGGTCACGGTCGTTCCGGGCGCCTCCGGTACCTGCGAGGACCGGGGCGGCGGCTGGATTCCGACGGCCAGCATGGCCCTGCCGCGGCTGTTGCACACCGCCACGCTGCTGGACGATGGCCGGGTGCTGGTGGCCGGTGGATTCAACACCACCTCGGAAGTCTACGACCCGGAGACGCGGACCTGGTCCGCCACGGGCAATACCCTCGGCTCGCACCGCGGTCACACCGCCACGAAGCTGAAGGATGGCCGGGTGCTGATCGCCGGTGGCGGCGTGTGCCCCATCACCAGCGCCACCGCCGAGGTGTACGCGCCGGCCCTGGGCAGGTGGGCGCCCGCTGGCCAGCTCAACACCCAGCGCTACCACCACACCGCGGTGCTGCTGGCGGGCGGCAAGGTGCTGGTGGCCGGTGGCCGCACGGGTGAGTACGACAGCGGCACGCTGGCCTCGGCCGAGCTGTATGACCCCGCCACCAACACCTGGTCCTATACCGGCGGCCTGAACACGGCTCGCGCCTTCCACACCATGACCCTGCTGCCTGGCGGCAAGGTGCTGGTGACGGGCGGCAGTGATGCCTCGGGCAACCCGCTCGCCTCCGCGGAGCTCTACGACCCGGCCACCGGGAAGTGGACGGCCGTGGCGGGCCTGGCCTCGGGCCGCGCTTCCCACACGGCGACCCTGCTGCCCAATGGCAAGGTGCTGGCCGTGGGCGGCTCGGGCCAGGACGTGGCGCTGAGCGCCTCGGCGGAGGTGTATGACCCGGCCACCAACTCCTGGTCGGCTACGGGCGGCATGGGCTCGCCGCGCCAGTTCCACACCGCCAACGTGCTTCCGGATGGCCGGGTGCTCATCGCGGGGGGCTACCACCCGCTGACGGGCATCATGACCTCGTCCGAGCTGTATGACCCGGCCACGGGCAGGTGGATCGCGGCGGCGGCCATGAACGTGGACCGCTACCAGCACACCGCCACCCTGCTCGGCAACGGCACGGTGCTCGCGGTGGGCGGCGTGAGCAACCACGACCAGGCGTCCGCGGAGTACTACGACCTGATGAAGCCTTGACCCGCGTGCCCCTCGCCGGAGACGGGGAGGGCGGTGCGCGCCGCTCTCCCGGTGGGAGTCACAGGGGCCCGGGGTGAAGCGGCTGGGGTTGTGGCCGCCCGCGTCCGCTGTTGTACTCCGGGCCCTCCATGAAGAAGCCCACTCCTCCCGGAAACTCCCAGGGCCTGAGCCGCCGCACGTTCCTCGGTGGCGCCGCCGCCGCCAGCACGCTGGCCGCCCTGGATGTCCAAGCACAGCCCTCCCCGAGCAACGCCGCGCGCGCTCCCGCTCCCGCCGCCGGCTCCTTCGAGCTCGAGGAGGCCACCGTCTCCGAACTCCAGGCCGCCATGCAGTCGGGACGGCACACCGCTCACGGCCTCGCCGAGCGTTACCTCGCGCGCATCCAGGAGCTGGACCGCCAGGGGGACACTCCGCTCAAGTCCGTCATCGAGCTCAACCCGGATGCCCTCGCCATCGCCACGGCGCTCGATGAGGAGCGCAAGGCGAAGGGGCCTCGCGGCCCGCTGCACGGCATTCCGGTCCTCATCAAGGACAACATCGGCACGGCGGACAAGATGCAGACCACCGCCGGCTCGCTCGCGCTGGTGGGCGCCGTCCCCTCGCGCGATGCCTTCGTGGTGGAGCGGCTGCGCGCCGCGGGCGCCGTCATCCTCGGCAAGACGAACCTCAGCGAGTGGGCCAACTTCCGCTCCACGCACTCCTCCAGTGGCTGGAGCGGGCGCGGCGGACAGTGCCGCAATCCCTACGCCCTCGATCGCACGCCCTCGGGCTCCAGCTCGGGCTCCGGCGCAGCCACCGCCGCCAACTTCTGCGCCGTCTCCGTCGGCACCGAGACCGATGGCTCCATCGTCTCTCCCTCGGCCGCGTCCTCACTCGTCGGGCTCAAGCCCACCCTCGGGCTGGTGAGCCGCTCGGG
The DNA here is from genome assembly GCF_042230915.1 of Archangium gephyra. GTDB lineage: Bacteria > Myxococcota > Myxococcia > Myxococcales > Myxococcaceae > Archangium > Archangium gephyra_B. Next base: position 9,584,393 of record NZ_CP102578.1, on the reverse strand, counting down.
CATCATTCCCCTCTCGCACAGCCAGGACACCGCCGGCCCCATGACGCGCACGGTGGCCGATGCCGCCGCGCTCCTGGGCGTCCTCGCGGGGATTGATCCGGCCGATGCCGTGACGGCCTCGAGCAAGGGCCACGCGCATGCGGACTACACGCGCTTCCTCGACCCGAACGGGTTGAAGGGGGCCCGCATCGGCGTCCCGCGCGAGCGCTTCTTCGGCTACCACCCCGCCACCGATGCGCTCATCACGCAGGCGCTCGAGCTCATGAAGGCGCAGGGCGCCACCATCGTCGACGAGGCCCACATCCCCAACGCCTCGAAGCTGGATGAGCCGGAGATGGAGGTGCTGCTCTACGAGTTCAAGGCGGACCTCGAGGCCTACCTCGCCGGGCTCGGGGACAGGACGCGGCTGAAGACGCTCGCGGACCTCATCCGCTTCAACGAGGAGCACCGCGACACCGAGCTGCCCTGGTTCGGCCAGGAGCTGTTCCTCCAGGCCCAGGAGAAGGGGCCCCTCACCGACAAAAAGTACCTCAAGGCCCTCGCCGCCTGCCGCAAGCTGTCTCGCGAGCAGGGCATCGACGCCGTCATGGCGAAGCACAAGCTCGATGCGCTCGTCGCTCCGACCCAGGCTCCGGCCGGGTTCATCGACCTGGTGAACGGCGACCACTGGCTCGGCAGCAGCTCCTCGCCCGCCGCCGTCGCCGGCTACCCCAGCATCACCGTCCCCGCGGGTTATGTCGCCGGGCTGCCCGTGGGCGTCTCGTTCATCGGGCGTGCGTGGAGCGAGCCCGTGCTCCTGCGCCTCGCCTTCGCCTACGAGCAGGCCTCCAAGCACCGCCGCGCGCCGGGATTCGCTCCGACCGCGGACCTGCGCCAGGTGGCCAAGGTCTGAGCCCCATCAGGTAGAGCGCGGCCATTTCCCCTCTCCCCTCGCGGCCATTTCCCCTCTCCCCTCGGGAGAGGGACGGGGTGAGGGTATCGGGTGAACCCGGGTTGAACCCGTTGCGCCCACTGCGGGCCACGGGTTGAAGAACGGGTCCGGGCACCCTCACCCTGTCCCTCTCCCGGAGGGCGAGGGGTGGTTGACGCGGTGGGGTAGGGGGGCACCGGGGGGGAGGGGGCACCGGGGGCGCCATTTGAGCCCCCGGCGGCCCTGCTCACGGCGGGCTGGGATGCGCCATGGGGCCGGGCGGGGCCGTCTTCGGCTCGTACCGCTTCAGCACCGCGTCGAGCTGGGCCAGCTCGTTCGCGCGGAGGATGGGCGTCCGGGCATAGGTCGCCCGTGCCTCCGTGGCGAGCTTCAGCACCCGCTCCGGCTGCTGCCCCGCGTCCCACAGCGTGCGCGCCAGCGCGGATTGCACCGTGGCCAGGTACTCGGGGCGGCCCTTGTGTTTCGCCGCGATCTGCAGCGCGTTCTCCAGCAGCGGCAGGGCCTCCGACACCTTGCCCAGCTTGCGCAGCGCCTCGCCCTTGCCCGCCATCAGCAGTGCGCCCACCGGCGACTCCATGTCCGCCGTCTTCTCGAACAGCGTCAGGACCTGCTCGAACAGGGCGAGCGCCCGCGCGGGCTGGCCCAGGTCGAGCTGGCTGTTGGCGATGTCCATGCGGATGAGCGACGTGTTGAAGTGCTCCGCGCCCAGGAACTTCTCGCGCAGCTCCAGCACCTGCTGGCGCAGCTTCAGGGCCTTGTCGTGCTGGCCCCGCACCGTGTGCAGCGTCGCCAGTCCGCCAAGGGCCTGCGTGTAGATGTGCTCCTGCTGCTGCGGGTCCTTTTTCGTCTTCGTCTTCGTCAGCTCCAGCACCTGCTGGAAGGTCTTCTCCGACTGCCCCAGCCGCTCCAGCGCCATCTGCGCCTCGGCCACCCGCACGAGCGATTGCAGCGCGTCCGTGCTCTCCGGGCCCGTCAGCGTCCGGTACAGGCGCGCGGCCTCCTCGTAGTGCTCGAGCGACTCGGCGTCCCGGCCCTGCTCGCTGTCGAGCTCGCCCGCCGCCAGGTGGTAGTGCGCCCACTCCTCCGAGTTGGGCCGGAAGGCCCGCTTCAGAATCTCCCGCACCCGGTCGAGGATGCGCCGCGCATCCACCAGCCGCCCCTGCATCACGTACGTGTTCGACAGGTTCATCATCGGCTGGACGAGGAACGGGTGCAGCGGCCCCAGGTTGCGCTCCCCCACGGAGACGAGCGTCTCCAGGGCCCGCAGGGACTCGTCCATGCGGTCCAGGTTGCCCAGCGCCGCCAGCGAGTTGGTCGAGTAGCGCAGCGTCGTCGAGTGCGCCGGGCCGAGCGTCTGCTCCGCCAGCGCGAAGGCCTTGTCGAAGGACTCGTACGCCTCGGCGAAGTTGCCCTGCTGATAGAAGGCCAGGCCCCGGTTGTTGTAGTAGATGGCCCGCAGCTCCCCGTTCTCTCCCAGCCGGTCGAGCGAGGCCTGCGCGAACTCCTGCCAGCGGGTGGCCTCTTCCACGGGGCCTCGCTGGTTGTAGTAGCCCATCAGCCGCACGCTGGACGCGGCGGCGACGGCGTCGTGCCGCGAGGCGTGCGCCAGCCACAGCGCCTCGGTGAGCAGCGGCGGCACGCCCTTGTTCTCCCCGGAGATGATCTGCACCCAGGCCTGCATGAAGAGCGCCTCGGCGTGCACGGGCTTGTAGCCCAGCGTGGGCGCCCGCTGCGCCACGTCCGTGGCCAGCTCCAGCGCCTCCTTGAACTTGCCGGCCTCGGTGAGCGCCTTGACGCGGGCGAGCTGCGCGCGCACCGCCTCCACCGAGCGGCGGGTGGTGGCGTCCTCGGGCGGCTTCACCTCGGACATGAGCGCCTCCACGTCCGCGCAGCCCCACAGCCGCCGCAGCGAGCTGGTGGCGAAGATGGCCTTCTCCACCACCGTCTCGTCGGCGTCGGAGAAGACCTCGGTGAGCGCGGCCAGCTCCTGCCGGCGGCCCTCCAGACACGCCATGCGCAGGGACATGACGGCCTCGGACTGCTCGCCCCGGATGCGGGTGGCCGCGCACGTGTCCTGGTGCATCTCCTGCCAGTCGTGGGTGTACGTGTCGAGCGCCTCGCGCACGCGCACCCAGGTGTCGCGCGCATAGTCCCGGCCGGTGGCGAAGAAGGCCTTCTCGATGGACGCCTTGCGCGGAGCGTCCCAGATGCCCACCAGCTTCGCCGCGCCTCCGGTGCACAGCTGCGCCTGGCGCTGGTTCCACGTCGTCCAGGCCAGCGCGGCCGAGCCCGTCACCAACAGGCCGAGCGCCGCGATCGCCAGCCCTCGGCGGCGCACCAGGGCCGGATCCCTCTCCAGGATGGCGAGCAGCGCGTCCAGCGAGGGGTAGCGGGCGTCCGGCGCCGTGTTGAGGGCGCGCAGCAGGGCCCGCATCACCCAGGGCGGTACCTTGGAGTAGGGCGGCGGGGGGTTGATGCGCCCGGCCAGCACGTTCTCCCGCCGCTCACTGGACGAGGTGCCCTCGAAGGGGCGCACGCCGTAGAGGGCCTCCCACAGCGACACGGCGAAGGAGAACTGGTCGCTGCGCGCGTCCGCGGTGGCGCCGCGGAACTGCTCGGGCGCCATGTAGGCCGGCGTGCCCATCACCGCGCCCCGCTGCGTCAGGTTCAGCTCCAGCAGGCTGTGCCCCTTGATGGGGCCGGTGTCCGGGGCCGGCGGCTCGGCGCCGAGCTCCGCGGGGGCGTTGTGCGGGCGCGCCAGACCGAAGTCCGTCACCCGGACGCGGCCGTCCTTGCCCACCAGGACGTTGGTGGGCTTGAAGTCGCGGTGGACGAGCCCCGCGGCGTGCGCGGCCGCCAGTCCCCGGCCCGCGGCCAGGTAGGCGGTGAGCAGCTCCCTCCAGCTGCGCGGCTTCTCCCGCTCCCACTGCAGCAGCGTCTGGCCGTCCACCAGCTCCATGGCCATGAAGACCTGGGAGTCGTGCTGGTGCACGTCGTAGATGGCCACCACGTTGGGGTGGGACAGCCGGGCCATGGCCTGCGCCTCGCGCAGCAGCCGGGCCCGCCCGGACGACACCTCGGGGCCTCCGTCCAGGCCTCCCGGCGGCAGCAGCTTCAGCGCCACCTTCCGGTCCAGCACCGAGTCGTAGGCGGCGTACACCATCCCCATGCCGCCCTCGCCCAGGGGCTCCAACACCACGTACCGGTCCAGGGGGGTGCCCCGGCCGAGCGTGGGGGCCTCGGGGGCTGCCCCATCGGGTCGGGCGCCGGAGGCAGGCCCTGGTGCGTCCCCCGTCCCGATGTTGACCGTGCGCCGGTCGTCCGTCACGACGGTGCGCCGAGGCTCCTCGGGCACGAGCGTGCGGCGTCCCTCACCCTCGTCACTCACGAGCGTGCGGCGCTCTTTGTCATCGAAGGACGTCATGCGGCCTCGCTACCACGCAGCTCCCACGCAGGATGGCACGCCCGCGTGGACGCGAGAACGCATCGTTGCACCGATTCGGTAATCAATGCCCGGCGACGCTCCGCGGCAGGCCGGATGGAGGGCAACCGGGCTCGACTCAAGCGGCCCGGGCCAGCCGCTGCAGTGCGTCGCCGGTGACGCGGAACACCGTCCAGTCGTTCATCGGCACCGCGCCGAAGGACTTGTAGAACTCGATGGACGGCGTGTTCCAGTCCAGCACGGACCACTCGAAGCGCCCGCAGCCCCGCTCCACGGCGAGCTTGGCCAGGTGCGACAACAGGCGCTTGCCGTGCCCCCGGCCGCGCTGCTCGGGCAGCACGAAGAGGTCCTCCAGGTAGATGCCCGGCTTGGAGAGGAAGGTGGAGTAGTTGTGGAAGAAGAGGGCGAAGCCCACCACCTGTCCGCCGTCCTCGGCCAGGACGACCTCGGCGTAGCGCCGCTCGCCGAAGAGGTGCTGCTGCAGCTCCTCCTCGCGCAGGACGACTTCATGGGAGAGCTTCTCGTACTCGGCCAGGGCCCGGATCAGCCGGGCGATGGCGGGGACATCGGCGGGGGTGGCTGAACGAATCATGCGCGCGATGCTAGCGCTCCGGGCGCGCGGGTGGGGCCGCGTCGTAGTAGCGTCCGGCGCCTCATCCGCACACCGGGTACGGGAGGGGCAGCACGATGCGCAGGTTCGAGTTCGTGGAGGGCACCAGCGCGAAGTTCTGGATGGCCGAGGTCCAGGGCAACACCTTCATCGTGGTGTATGGCCGGCTGGGCACCGACGGTCAGCGCAAGGAGAAGGAGTTCTCCGACGAGGAGGGCGCCCGGCGCGAGTACGAGCGCAAGGTGGCCGAGAAGCTGCGCGAGGGCTACCACGAGGTGTCCAGCGAATCCGCGCCCGCTCCCAAGGGGGCGAAGGGCGCGGCCGCCGCCACTCCGAAGCTCTCGCTGCCTCCCCGGGTGCGCGGGGGCAAGCCCTCCGCCGGGCAGGTGACGGCGGCCGCCGAGGCGCTCACCGCGCTCGACGCGCGGGTGGGAGGGCGCAGCTGGAAGGTGGCGCTCCAGGCCCGCCGGGCGCGGCGCGCGCTCCGGGTGCTGGGCGGCGTGGACCCGGCCAGCCACTCCGCGCTGGGCCCGGTGTTCACCTCGTTGATGGCGAAGGTGGTGGCCCCCCAAGGCGAGCCGCGGTTGCCGCTCTGGGTGGCGCTGGAATTGCTGTCCGAGCTGGACGCCTCGGCCTTCCCGCGGACGCTGGAGCAGTGGAAGCGGGCTCCCGCGGGTGCTCCGGTCCAGGCCGCCATCGGGTTGCTGTCCCGCCAGGCCGAGGTGCTCGGCGAGCCCGAGCTGGCGCTGCGTCTGGGCACGCTGCTGGGGGAGCGGCCTCGTGCTTCCGGCGAGGGTTGGGAGAAGCGCTGGAGCGCGCTGCGCCCGCACGTGGAGGGCCACCTGGTGGCGGGAGGCAGCTCGCTGCCGGCCCTGCTGCGCTCGCTGGAGGCCGGGGGCGATGCACGCCTCGCCGAGCGCCTGTCCCGGCTGGGCGGGTGAGGGGTGGTAGCGTGGCGGGACCATGAACATGTCCCGCTGGTGTTGGGTGCCCGTGCTCGCGCTGTGCGCGGCCGGGTGTGCTTCAGGCAGGAGCGGCTCGCGCTCTTCCTCGGGTTCCGCCACGGAGCGGCGCGCGGATGAGCTGGAGGCGCGCAACGCGGAGCTCCGGGCGGAGCTGGACCGCAAGAGGGCCGAGCTCCAGCAGTCCTACCAGGTGATGGCGCAGGCGGAGGGTGCCGCCGGCCTGGGCAACCTGGGCTGCGCGGGAGTGGCACCGGCCAGCGCGCAGGTGCCGGGGCTGCCCCAGTCGGGCGCCGTCCATGCCCGCTTCCAGCTGCGCGGCCAGCCCTACTCCATGACGGCCACCTTCTCCGCTCCCCGCAAGGTGGGGGAGTGGCGCGTGTCCCAGGGCACCTGCAAGGTGGTGGGGCCATGAGGGCGCTCTGGCTGGCCCTGCTGGGGGTGTTCGCCGTCGCGGGGGCTGGTTGTGGCACGAGTGCCGCCGCGCGGTTGCGCTCGGCGGAGCGGGACAACCAGCGCCTCACCCAGGAGCAGCAGGATCTCGACCGGGCCCTCCAGTCCGTCTCCCGCTACACCGAGGGGCTGCGTGCACCCGGCAAGGCGGGGCGCTCCTTCTCCATGTACTACTCGCCCGCCGCGCTGGAGCAGCTGGCCGCGCAGCTGCTGCCCATGCGGATGGCCGCCCGCAACTTCGACCAGAAGCTCCAGGGCGACGTCATCATCGAGCGCATCTCCGAGGTGCGCTTCGGTCCGCTCAACACGCTCACCTGCCGGGCGGAGCTGCGGGGCGAGAACATCCGCTACACCGGCAGCGTCCCCAAGGCCTACCAGGCCGAGGTCCGCAAGTTCACCTCGGGCGTGGCCTCTGGCGTGGTGGCGGACTTCGTGGTGGAGCTGTCGATGAGCGGCGACAACGCCCTGGTGGCCCGGGCCCATGCCTCGCGCACGAAGCTCAAGAGCAACTCCAACAGCCAGGCCGAGGGCATGCTGCGCAACGCGATGAACGAGCGCGTGCTCCGCCTGCCCTTCGCCTTCGACCTCACCCTGCCGGGCAGCGGTGCCGTGCCGCGCGGGATGGTGCTCACCGCCAACCACCTGGTGGTGACGTACGCGCCGTAGCGCCGGGGCTCAGTTCCCGTCCGAGGCCGTGCTCTGGGCGGGAGCGGGCGCCGCGTCCGCGAGGCTCTTCGGCTGCTTGTCCATCTCCTCCACCGGGTAGCCCTGGGCCGCCTCGAAGTAGCGCGGCGGCTTCACCTTGCGGCGATCCTTCGCGCTGAGGCCCTCGGGCGACACCAGCGTGGGCTCGCCTCCGGCGGCGGACTGGACGATGTGCCCGTCGCAGAAGAACCACTCGGTGCGGCCGTCGGCGTGCTTGCGCGCGTAGTACAGGTCGGTGCTGCCCACCTCGGGCGTCTTCGCGCACCACTCTCCGCGCGCCGCCTGCTCCCGTTGCGGTGCCTCCTCCTTCCACTTGCGCTGCACCTCCTCCAGGGCGAGCAGCTGCCCACCCTCGGCCAGCCGCGCCCGCGCCTGCTCCAGCAACTCCGTGCCGCGCTTCGTCATGTCCGGGAAGGCCCCGGACTTCGCGAAGCCGCACTTCTGCACGGCCTGGAGGTTGTTCTGGTGCACCTTCAGCACCTTCTCCAGCGAGCCCGACGCCTCCTTCAGCAGCTCCACGGAGCGGGCGTAGTCCACCGACTGCGGGTTCTTCACCTGCTCCGTCTCGGACAGGAAGCGCGTCATCAGTCCGTTCACCGCGCTCAGCTCGTCCGTCAGCCAGCGGGGCTCCGCGTCACAGATGTTCGCCTTGGCTCCCGTGTAGTCGCGGTAGTCCGCGCGGGCCACGCCCAGGCTGTACTGCTGCACCGGCGCCACCTGCCTCGCCCCACACGCGCTCAGCGCCAGGCCCATTCCTCCGACGATCCACAGCTTCCGGCTCACGAAATTCATGGCTCCCCACTCTATCGGACAGAACAGGTCCGGTCGATCCACTTGGAAGTCAAACCAAATTGCCCGGGGGCAGGTAAGCCCCCGCAATCCCAGGGGGTTGGCTGACGGAGCCGTCATATCCCAGGGGCGACATGGCCGCCCGGCTGGAGCCCAATCAGGAGGGCAGGCGCTCGTTCTCCGGTAGCATCCCGGCCCCCCCGGCCGGCATTCCGCCGGTCCGTATCCCCGCTGGAGACACCTGAATGAACCGCCTCATCGTGCGGCTCGCCGCCCTGAGCCTGCTGTCGGCCTGTGCCCATACGGCGGCCCCTCCCGAGACGCCCGCGGCCTCCGCGCCCGCCGCTGCTGCCGCCCCCGCCGCCGCTCCCGCGCCCACGGCCGAGGCCCGCGCGCTGGCGATGAAGGCGGACGCGCTGCTCATGAGCGGAAAGAGCGCCGAGTCGCTCCCGCTCTACCAGCAGGCCTGGGAGCAGGGCGTCCGCCACGAGCGCATGAGCTACAACGCCGCCTGCGCCGCGGCCCTGGCGGGCCAGAAGGCCGAGGCCCTCACCTGGCTCGAGCGCGCCGTGGACGCCGGCTTCGCGGAGGCCGGGCACCTGAAGCAGGACGAGGATCTCTCCTCCCTGCGCGAGGAGCCCGCCTTCGCCCGCATCGCCGAGAGGGCGGCCGCCAACGAGGCGAAGCTGATGGAGGCCCAGAATCCGCAGCTGCGCGACGAGCTGCTGCGCATGGCGGAGGAGGACCAGGTGGCGCGGCGCGCGGCGGGCGCGGCGCGGTTCAAGGACACGGCAGCCAACGAGCGCATGAAGGCCATCGACATCAAGAACACCGCGCGGATGAAGGAGATCGTCGCGCAGGTGGGCTGGCCCACGAAGACGCTGGTGGGCCAGAAGGGCGCGCAGGCGGCGTGGCTGCTGGTGCAGCACGCGGACCTGGACGTGGCCTTCCAGAGGCAGTGCCTGCCGCTGCTGGAGAAGTCGGTGGCGGCGGGCGAGGGCTCGCCGCAGGACCTGGCGTACCTGACGGACCGGGTGCTGGTGGCCGAGGGCAAGCCGCAGCGCTACGGCACCCAGTTCCACACGGTGGAGGGCCAGCTGGTGCTCCGCCCCATCGAGGATGAGGCCAACGTGGACGCGCGCCGCGCGGCCGTGGGCCTGGGCACCCTGGCCGAGTACAAAGAGCAGATGCGGCGCATGGTGCAGAGCACGACGGGCGGCAAGTAGCCCGTCCGCGGCTCAGCCCGTCAGGGCCACGGAGCCTGGCGGGCCGATGCGCTGGGGCTCGAGTCCCAGCCGCACCATCTGCTGGGCGTCCCAGGCTTCGATGGGGTCCATCCCGGCGATGTAGCGCCGCGAGGTGTTCTTCACCGGGTTGCGGATGCTGAGGATCTCCGGCCCCGAGAAGAGGATGGTGCTGCGGTAGCGGGGCAGGTCGCTCAGCCCCAGCTTGGACCCGTAGTGCCGGGCGATGTTGGAGAAGCTGCCGAGCGTGTGGCACAGCCGCTGGAAGTGCTCCACCACCTCGGAGGGGTGGAGGTGCTTCGGGCGGTGGCACAGCGTGTAGCCGTCGTAGTCGCGGCTGATGGTGCCGGGCAGCAGGCGGCCCTCGGAGGCCACCTCGCGGAAGAAGGGCGTCTCCGGGTAGGGGCTGACGATGCCCAGGAAGGTGATGGAGAAGTAGCGCAGGTCCGCCAGGTACTGGGGCACCTTCTCCAGGTACTCGTTGGTGTCTCCGTCCGAGCCGACGATGAGCCCGAAGGACAGCAGGATGCCGCTGGAGAACGCGCGCTGGATGACGGTGTTCACCTCGGACAGCTTGTTCTGGCCCTTGTTCATCGCCTCGATGGACTCGGGGTTGAGCGACTCCAGGCCGGTGTAGATGTAGCGGCAGCCAGCGCGGCCCATCAGCTTCACCAGCGCCTCGTCCTTGAGCACGTTGAAGGTGAGCGCGCAGCCCCACGTCTTCTTCAGCGGGAGGAGCGCCTCGCACAGCTCGCGCAGGTACTTGGGCGAGCCGCCCAGGTTGTTGTCCAGGAAGACGAACGCGTCATCCATCAGCCCGAGGAAGTTCTTGTTCCAGCGCATGCGCGTCTGGATTTCGTGGATGACCTCGGGGACGGGGCGGTAGCGGTAGCGCTCGTGCCCGGTGAGCACGCAGAAGTTGCAGCTGAAGGGGCAGCCGCGCGAGGCCTCGATGCCGGGCAGGCGCACCTTGTTGTGCGAGAAGTCGATGAGATCGTAGCGGTACGGCCGGATGTCCGTGACGCCCTTGGACTTCAGCGCGTAGCGCTTCTTCAGCTGCCCCCGCTGGAAGTCGGCCACGAGCGCGGGGACGTTGGGCTCGGGCTCGCCGGTGATGACGGCGTCGAAGTACTTCTCGCAGTCCTCCGGGAAGTGGCTCGCGTGCCGCCCGCCCGCCACCGTCACGATGCCGCGCTGGCGGAAGAGCGTGGAGAGCACCTTGGTGTGCTCGTAGTAGGAGTGCAGGTACGAGAAGAAGACGAGGTCCCAGTCCCGGTCGAGCGGGATGTCCGTCTCCTTCTCGTTGTAGAGCTCGATGTCGGCGTCCTCGGGACAGAGCCCGGCGATGAGCTCGGGCACCGAGGACTGCATGATGGACGGCTCCTTGATGCGCTGCCGGGTCGGGTGCGTATAGGTGGAGATGACGGCGATCCGCATGGGGTTGTCTCTCTGGAAGGACGTGTCTCAGACCGTCGGGGCTTCTTGCGGGACCTCGGGAGCGCGCTGGCCGGGGAGCCGCACGTCCCAGGCGAGGCCGAGCCAGCGCAGCAGCCGGATGAAGGCCCAGCCCGGATCCAGCTGCCACCAGCCCTGGCCGTGCCGTGCCGAGCCCGGGAAGGCATGGTGGTTGTTGTGCCAGCCCTCACCGAGCGCGAGCACGGCGACCCACCACACATTGCGGCTGAGGTCGCGCGTGTCGTGGTCGCGGAAGCCGAAGGCCTTCACGTGGCAGACCGAGTTCACGCAGTAGGTGCTCTGCATCCAGCACACCACGGGCAGGAAGAAGCAGGCGGGCACCAGGCTCCAGCCGAGCGTCACGCCGAAGAGCACCACCGCGAGCACCTGGGGCACCATCCGGTAGCGCAGCAGCCAGTGGTAGTAGGGGTCGTTGGCCATGTCCCGGCAGTACGTCCGCCAGGCCTCGGGCTCCGTCGAGTCGTCATCGAGGATCCATCCCATGTGCGAGTACCAGAAGCCGCGCAGCGGGGAGTGGATGTCCTGGGGGAGGTCGGTGTGGACGTGGTGGAGGCGGTGGGTGGCGGCCCAGAGCAGCGGGCTGCCCTGACCGGTGAGCATGGCCACCGAGACGAGCGCGTACTCGACCCAGCGCGGACAGTGGAAGGCGCGGTGGCTGAGCAGCCGGTGCAGCCCCACCGTGGTGCCGAGCCCGATGCTCACGTACATGACGAGCGCCACCGGCAGTGCGTAGGGAGGCCAGGGCAGCCAGAAGGCGGACGCGGCGAGCCCGTGCACCAGCACCATGTAGGCGACGATGGGCTTGTTGATGCGGGGACGGCGCGACGGCTCGGAAGGTGTGGTGGACGGCATGTTGGGCGGGGGTTCCCTCTGAACGTCGGGTCTATCGCACGGCGAGCGCGGTGCTGTGCTGCGGGGCCGCCATCGACTCGCCCATCCAGCGCGCCATCCGCTCGACGAAGCGGGGGGCGTCCTCCATCTGGGGCACGTGGCCCATGTCCTCCATGGGCTCGAAGCTCCAGTCCGGGCGCAGGGCGGCCAGGGCTTCCGAGGAGGCCACGGGCACCAGCCGGTCCTGCCGGCCATGCACCAGCAGGGTGGGGGCCCGCACACCGCGCACCCAGGACTCGAAGCGGCTCCGGCCCAGGAGCGTGAGGATCATCGAGCGCGTGGCCCGCAGGTAGCTGGCGGAGTGGCCCAGGGGCATGCGCTCCATGCGCTCGGCGATGAGGGCCGTGTTCTCCTCCACCACCTCCTGGGGGACGCGCCGCACGTCCGCGCACCCCAGGGTGAGCATGTCCATGAACAGGCCGCGCGCACCGCCCCGTTTGCCATCGCGCCACAGGATGTACTCGCCGACTCCCGGCATCGTGTGCAGCACGAGCCGTCCGGCCTGCACCGGATCCAACCGCGTGCCGCGTGGAGGCGGCTGCGCGGGGCTGACGAGCACGAGCCCCGCCGTCGTCTCCGGCGCCTGCGCCGCGTGGGCGAGCGCCACCAGTCCGCCCCAGGAGTTGCCCACCAGCACCGCGGGCCCGCCCACCACCTCCGTGAGGAAGTGATGGAGCATCTCCCGCTGGCCCGCCACGCCGACGGAGCGCCCGGCCATGGGCGTCCGCCCGAAGCCGATGAAATCCAACGCGAGCACCCGCGCATGCTTCGTCAGCAGGGGTGCGGCGGGGAGCCAGTTGAGATGGCAGCCGCCCAGACCGTGCAGCATCACCAGCGTGGGACCGCTCCCGCCGTAGTCGGCGTAGTGGACGGGGCCGCCCTGGAGGTTCACCGTCCGCACTCGCACCGGATTCGTCTGGGACGAGGCGAGCCGGACGGGCGGCAGCTTGGGCGTCGCCTCGTTCTCCATGGGCAGGTGGGGCTGCTCGGGCAGCGCGTAGTGGGTGTGCCAGAGCGTCAGGTAGGCGCGGGCCTCGGACTCCCAGCGCGCGTCGTCCCAGCCCAGCTCCTGCTGGCAGATGGCGCGGAGGGCGGGCAGGTGCGCCGTGCCACCCCGGGGCAGCAGCAACCCCAGCCGCACGCGCCGCAGCAGCAAGTCATCCAGGTGGACGACGCTCTCGGTGCGGGCCGCCCAGCGCAGCTCCGCCCAGAGCGTGGAGGTGCCGGGGACGGGGGCGAGCTCCCCGGGCCGGGCCGCGGCCACCAGCGCGGGTGCGTCCGCTCCGTAGCGCCCCTGCAGGCGCATGCGGGCCTCGGCGGAGAGGGGCACGTCCTCCAGCGAGGGCGCCGTGTCGAGGAAGGGCCCTTCCGGCTTCAACGCGGCCAGCTCGGGAATCCGGCGACGGAGGGCGCGCAGGGCATCGTGCGCGATGGCGCGGCAGGTGGTGAGCTTGCCGCCGGTGACGGTGACGAGTCCTTCCTCCTCGAGCACCAGGTGCTCGCGGGACTCCTTGGACGGGTCGCTCGCGCCGGAGGAGATGACGGGCCGCACGCCGGCGTAGCAGGACACCACGTCGTCGCGGGTGAGCCGCAGCGCGGGGAAGCGGGACTCCACTGCCTCCATGAGGTAGGTCACCTCCTCGGGGGAGATGGAGGGCTCCAGGTCCAGCGAGGGCTGGTGGTCCAGGTCCGTCGTGCCGACGAGCGTGGAGTCCTCCCAGGGCATGATGCACACGAAGCGGTCACCGCGCGGGTGCCGGAAGCTGATGCCGTGGGCGAGGGGGAAGCGCTGGGAGGAGAAGACGAGGTGGCTGCCGCGCAGGGGGCGCAGCTTGGGGGCCGCGGACAGGTGCGCGCGCACGGAGTCGGCCCACACGCCGGTGGCGTTGACGACGGCCCGGGCGCGGACGGTGGCGGAGCGCTGTCCCACGGTGTCCGTCAGCTCGACGCCCGCGACGCGGCCTTCCTCGCGGAGCAGGCCGGTGACGCGCACGTGGTTGAGCGCCGAGCCTCCCGCCGCCACGGCCTCGCGGAGGATGCGCAGCACCAGCCGCGCGTCGTCGACCCAGGCCTCGTCATAAGGCACACCAATGAGCCCGTCCTCCTGCACGAGCGAGGGCTCCAGCTCGCGCAGCTGGGGGGGCGCGTGGTTGCCGCGAGGCCACCTGCCGGTGAGCAGCTCGTACACGAAGATGCCGGCGCGGCCCTGCCAGTGCTTGCCGCCCTCCCTGGGGTGGCTGGTGAGCATGAAGTCGAGGGGCACCACCAGTCCGTTGCCCTCGGCCATGAGCCGCTGGCGCTCGCGGATGGACTGGCGGACCATGGGCACATCTCCGTTGGCGAGGTAGCGCAGGCCTCCGTGCACCAGCTTGCTGGAGCGGCTCGAGGTGCCCCAGGCGAAGTCGCGCTGCTCGACGAGCAGGGCCTTCAGCCCCGCGCGAGTGGCCTCACGCAGCACGGAGGCGCCGGTGATGCCGCCGCCGATGATGATCAAATCCCAGGGATGTGCCAGCGCTCCCCAGAGCGCCTCTCGTTCAGTGGATGCGGACATGGTGTTGCGACTCCCCCCTGCTGCCAGGTCTCAGACGAGCTTGCCCGGATTGAGCAGGCCCGACGGATCGAATGCTCCCAACATCTGCCGGATGGCGGAGAGGCCGAGTGCGCCCTTCTCCGCTTCCACCCAGGGCCGGTGGTCCGTGCCCACGCCGTGTTGGTGGCTGATGGTTCCGCCGTGGGCCACCATGGCGCGGCTGGCGGCGGTCTTGAGCGCCAACCAGCGTGCATGGGTCTCCTCGGCATCCTTTCCCAGCCGGAAAATGAATGTCGTGTACAGGTTCGAGCCGGTGGCGTACACGTGTGACAGGTGCGTGAAGACGAGTGCCCGCTCGCCCTGGTCCGCGAGCGCCCCGCGCAAGGCGTCCTCGACGGCGGCGAGCAGGCGGGGCACGTTGCTCCAGGAGGTGGCCGTCTCCACGGTGTCCACGCCCCAGCCGCGCTCCCAGGCGGCGTTGCGCAGGTAGGGGGCGCGGAAGCGGCCCTTGAGCCACTTCTGTCCCAGCAGGGGCATGCGCACCGCGCCGTGCCGGCCCGCGAGTCCCAGGGCGGTGCGCTCGGCGAACTCCACGGTGCGCCGGCTCCCGGACACGCCGAGCACGAGCATGCAGCCGTCCGAGCCCACGCCCCGCAGGGAGAGTGCGCCGGACAGCAGCCCCACCATGCGCGGGTGGCCGGACAGGGCGAGGTTGATGGCCGTCTCCTGGGGCGTGCTCAGGCGCAGCATGGACAGGGGCGTGCCGCTCTGCACTAGCTCGCGCACGGCGGTGCGGGCGCGCTCCCAGTCGGGGAAGAAGAGGGCGTGGAACTCCTCGCGCTCGGGCCGCGGGGAGATGCGCACGGTGGCCTCGGTGAGGATGCCCAGGCGGCCCTCGGAGCCGAGCACGAATTCACGCAGGTCCGGCCCGGTGGCGCTGGCGGGGAAGGAGGGGAGCACCACGGAGCCGGCGGGAGCCTCGAGCCGCCCTCCGGCGAAGAGGTTCTCGATGCGCCCGTAGCCGAGCGACTGCTGCCCGCGCGAGCGGGTGACGATCCATCCGCCGAGCGTGGACAGCTCGAAGGACTGGGGGAAGTGGCCGAGCGTGTAGCCGCGGGCGCGCAGGGCGTCCTCGAGGTGGGGTCCGCTCACCCCGGCACCGAAGGTGGCGAGCCGGTCCTCCTCGGAGAGCGAGTGGAGCTGCTGGAGACGCTCGAGGGAGACGGTGAGGATGGGGGCGTCACCGGGCGCGACGTTGACGTGGCCGACGACGCTGGTGCCACCACCGAAGGGGATGAGGCGGGCGCCCGCGTCGCGCGCGTAGGCGAACAGGGTGCGCACCTCCTCGGCATCGCGGGGGAGGGCGACGCCATCCGGGAAGGCGGGGACGCGCCCGCTGCGCATGACGATGAGGTCGGGAAAGCTCTGGCCACGGGCGTGGCGCAGACGGACTTCCGGCTCGGTGGAGACGAGCGGGTGGGGTGGCAGCCGGGAGGCGGGCACCGAGGCGAGTACCTCGGCGAGCGAGGCATCACGGGGAGGAGTACCGGGCCCGATACGTTCCGCGAGGACAGCCGCAGCGCTCTCCGGCAGCGGATGGCTGACGGCGGCGTCTCCCCAACCATTCCAGCGCCTCACGACTGCCTCCAGGCGAGTGCGCCCGGCCCTGGCGCTCCCACGAAGGAGCGCAGTGTGCGGGGAGCCCCCGCCGCTGGCAAGTGGCGAGCACTTCCCCGTGCGCGAGGATCACCAGGCCCGGCGCCGCCAGTGCATCGACAGCAGTGTGAGCGTCATGAGACCGCCGGCGCTCGCGACGGCAATCAATGGGCGGCGCAGGCCCGTGCCGAGTGCCTCCAGCGCTCCCTGTGTCAGCTCCCGGGTCACCCGCCGCAGGGACCCGTTCCCCGCGCGGGCGTCTCGCCAGGTGCGCACCTGGTCCGTCAGCGCCCCGCCCACGCCCCGGACGGTGGCGGCGGCTGTGCGCTCGGCGAGCGTCTCGAGCGACGCTCCCAGCGCCTCGCCCGACACCGCGGGGCTGGAAGCCAGTTCTTCGCGGATGCCCGCGGCCAGGCCGCGAACCAGCTTCCGGCCAGCACGCTCGAGCAGCTCTCCGAAGGCGTCAGGGTTCTCCCGGAGCTTCGATTCGATGCCCGCGACGAGCCCCTGCCCGATCTTCGAGGCGAGCTCCTCCCCCAGGGGCGCCAGCGTCCGCAACTCCTCCGCGAAGGCCGGCACCTCCTCACGGAGTTGCTGCACCACCGTGCTCACCATGGTCTCGGTGATGGCCTGGGCCCGCTCTCTGGGGGTGCGAATCTCCTCGGCGCGGAAGTGGGTGAAGTCCACCACGCCATCCAGGAGCCGGTTGAGCCGCTCGATGAAGGAGTGAAGCGGCATGCCGCCGTCCTGCCACTCCCGCTCCAGCACCTCCAGCAATCCCTGGGTGGCCGAGGCGGCCATCGCGCGCGCCGTGGCCCCGGGGTCCACCTGCTCGCGCTCGGCCGCCTCATGCGCCAGGCGCCCGAGGACCGTCAGGGTGTCCTGGAGGAGCGTGCGGAGCTGTCCCTCGAGCTCTGGTATCTCCTTGCGCAGCCCGTCCGCCGCACCGCGCACGACACCGCTCGCGGCCTCGTGGGCCGCCAGCCGTTCGAGCGACAGGGCCAGGTTGCGAAGCATGTCCACGGGGCCCGAGCGCCGCTCATTCGACATCCATCCACCCGTCCTTATCGACGATGCACCTTCTTGGACGATGCGGATGCCGGGCGGCCCGGACAAGCGAGGGCGGGGAGGCCGATGCGTAGGGGCCGGGGAGGGGAGCCGCCGGCCTCCTGCTCGCCCCCTCGGTTCTTCAGATGAGCCCCTCCCACCCGTGGTCATGCTGACGGAACGCGGCACGGATGCGCTCCACCATGGCCTCGGGCAGCGGGCCCTTCTCCAGAGCGTGCACGTTGCGCTGGAGGTTCTCCATCCGCGTGGTGCCCACGATGCAGCTGGCCACGCCGGGCACGAAGGCCGCGAAGCGCAGGGCCAGCTCACTCCAGTCCAGCCCCTCGGTATCCAGCCCCATCGCGCGCATCCGGTCCCAGTACGTGGCGACATCGGGCGCGGAGGGACGCTCGGAGTGACGCCAGGGCGCGTTGCCCAGGGGGCGCTTGGCAATGACCCCGATGCCCCGCTCCCGGGCCACGGGCAGGCCCCAATCCATCACCTTCTGGTCGAAGAGATTCACGGACGTCTGCACGGAGCCGAAGGCCCCCGAGTGCAGGGCCCAGCCCAGGGGCGCGTTCTCCCCCGAGTACGCGGCCACGCGCACCTTGCCCTGCTGCACGGCGTGGCGGAGCGCGTCCACCACACCGGGGCGCTCCAGCACGTCCACCGGGCACGAGTGGAAGTGCACGAGGTCGAGGAACTCGGTGCGCAGCCGGCGCAGGGCGAGGTCAATCCCCTGGGTGATGCAGGGCCCGGTCCAGTCCTCCACGCCGGGCACGCCGTAGCCGCACTTGGTGGAGAGCACGAAGTCCTGCCGCCGCCCCTGGAGCGCGCGGCCGATGCGCTCCTCGGACTGCCCGTAGCTGGGGGCGGTGTCGAGGAGGTTGATGCCCGCGTCCAGCACGCCCTTCAAGAGGGCCTCGGCCTCGGACTCGGACAGCTCTGGGCTGCCCACCGGTCCCGCTCCAAAACCCAGCACGGAGACCTGCAGACCGGTGTTGCCCAGAGGACGGCGAATCATCATGTGCTCCCGCTTCCACGCGCGGCCAGGTCGATGAAGCCGCGAATCCAGATGAGGTTGATGGCGTGGCAGGCTTCTAGCGGAGTCCGCGTGGTGGTCTCCAGTGCCGTGGTGTAGGGCACGCCCAGGCGCATGAAGTAATCCGTGACGCTGCCATCGTGGTACTCGATGAGGCCGTCGGAGTCGGTGCGGTTGTGCTCGTCCACCTTCTCGTTGCGGATGACCTGGGCATGGGCCGAGGCGGCCTTCATGAGGGGCCGGTAGGCGGCCTTGTCCCCGAAGGTATAGGCGTAGGTGGCGGGGTCCGGCAGGTAGTTGTCCTGGTGGATGTCGAGCGCGGCGGCGGGCGCGGGGTAGCGCGCGATGTCCGAGCGCACCGCGCGCGTCTCCTTGGGTCCGCCCTCGTAGAGGGCCCAGCGCAGGAAGGGCTCGTCGCGGGTGAGCTCGCCCTTCCACTCGCCGGGGGCCGTCTCGTAGCGCATGAAGTCGTTGTTGGGCTTCTCCCCGCTGCGGTTGTAGCGGGTGCCGTCCACGAAGCCCGAGGGGTTGATGCACGGGTAGACGCGCAGGCCCACGCCGCGTTCGCGCGCGTAGGCGGCGATGTCCGCGAAGTGGTGGCAGAGCGTGAGCGGACCGGCGGGCTCCTCACCGTGGAAGCCGGAGGTGATGACCAGCCAACGGTCGCCGGGTGTCGTGAGCCGGAAGAGTGGAAACTCGACACCACCCTCGATGACACGGGCGTACTCGTTCACCTCGGCGAACTGGGCGTAGCCGCGGATGCGGCGGGCGTACTCGTCGTAGTTCTGGGGCACGCCCCCAGGGTACTCACTGGAGACGTGCCCCAAAGTGTCCGTGGGACCGATTGTGCCCGGATGTGTGCATGGATGGATACCGGGCGCCGGGTGAGCGCTAGCGAGCGTTCATGTGCTCACGAACGTTGGCCGTCAACTGCTGGCGCTGTTCCGGGGTGAAGATGCGGTGGGCCTGGAGGGCGGCGTCCGCCACCTTGTGGGCGAAGGCGCGGAAGGCGTCCACGCGCGTGTCCACCAGGGCGTGCACGGCCCGCGAGTCCGGGTTGGCCGACTCCCACTGCTCCAGCATCTGCGCCCGGGCGCCCTTGTTCTCCTCGTAGAGGCGCTTGCCGTCCTCGAAGAGCGAGTCCTTCAGCCCGTGGATGGCCTGCTTCTGCTCCTCGGTGGCGTTCAGCTCCTCGAGGCGGTCATCCAGCCGCCAGGTGATCATCTGCTTCACGCGCTCGGGGTCGCGCGGGCCTCCGCCGAAGTGTCCGCCGCGGAAGCCGGAGAGGAGGACGAAGGCGAGGACGGCGGAACCGGCGATGAGCAGCTTGTTCTTCGTGGTCATGGCGTGTAACTCCCAGGGGCCTCGGGGGCCCCGCTTTCTGTTCGTGGGCGCCGTCAATCGGCGACGATGGACAGAATGCGAGAGGCCCGTTGCGGGCGCTTTTCGCGGGGGTAAAGAAGTGTGAAGGCCGCCCCACACGCCTGCCCGGCTGCCCGGCGGGGCGGCTTCCGAGGGGCACCTCAGGTGCCAGGCCACCCGAGCCATGCCCGACCTGACGGCTCCTTCACGGCCGGTGTGAGGCATGGCACAACGCTCCGAAGCCGATTTTCCGGCTCCGGACGCGACGTCTGGCCGGAAACTGGCGAGCGTCGCCACCCTGAACAAATGTGGTGCTGTAGGCCCTCTTCCTGACTACTTTCCTGCCATGTCCTTTACCCATCTCCATCTGCACTCCCTGTACTCGCTCCTCGATGGGGCGATCCGGATGAAGGACCTCATCAAGACGGTGAAGGAGAAGGGGATGACGAGCGTGGCCGTGACGGATCACGGCAACATGTTCGCCACCATCGACTTCTACAAGAAGGCCAAGGACGCCGGCATCAAGCCCATCATCGGGATGGAGACGTACGTGGCCGGGCCCAAGGGCCGCAAGGACCGTACGGAGAAGGTGGGCCACCACCTCATCCTCCTGGCCAAGAACAAGGACGGGTACGACAACCTCAAGTACCTCTCGTCCATGGCCTACCGCGAGGGCTTCTACTACCACCCGCGCATCGACAAGCAGCTGCTGAAGGACCACAGCAAGGGTCTCTTCGCGCTCACCGCGTGCCTGGGTGGTGAAGTCACCGGCGCGGCCTTCCGCGGGGACATGGACCACGCCCGCAAGGCGGCGCTCGAGTACAAGGAGATCTTCGAGCCCGACCACTTCTTCCTCGAGGTGCAGTCCAACGGGATGCCCGAGCAGGAGAAGGCCAACGAGAATCTGAAGCAGCTCGGCAGGGACCTCGGCATCGGGCTGTGCGCCACCGCGGACGCGCACTACATCAAGAAGGAGGACGCTCGCGCCCACGAGCTCCTCATGTGCATCGCCAGCGGCAAGACGCTCGCCGACGGCAAGCGCATGAAGCACTCCACGGACAAGCTCTACGTCACCAGTCCCCAGGAGATGCTGGAGTACTTCAAGGACACCCCCGAGGCCGTCCACAACACCCAGCGCATCGTCGAGCAGATCAACCTGGAGCTGAAGCTGGGCAAGCCCATGCTGCCCACCTTCCAGGTGCCTGGGGATCACACCGCCGACAGCTTCATGGCGGAGCTGGCGCGCAAGAACCTCGAGGAGCGCTTCAAGGAGATTGACGTCGCGCGCTACCGCACCGGCCAGCCGCCCGTGGACCGCGAGCCCTACAAGGCCCGGCTGGAGCTGGAGATCGGCGTCATCACGAAGATGGGGTTCAGCGGCTACTTCCTCATCGTCCAGGACTTCATCAACTGGGCCAAGCAGCACGGGATTCCGGTGGGGCCGGGCCGTGGCTCGGGCGCCGGAAGCCTCGTGGCCTACTGCCTGCGGATTACGGACCTGGATCCGCTCCCGTACAACCTGCTCTTCGAGCGCTTCCTCAACCCCGAGCGCGTGTCGATGCCGGACTTCGATATCGACTTCTGCCAGGACCGGCGCGACGAGGTCATCAAGTACGTGGGCCGCAAGTACGGCGAGAACAACGTGGGGCAGATCATCACGTTCGGCTCGCTCAAGGCCAAGAGCGTGCTGCGCGACGTGTGCCGCGTCTTCGCGCTGCCCTTCAGCGAGGGTGACCGCATCGCCAAGCTGGTGCCCGAGGTGCTCGGCATCACGCTCAAGGACGCCATCGAGATGGAGCCGCGTCTCAAGGAGATGATGGAGAAGCCCACCGCCATCGGGCAGGTGGAGGGCAAGGACGTCACCACCAAGGACGTGCTGGAGATCGCCCTGGCGCTGGAGGGTCTGCACCGCCAGCCCGGCATGCACGCGGCCGGCGTCGTCATCGCCGACAAGCCGCTGTGGGAGTTCGTCCCCACCTACCAGCCTCCGGGGGAAGACACCCTCATCACCCAGTTCGCCAAGGACGAGGTGGAGGCCGCCGGCCTGGTGAAGTTCGACTTCCTCGGCCTCAAGACGCTCACCGTCATCCAGAACGCGCTCAACCTCATCAACCGCAACCCGCCCAACGGCAAGCCCATCCTGCGCGAGGACATCCCGCTGGAAGGCGACGCCGAGGTCTGGAAGCTGATGGCCGAGGGCGACACGGCCGGCGTCTTCCAGATGGAGTCCAGCGGCTTCACCGAAATGGTGATGAAGCTCAAGCCGTCCTGCTTCGAAGACGTGGTCGCCGCCGGCGCGCTCTACCGCCCGGGTCCGCTCGACTCGGGCATGGTGGACGTCTTCATCAACCGCAAGCACGGCCGCGAGCCGGTGACGTACCCGCACCCGGCGCTGGAGCCCGTCCTCAAGGACACCTACGGCGTCATCGTCTACCAGGAACAGGTGATGCAGATCTCCCAGGTGCTGGGAGGCTACACCCTGGGCCGCGCGGACCTGCTGCGCCGCGCGATGGGCAAGAAGAAGGCCGAGGTCATGCAGGCCGAGCGGGCCGGCTTCCTCGAGGGCTGCAAGAAGAACAACGTCGACCTGAAGGTCGCCGGGGAAATCTTCGACCTCATGGAGAAGTTCGCCGAGTACGGCTTCAACAAGAGCCACTCGGCGGCCTACGGCCTGGTCACCATCCACACGGCGTGGCTCAAGGCGCACTACCGCGTGGAGTTCATGGCGGCCCTTCTCACCAGCGAGAAGGACAACACCGACAAGGTGGTGCTGCACATCGGCGAGGCCCGGCAGTCGGGCGTGCAGGTGCTGCCGCCGGACGTGAACCAGTCGGACATGGCCTTCGGCGCGGTGGAGGGGAAGATCCGCTTCGGCCTGGGCGCCATCAAGGGCGTGGGCGAGGGCGCCATCGAGTCCATCGTCGAGGCGCGCAAGGAGGGCCCCTTCAAGAGCCTGTTCGACTTCTGCGAGCGCGTGGACTCGCGCAAGGTGAACCGCAAGGTGCTCGAGGCGCTGGTGAAGGCCGGGGCCTTCGACTTCGAGAACCGCCCGCGGCGCCAGCTCTTCGAGAGCATCGAGCGCGCGATGAGCCGCGGCTCCAGCAGCCAGAAGGACAAGGCCGCGGGGCAGAGCTCGCTCTTCGGCATGCTGGGTGGCGGCTCCTCGGGTGGCGCCGCGATGAAGGACGAGTACGTCCAGGCGGAGGAGTGGCCGGAGAAGGAGCGCCTGTCGCTGGAGAAGGAGGCCATCGGCTTCTACGTGTCCGGCCACCCGCTGCACCAATACGACAAGGAGCTCAAGCGCTACGCCCGGCCCATCACCGCGGTGGCCCGTGCACGCAAGGACGAGAAGATCACCATCGCCGGCATCGTCGCGGCGCTGCGCGAGCGGCCCACCAAGACGGGCAAGCGCATGGCGTGGGTGACGCTGGAGGACCTGTCCGGCTCCATCGAGCTGGTGTGCTTCCCGGGCAAGGACGGCACGCGCAACGTCATGGGCAAGGACGGCAAGTGGTCGAAGCAGGGGCCCAAGCCCGGCTTCGAGCACTGGGAGCCGCTGCTCAAGAGCGATGACCCCATCCTCGTGACGGGCACGGTGCAGATCAACCAGCGCGACGAGGACACGCCGGTGGCCGAGCTCATCGTCGAGGACATCCAGAGCCTCAAGGCCGTGCGCGAGAAGCGCACCAAGCGGCTGGAGTTCCGGCTGCCGGTGGACCTCGCCACGGAGGAGCGGATGGAGAAGCTGGCGAGGATCGTCAAGCAGTACGAGGGGGCCACGCCGGTGGCGGTGAGCCTGCTCTTCACCAACGAGGCCGAGGCGCTCATCGGCAACACCTCGCTCAAGGTGCAGGTGAGTGACGAGCTCATCCAATCCGTGGAGCGGCTCTTCGGGATGAAGGTGGTCGAGTTCGGCTGAGCGCGGGCGTGGACGCTGCCCGCCCGTTCTGCTCAAGTGGACCCTTCCTCGCGAGGGAGGGTCTGAATGACGGCGGCATACCAGTCTCTTCGCATCGAGCAGGCGGACGGCATCGCCGAGGTGGTGCTCACCGGCCCCGGCAAGGGCAACGCGCTCGGGCCGGACTTCTGGCGCGAGATGCCCGAGGCGCTCCGGGCCCTCGACGCGGATGACGCGGTCCGCGTCGTCCTCCTGCGCGGCGATGGCGCGAACTTCACCTACGGCCTGGACCTGATGGCGATGACGGAGTCGCTCGGGCCGCTCATCATGGGCGAGGGCAACCTCGCGCTCGAGCGCACGAAGCTGCTCCAGCTCATCGAGAAGATGCAGGCCGCCACCGAGGGGCTCGCCCGCTGCCGCAAGCCGGTGCTGGCGGCGGTGCATGGCTGGTGCATCGGCGGCGGCATCGATCTCATCGCCGCGTGCGACTTCCGCTACTGCTCGCGCGAGGCGAAGTTCTCCCTGCGCGAGGTGCGTGTGGGCATCACCGCGGACCTCGGCGCCCTGCAGCGGCTGCCGCGCATCATCGGCGAGGGGAACACGCGCGAGCTCGCCTATACCGGCGGGGACGTGGACGCCGAGCGTGCCCTCCAGATGGGGCTGGTGAACCAGGTCTTCGCCACCCCCGAGGAGCTGCTGGCCGCCGCGCGCGCCACCGCGCGGAAGATCGCCGACAACCCCCCGCTCGTGGTCCAAGGGGCCAAGCAGGTGATGGAGTATTGCGCGGACAAGTCCGTGGCGGACGGCCTGCGCTACGTGGCGGTGTGGAACTCCGCCTTCCTTCAGTCGCATGACCTCGCCGAGGCCTTCGCCGCGTTCGCCGAGCGGCGGCCTCCGCGTTTCCAGGGGAGATGACTCACATGTCGGACGTGTTCAAGCCGGGGCTGCTCCAGGGCAAGGTGGCATTCATCACCGGTGGCAGCAGCGGCATCAACCTCGGCATCGCCGAGGCCTTCGTGAAGGCGGGCGCCAAGGTGGCCATCAACGGCCGCAACGTGGAGAAGCTGGCGGCCGCCGTGAAGGGCCTCCAGCAGCACGGCACCGCCATGGGCCTGGCCGCGGACGTGCGCAACTACGAGTCCGTGGAGAAGGCCATGCAGTCGGTGCGGGAGGCGTACGGGGAGCTCGACATCCTCGTGTGCGGCGCGGCCGGCAACTTCCCCGCTCCCGCCGTCGGGATGTCCTCCAACGGCTTCAAGTCGGTGCTGGAGATCGACGTGCTGGGCACCTTCAACGCCTGCCGCGCCGCCTTCGAGCACCTGCGCAAGCCGGGCGCCTGCGTGCTCAACATCTCCGCGCCCCAGGCCTACCTGCCCATGGCCATGCAGGCCCACGTCTGCGCCGCCAAGGCCGGCGTGGACATGATCACCCGCACCCTCGCCATCGAGTGGGGTGGGGCGGGCGTGCGCGTCAACTCCATCACTCCCGGTCCTATCGAAGACACCGAGGGCATGAATCGGCTCGCTCCCAGCGCCGAGACCCGCGAGAAGCTCACCCGCGCCCTGCCATTGCAGCGCTTCGGGACAAAGCAAGACATCTCGCAACTCGCGCTTTTCCTGGCGTCCGATGCAGCGTCATACATCACCGGCTCCATCATGGTTTGCGACGGAGGACAGTCGCTGCTCGGCTCCGGCCTCATGCTTCAGGCTATGGGAATGTGAGAAGAGCCCGTCGCGGCCAGAGGGAGCAGGGTTTCGTCCTCTGCCGCTGAGTTTTTCCAGGTACAGGGTGTCTGGTAGAATACAGACCGTGCCCGCCATCCCCCGGCGGGCGCTGTTTCCCCCTTTATCTGGAGCTGTTCATGATGCATGGCCCCCCCGCCTTCGCGCGGCTGGTCGCGTGGAGCGTGTTGTTGTTCGGTTTGTCGGTCGGGTGTGGAGGGGGGTGTGGAGATCCCAACCCCAACCCGCCGGCCGCACGGGAGATGCCGGACGCGGACCGCTCGACGGTGGTGGTGAGCAGGACGCTGGGCGTCCGGGCCAACGGTGAGGACTCCGTCGACATCCAGGTGACGGTGCGCAAGGAGGATGGGACGCCGCTGGCGGGCCGGACGGTGCAGGTGACGGTCTCCGGCGAGGGCAACACGGTGACGCAGCCCGCGGGCACCACCGATGCGCAGGGCCTGGCGAGCGCGAAGCTGGTGTCCACCGGGGTGGGCGTGAAGACGGTGACGGCGTCCGTGGAGGCCGAGGGGGGCGCGGTGACGCTGTCGTCGCGGCCCACGGTCGAGTTCGTCCGCCTGCCTGCCTCCAAGCTGGCCTTCACCGCGGCGCCTTCCTCCGGGACGGCGGGTGCGGCGCTGGGCGCCTTCGAGGTCGTCATCCAGAACGCCGATGGCGAGACGGTGAGCGACGCCACGGGCACGGTGACGGTGGCCCTGGGCTCCGGTCCGTCCGCGGCCGTCCTGAAGGGGACGGTGTCGGTGGCGGCCGTGAATGGCGTGGCGCGCTTCGAGGGCCTGGTGCTCGAGAAGGCCGCGCGCGGCTACACCCTGGTGGCGAGCGCCGACAGCCTCACGGGCGCGACGAGCGGCACCTTTGACGTGGCGTCCGCGGCGCCTGCCCTGCTGGTGCTGAGCCACTCGGGGCTGCCCGTGACGGCGGGCACCGCGGAGAGCGTCGAGGTCTTCGCCCGCGATGTCTACGGCAACGACGCGGCCGGCTACACCGGCACCGTGCGCTTCTCCTCCGATGATGGCTCGGCCACGCTGCCGGCGGACTACACGTTCATCGCGTCGGACCAGGGCCGCCATGTCTTCACCGGGAGCCTCACGGCGCGGCTCGCGGGCGCCCGCAAGCTGACGGTGACGGACCTGGCGGAGGCGTCCTTCACCTCCACGCTGGAGCTCTCCGTGGTGCCGGGGCCCCTGACGACGCTCGTCTTCGCCGAGACGCTGGCCAACCGCCCCGTGCGCGCGTCCTTCGACGTGCGGGTGGCGCTGACGGACGCGTTCGGCAACCGGGTGCAGGTGGGCGCTCCCCCCGTGACGCTCTCCGCCAACAAGGAGGGGAGGGTGACGGGCCTGGGCACCGTGACGCCGGTGGATGGCGTGGCCTCCTTCACGGGCCTCACCATCGCCGAGGAGGACACGGGCTACGTGCTGACGGCCTCGGCCGCGGGCGTGGGCTCCGTGCCCAGCAACGCCTTCAACATCCTCGACGAGGTGCCGCCCGCGAAGCCGGAGCTCGTCCAGACGGCCAACGCCCCCTCGTCCATCACCGTCTCCTGGTCGCCGGTGGGTGATGACGGGATGCTCGGCACGCCGTCCAGCTACGAGCTGCGCTACTCCACGTCGCCCATCGTCTCCGGGGCGGACTTCGACGGTGCCACCCCGGTGGCGGTGGCGGCGCCCGTGCCCTCCGAGGGCACCCGGTCCGCGACGATCTCCGGCCTGTCCTCCAATACGAGCTACTACGTGGCCCTGCGGGTGACGGACAACAGTGGCAACGCGGTGCGCTCGGACACGCTCGTGGCCTCCACGAAGAACCTGACGGCCACCCAGCTCGCCTTCCTCGAGCAGCCGAAGAGCGGGAAGGCCGGCACGGCGCTGGCTCCTATCACGGTGGAGATCCGGGACGCCGCCGGGTTGCGCGTCGACAACGCGGCCGTGGCGGTGACGCTGACGGTGGTGGGCACCCCGGGCTACGGCCCCTTCACCGTGACGTCGGACAAGGGCGTGGCCACCTTCACGGGCGTCCGGATCGACACGGCGGGCAAGGGCTACACCCTGCAGGCCACCTCGCTCTCGCTCGCGTTTGCGGACAGCGTCCCCTTCGACATCGCCAACGCGGCGGCCGCGAGCCTGGAGCTGGCGGGGCTGGGCCCGGCGACGACCGCGGGCGCCGACAACACCGTGACGGTGACGGTGCGCGACGCCTTCGGCAACGCCGCCGAGGACTACACCGGCACGGTGTCGTTCACCTCGAGCGACTCCGCCGCCGACAAGCCGGCGCCCTACGCCTTCCTCACCACGGACAAGGGCCAGCGCGCCTTCGAGCATGTGGTGCTGCGCACCTCGGGCGAGCAGAGCCTCACGGTGTCCGCCGCGGGCCTGCCGGACGCCACGCTGCGCACGGACGTGGGCCACGCGGGCGCGAGCACGCTGCTGCTGACCGGGCTGCCGGCCGAGATGAACGCGGGTGACTCGGCCGAGCTCTCGGTCGAGCTGCGCGATGGCTTCGGCAACCGGGCCACCGGCTACACCGGCACGGTGGTGTTGAGCTCCACCGACAGCAAGGCCACCCTGGAGGCGGAGTACACCTTCACCTCCACGGACAAGGGCTTCAAGAAGTTCCCCGTGACGCTGGTGACCGCGGGCGCGCAGTCCGTCACGGTGCAGGACAAGGCCCTTCCGGCCACGCTCACCGCGAAGGCCGACACCACGGTGAAGTGGCTCCCGGTGGCGCGCCTCGTGCTGGAGGCTCCGGCCTCCGTGGAGGCGGGCGGCCCGCTGTCGCTGAAGGTCACCGCCGTGGATGTCCATGACAACGTGGTGAAGGACTACGCCCGCGAGGTGAGCTTCTCCGTGGATGCCGACCGGGCCACCGTTCCGGCGCCCCACCTGTTCATCCTCGCGGATGAGGGCAGCCGCCGGTTCGACTTCAAGCTGGAGAAGGCCGTCGCCACGAAGATCACCGTGACGGACTCGGGGGGCCTGAGCGCCACCCATGACGTGGTGGTCTCTCACGCCCCGGCCTCCACGCTCGTGATGGTGGCGCCCTCCGCGCCGCTGGAGGCGGGGGTCGCCTTCACCGTCGACGTGACCCTGAAGGATGCCTACGGGAACGTGGCCACCGGTTACACGGGCACGCTCGGCTTCACCTCGAGCGATCCGAAGCTGGTGCCCCCGGCCGACGGCGCGCTCACCAGCACGGATGCCGGCCACAAGGTCTTCTCCGTGACGCTGAAGACCGCGGGCGAGCAGTCGCTGTCCGTGAAGGACCTCGCCCGGAGCTTCCTGACGGATACGGCTCCCTCGCTCATGGTCAATCCCGGCCCCGCCCGGAAGCTCGTGTTCCGCGACCAGCCCACGGACGGCAAGGTGCGCACGGCGCTGACGGCGGTGACCGTGGCCATCACGGATGCGTTCGACAACGTCCTGGACGTGGATGCGCCGGACATCACCCTGGGCCTGACCGGAGGCAACCCCGCGGCCGTGCTCGGTGGCGGCTCGCTGACCGTGAAGCCCGTGAAGGGCATCGCGACCTTCTCCGGCCTCACCGTGGACCAGCAGGGCTCGGGCTTCCGGCTCGAGGCCGTGGGCGGGGTGCTGGACGCCGCCAGCGGCAACACGTTCACCATCGTGGATGACATCGCTCCGGGGGCCGTGGCGCTCAGCCTGACGGGCAAGACGAGCGTCCAGGTGGCGCTGAAGTGGACGGCCGTGGGTGATGACGGCCTGGTGGGCAACGCCGCCAGCCAGGAACTGCTGTACGCGACCGTCCCCGTGGAGACCGCGCCCCCGGCGAGCATCTCGTCGGTGGCCCTGGAGCGTCCCCTGGCGCCGGGGACCGAGGAGTCGGTGCTCGTCACCGGGCTGACCCCCAGCACGACGTACTACTTCGCGCTGAAGGTGCACGACGACGCGGGCAACACGGCCGTCTCCAACCTGAGCGCGGCGACGAACGCGGATCCGTGCGCGGGCTACACCTGCACGCCGCCGAGCGCCAGCTGCGCCCCGGATGGCGTCTCGCTCACCACCTACTCGGAGACGTGCGTCGACGTGGACAACACCGCCACCTGCAAGGAGTCGCTGGCGACCACCGCCTGCCCGGGTGCCAATGCCGTCTGCTTCAAGGATGCGTGTGACACGGCGGCCGCTCCGGCTGCCAACCAGCTGAGCATCTCCGAGGTGATGCACTCGCCCTCGTCCAGCACCACCGAGTACATCGAGCTGACGAACAACACCGGCAACCTGCTCAACCTCAACGGGCTCTCTGTCCTCTACAGGAACAGCGCGAGCGTCGTCTCTTCCACCGTCGTGGGCTCTGGCGGCAGCAAGCCGGTGGTCATGGACCGCAAGGGCACCTTCGTCCTGGCGCAGAACAAGGACGTGGCCTCCAACGGTGGGGTCTCCGCCAACTACCAGTACGGCGCGGACCTGAACCTGGAAGGCTCGGGGCGGCTCGTGCTCTCCCAGGGGGCCACCACGGTGGAGGACTTCCAGTACACGCCGTCCTTCCCGCAGACGCTGGGCAGGTCCATGAACCTCTCGGCGGTCGTGGTGGGGACCAAGGCCTCCGCGTACCGGTGGTACTGGTGTGACTCGGAGGCGCCGCTCGTGGAGGGCGGTGACCTGGGGACGCCCAACGCCCGCAACTCCACCTGCGGCATGCCGGACGCCCCGGCGCTGGATTGGTGCAACATCCAGTACCCGAAGACGTTCCCGACGGGCACCGACTACCCGGCCACCGTGACGCCGGGCTCCTCGTGGTCCATCTACAGCCAGTTCTATGGCGCGAGCATGACGGACCGGAACACGACGGGGAACGACTTCTACCCGCACGTGTCCGCCGAGCTGGGCTACGGCACGGACGCCACCAACCCGGCGGGCTGGACGTGGAAGGCGGCACTGCCCAACGGGGCCTACTCCAGCGGGTTCAGCAACAACGACGAGGTGCTGGGCTCGCTGAGCATCCCCACCGCGGGCACGTACAAGTACGGCTTCCGTTACCGGCTCTGGAACACGGCCACGGGCAGCTACGGCCCCTACGTGTATTGCGACCAGAGTGGTGTGGCCACGCCGCCGGCCGGCACCTACGGGAGTGTGACGGTGGCCTCGTCGGCTCCTCCCGACCTGACGAGCCACGTGGTCATCAGCGAGTTCTCCGGGGGCAATGGCACCGGTACTGCCGCCACGGATGAGTTCATCGAGCTGTACAACCCGACTAGCAGCCCGGTGGATCTCAATGGGTGGACGGTGCAGTACAAGTCGGCCACCGGTACGACCTACAGCGGCACCGTGACGATCAGCTCCACCACGGCGCCGAGGGGAACCATCATCCAGCCCAAGGGGTACTTCCTGCTCGCGGGTGCCAACTACAGCGGTTCGGCCGTCGCCGCTGCCGATGTCAGCTACACCTTCGACGCGTCGGCCTCGACCACGGCCGGTGGTCACGTGCGCATTGGTCCCGGTCTCGTCGGGACCGATGTCAATGACCCGAAGACCGTGGACAAGCTGGGGTGGGGCACGGGGAATTCGCCGGAGGGCACGGCGGCTCCGGCCCATCCCGCAGTGGGCGGCAGCCTCGAGCGCAAGGCCGTCTCCACCTCGACCTCGGCGACCATGGCCGTGGGGGGCACCGACGCCAACCGCGGCAATGGGTACGACAGCGACAACAACTCGACTGACTTCGTGACGCGCGCGGCGCGTCAGCCGCAGAGCTCCACGAGCGGCACCGAAACGCCGTAACGCACCGCTCGTCCTGCCGAGGTGAAAAGAGGCCGCTCCGGGCTACCCGGGGCGGCCTCTCGTTTTCCCACCTCGTGAGAGTTCCAACCTTCTTCCCTGGACAGGGCCCGAGGGCCGGTCTCCGGGACGTTTGCTGGTGCACACCAGGGCTGGAGGCGTTTCGGATCGCCAACGTGCCGGGCCGGGGAGATTCGTACCCGGACGAAGTCGGCTGTATGGTGGCCGGACGTCCGCTCGCGACAGGCCGAGCGTGGTGGCGAGGCAGGGAAATATCGGCCCCGGGTGTTGGTCGGATAGCCGTTTCCCCGTTCCCCAGGAGTCGCCTGTGCCGGAGGTGGCATGAGCGCAATCATCATGTTCGACGATTCGCGCTGGCCGCTGCTCATGCTTCGCGTGACGGGCGTGATGTCCGACAAGCAGTTCGGCGAGTTCCTCGTGCAGTCCAGTGCCTACCTGACGCGCGGGGAGAAGTACGTCAGCATCCTGGATCTCGGCCAGCTGGGCCTGCCCTCGCCCACGCAGCGCCAGATGCAGGCGGAGTGGATCCGCAAGCACGATGCCGATTTGCGCCAGAACGTGCTCGGCAACGCCAACATCATCACCTCGGCGCCCATCCGCCTGGCGCTGAGCCTCATCTTCCACCTCAAGCCCCTGCCCATGCCGTATGCGGCCGTCGCCGACATGGACTCGGCCTTGCGGTTCGCGTTGGGCAAGCTGGAGGAGGGCGGGCGTGGTGCCGATGCCGAGCGCATCCGGCGTCAGCTCGGCTTTGCCGGCGTCCGCGCGGGGTGAGCCCCGGGCCTCCGGTGCATGCACCGGGGCCGGCGGGGCTCCCGCGGCGTCAGCGCGCTGCGGGCACTTCCAGCGCGCTCAGGGGACCACGGGGGTCTGCTTCACCCGCCAGATCTCCTCGGCGTACTGCTTGATGGTGCGGTCCGAGGAGAAGATGCCCGCCTGGGCCACGTTGTGGATGGCCATGCGCGTCCACTTCTCCTGGTCCTTGTAGGCCCGCGCCACGTCCTGCTGCCGGGCCGCGTACGCGCCGAAGTCCGCCAGCAGCAGGTAGCGGTCCTCGTCGAGCAGGCCGTCCACCAGCGGCTTGTAGAGGTGCTTGTCCTCCGGCGAGAAGAAGCCCGAGGCGATGAGATCCAGCGCCTCGCGCAGCTCCACGTTGCGCTCGTACTCCTCGCGCGGCTTGTAGCCGGCGCGCTTGCGGGCGAGCACCTCGTCCACGGTGAGGCCGAAGAGGAAGAAGTTCTCGTCGCCCACCGCCTGGCGGATCTCCACGTTGGCGCCGTCCAGCGTGCCCAGCGTGAGCGCGCCGTTCATCATGAACTTCATGTTGCCCGTGCCGGAGGCCTCCATGCCCGCGGTGGAGATCTGCTCGGACACGTCCGTGGCCGGGATGATGCGCTCGGCGAGGCTCACCCGGTAGTTGGGCACGAACAGCACCTGCAGGCCCGTGGTGCCCGCGTCGCTGTTGACCACCTCGGCGATGCCGTTGATGAGGCGGATGATGAGCTTGGCCTCGTGGTAGCCCGGCGCCGCCTTGGCTCCGAAGAGGAACACCCGCGGGGCGATGATGGTGCTCGGGTCCCTGCGCGCCTTCATCCACAGCGACACGATGTGCAGCGCGTTGAGCAGCTGGCGCTTGTACTCGTGCAGGCGCTTGATCTGCACGTCGAAGATGGCGTTGGGGTCCAGGTCCACCTGGCAGGTGTCACGCAGGTAGCGGGCCAGGTCCTCCTTGTTCTGCTTCTTCACCTGGGCGAAGGCCTTGCGGAACTCCGCGTCCTCGGCGAGCGGCGCCAGCTTCTGGAGCTGATCCAGGTCCGTGGCCCACTCCCCGCCGATGCGGCTCGTAATCAGCCTGGCCAGGCGCGGGTTGCTCCACGAGAGCCAGCGGCGCGGCGTCACGCCGTTGGTCTTGTTGTTGAAGCGCTCGGGCATCATCTCCGCGAAGTCCGGCAGCACGTCGCGCTTGAGCAGGTTGCTGTGCAGCTCCGCCACGCCGTTGACGCTGTGGCTGCCCACCACGGCGAGGTGCGCCATGCGGATCTTCTTCTCCGGGCCCTCCTCCACCAGGCTCATGCGCCGCATCCGGTCGTGGTCGAACGGGTAGCGGATCTGCACCTGGCGCAGGAAGCGGTGGTTGATCTCGTAGATGATCTCCAGGTGGCGGGGCAGCAGCCGCTCGAAGAGCGTGGCGGGCCACTTCTCCATGGCCTCGGCCAGGAGCGTGTGGTTGGTGTAGCCGAACGTGGCCTGGGTGATGGCGAAGGCCTCGTCCCACTGCAGGCGCTTCTCGTCCACCAGCACGCGCATCAGCTCGGCCACGGCGATGGCTGGGTGGGTGTCGTTGAGCTGGATGGCCGCCTTGCTGGGGAAGTCGCGGAAGTCCGTATGCGTCTTGAGGTAGCGCCGGACGATGTCCGCGATGGAGCAGGCGACGAAGAAGTACTGCTGCTTGAGGCGCAGCTCCTTGCCGGCCTGGAAGGCGTCGTTGGGGTAGAGGACCTTGGAGATGACCTCCGAGTCGTTCTTCTCCACCACCGAGCGCTCGTAGTCACCGGCGTTGAAGAGCAGGAGATCGAACTCCTCGCTGGCGCGCGCCTGCCACAGCCGCAGGGTGTTGACGGTGTTGTTGCCGTAGCCGGCGATCGGTGTGTCGAAGGGCACGCCGATGACCGTCTTGCCGCCCACCCAGCGCGCCACGGGCCGGCCGTCGGCGCCCTGGTGGTGCTCCACGCGTCCGAAGAAGCGCACCGGCACCGCCTTCTCGGGGCGGACGATCTCCCAGGGGTTGCCGAACTTCAGCCACTCGTCGGCGCGCTCCACCTGGTAGCCGTCGACGATGTCCTGGGTGAAGATGCCGAACTCGTAGCGGATGCCGTAGCCCATGCCGGGGTAGCCCAGCGTGGCCAGCGAGTCGAGGAAGCACGCGGCGAGCCGGCCGAGGCCGCCGTTGCCCAGGCCCGCGTCCGGCTCCATCTCGACGAGCGTGGAGAGGTCCACGCCCATCTCGCGCATGGCCTGCTCGGCGGCGTCGTACATGCCGATGTTGATGAGGTTGTTGCCGAGCGCGCGGCCGAGCAGGTACTCGGCGCTGAGGTAATAGGCGCGCTTCACGTCCTGCTCGTAATAGGTGCGGGCGGTGCGGACCCAGCGGTCCGCGAGCCGGTCGCGCACGGCGAGCGCCAGGGCCATGAAGCGGTCGTGGGCGGTGGCCGTCTCGGGGTTCTTCCCGCGCGAGAAGCGGACGTGCTCGAGCACGCCTCGGCGCACGTTGCGCGGATCCAGCCCGGTGCGGCTGGGCTCACGCCCCGTGTCCTGGGCGTCGGACGCGGAGGTGGGCGGCACATCGACGGGAGCAGTGGACATATTCGTGGAGCTCTTCGTTCGGTGAATCAGTGGCGTCATGCGCAGCCGCCAGGCGGCGCGCGGGGCTTGCCAGGGTATCTGTCACCGCTCCGGCTCGCACCGAAAGAAAAAATGCGTGCTCCCACAGCGGGCAGGCACTCCCCTCGCGCGGCCTGATCGCGACTTACAGGTCTCCAGTGCCCTCTGCCGCCCGGGCCCGGAGCCGACGGGCGGACGCGTCCGCGAGCGCGCGTGGAGAGGGAAGGGCGAGCGGGTGGCGGCCTCGCCGATCACTCGCCGATCAGGCGAAGAGTCTGGTAGGAAGCGGGCATCCAGGTCCTGCCCCCGGCCTGGGACCCGGAAGGTTCTTTCATGCCTAGTGACAAGAACGACCTCGCTCAGCGGATAGCCATCTGCAAGCCCGAGGACACCGTGCGGGGGTTCATCTTCAAGTCGGTGTACGGGCTGGTGGAGCAGCGGGTGGGCAGCACGGGCATGGACCGGATGGTGCTGCAGCTCCGGGTGAACAAGATGCCGGTGGACTTCTTCTCCTACCCGGCGGCGGACTTCCTGCGGCTGCTCTACGCGGCCGTGGACGTGCTGGAGCCGCAGTACCCCACGCTGGAGGACTCCTTCCGCGCGTGCGGGGCCTCCACGGTGACGGGCTTCTTCAAGTCCTACGTGGGCAACACGTTGATGAAGCTGATCGGCGGGGGAGATCCCAAGCGGGCCCTCTCCACGGTGCACACCGTCTACTCCACCCTGGTGAGCTACGGCGTGCGCGAGTTCAGGGATCTCGGGGAGAAGCGGGCGCTCATCACGTTTCGCGACGACATGCAGCCCGTGTACTTCCACGAGGGCGCCCTCACCGAGGTCCTGCTGGTGCTGTGTGGCAATGGCAAGGTGACGGGCAAGGCGCTCGCGCTCAACCACGCCGAGTACCTGCTGGAGTGGTCCTGAGGGCCACCCGCGTGCCGCTCACTCCGCCCCTTACTCCTTGAGCTGGCCGGCCCAGAAGAGGTTGGTGCCCGTGGAGTCGGTGGTGAGCTCGCGGGTGACCATCCTCCGCTCCTTGGGGCCCTCGCACAGCTCCTGGAACTGCTGGCGCGAGCGGTGGATGACGTTCCAGTCCCCCACGTACTCCATGAAGGAGCGCCAGTTGTTCTGCTGGTGCAGGTTGGTCAGCAGCAGCAGGCCCCCGGGGGCGAGCATCGAGGCCATCAGATCCAGGAACCGGGTGAGGACGTTGTCCTTGAGGTAGTCCAGGATGCCCGCGGCCACCACCACGTCCATGGGGCCCTCGGGGTTGCGCAGCTTGTCCAGCGAGTCCCGGTAGCGGATGAGCTGGTAGGTGGAGAGCTGGACGAAGGTGCGCTCGGGAGGAGGGATGCCCCCGCGAGGCATGCGCGCGAGCTTCTCGAACTGCCGGCGGCAGTAGTCGAGCGGGGCGGGATCGAAGTCGCACAGGGTGAAGCTGCCGGTGCCGCCCAGGGCGGTGTACTCGCGCAGCGCGTGCTCGGGCCCGCAGGCGAAGGAGAGCACCCGCAGGGGACGCCCCAGCTCCTGCTCCTTGCGGTGCAGGTGCCCCATCAACCAGGGCGGCCGCGCGCGGTGGGCCTGCGAGGGCCCCACGTTGAGCGCGTAGTGCGACAGCATCCGGGCCATGGTGGAGACGCCCTGATCCTCGGTGCCGAAGATCATCTCCACCGTCACGTAGTCCCCGGGGTAGCCCAGGGGCTTGTCCACGGCGCGCCGCACGAAGGGGCTCTGCAGGAAGAAGGGCTGCACGGCCGAGCGGTGGTGCTCCAGCGCCCGCTCGCGCTCCTCCTCCGTCATCCGGCTGTCCAGCTCGGTGAGCCGGGTGAAGTGCGCGTCCAACCAGGTGGTGAGCTCCGGGATGCGCCGCTTGAGCAGGGCCGCCTGCTCCTCCTGCATGTTCTGGCGCTGCTGCGGATCTCTCGGGAAGCGCGCCAGGCGCTCGGGGAGTCCGTGCTGCAATTCCTCTGTGAGCCGGACGAGACCTTTGCGGATCTCCTCGGCGACGTCGATGAACTCAGCGATGGCGGACATTCGGCTCGGGGGGCGGGGTGGGGGAGACGACTGGGGGGCAACACCCCATCCTATCAACCAGGTCAGCCATGAAACACAGGGCTTGCTTGCTTCCCCGCTTTTCCACGAGACGGGGAAGCAAGCCGCAACCTACATTTCAGGTGGGGCTGGAAAAATCTAGGGCTTCGCGCCCGACGCGGCCGCCGAGGCCACGGAGACGGCGTCCAGCTGCTGGGCGAGGGGGGCGACCTTCGAGCGGAAGTCCGCCAGCAGGTTCTTGGGCAGCGGCTCGGTGCGGGGGAAGTTCTGGTTGAGCGGGTTGACGTGGCTGCCGTTGCGCTTGAGGGCGTAGTGCAGGTGCGGCCCGGTGCTGCGGCCGGTGTTGCCCGAGTAGGCGATGACCTGCTTCTGGCTGACGCGGGCGCCCGCGCGCACGCCGGAGCCGTACTTGGACAGGTGCAGGTAGCACGTCTCGAAGCCGTTGGTGTGGCGCAGGCAGACGGTGTTGCCGCCGGCCCCGGTGTTGTTGGCCACGGTGACGGTGCCGTCGGCCACGGCCCACACGGGCGTGCCGATGGAGGCCGCGTAGTCCACGCCGTTGTGCGCCTTCACGTACTTGAGCACCGGGTGCACCCGGCTGCCGAACCGGCTCGTCACGTGCGCGTACTTCAGCGGGCTCTTGAGGAAGGCCTTGCGCGCGCTCGCCCCGTCCTCCTGGAAGAAGCTCGCCTTGCCGTCCGGCAGCTCGTAGCGGAACACCCGCTTGGTGCCCACCGACTCGCCCTCGTACGTCGCCGCCAGCACCTCGCCGTAGCGGAGGATCCGGCCCTTGGAGACGAACTTCTCCACCAGCGCCCGCGCCCGGTCTCCCCGGCGCACGTCCCGGTAGAAGTCGATGTCCCAGGCGAACACGTCCGCCAGCACCATGCCGATCACCGGGTCCTCGCCCGCCGCCAGCGCCGCCTCGTAGAGCGAGTTGTTGATCTCCAGGGAGACCAGGCCCACCTGCTTCTCCACCTCGATGGAGCGCTTGCTGCCCACGAACTTGTCGCCGTCGCGGCGCACCTGCCACTCGTCCACCGTGCTCTGCCGGTAGTCGAAGAAGTCCAGCTCGCCCTCGCGCATGACGAGGCGGAACTGGTCTCCCACCCGCGACTTGCGGAAGTCGAACACGCCCTCGAGCGCGGAGATCAGCGCCCCCACCTGCTCCGGCGGCAGTCCCGCTTCCTGCAGCGCCACCGCCATCGGCTGGTTGGGCTCGATGCGGCGGTTCTTCACGGTGTAGCGGACGGTCGAGGCTTCGGCGAAGGGCGCGGCCAGCAGCAGGCCCAGGCACACAACGGCAGTGGCGAGTCTCATGGGGCCCGCGCAGTGTAGTGGAGCTACAGGCCTGTGCCTAACTTCTGGCCGCTGTTACCGGTGGCTCGGCTGCCCGGCTGCCTCGGGTGATTCACGGTGACGGTGGTTTTCCGGCACGGGGGGAACCCGGGAGCCCTACACCCTCACCCCGTCCCTCTCCCAGAGGGAGAGGGGAAGTGGGCGCGAGTGGGGCCCTGCGTAGGGCTCCCCAGTCTACAGGTCGATCTTCTTCTCGGTGTGGTTCTGCCCGTCGAAGCGCAGCATCACGCCCTTGTTGTCGTAGCGCGTGATGATGTTCGTGGGCCGCCGCCACAGCGACTGCAGGTTGCGCAGCGTCTCGCGCGCGTAGTCCCCCTTCAAGTCCTGCCCGTCGTGCTTGTGCGCCAGCAGCAGCTCGCCCCGGTTCTCGTAGTTGCCGTCCACCACCTCGATGATCGGCTGCCCGAAGTTCGTGAGCCCCTGCAACAGCTTGTTCTTCACCTTCCGGAACTCACGGTCCAGGATCTCCCACGAGTTGCGCTTCTCGTTGAAGCCGTACACGAACAGCTTCTGCTCGATCGCGAACTCGGGCGTGAGGAACGTGTCGATGAAGGTGATGTCGTTGTAGTGCTTGCGCACCTCGAAGATCTTCTCGCGGCCCACGCCCAGCTTCTTGTCCCAGGAGCGGCGCGCCCGCAGATCATCGCACTCGTCCCACTCCTTGCCGAAGCGGCCCTTGTTCCAGCGCTCTTCGATGTCCCGCCACAGCTCGATGCCCAGCTTGTACGGGTTGAGCGCCCCGGGCCGCGTCCCCATGGTGCCCGAGTGCCGGTCCGCGTAGTCGATGACCTCGTCATCCTTCAGCGCGCGCCGGGTCATGATCGTGGAGTGCCAGTAGCTGGCCCAGCCCTCGTTCATGATCTTCGTCTGGCCCTGGGGCGCGAAGTAGTAGGCCTCGTCGCGGATGATGGACAGGACGTCCGACTCCCACGGCTCGAGCGGCGCGTGCTCCAGCAGGAAGAGCAGCACGTCGCGCTGCGGGCGCTCGGGGAACTTCTTGGCCTTGAGCTTCTCGTCCTCCACCTTCTTGCGCTGGCTGTCGAGGAACTCGGCGGGGTTGATGAAGCCGCGCATGTACTCGCGGTCCACCTTGAAGCCCTCCACCCGCTCGTTGGACTTCATCTCGTCCTCGGCCCGCTTGGGGTCCGGGTTGCGGCGGATGTGCGGCGCGTGCTGGTCGATGAGGTTCTCCAGCGACAGCGTCCGGTCGATGAAGTCCTCCACCTTCTCCACGCCAATCTTGTCCACCCACCGGCGCACGCGCGTGGCGTGGTTCGCCATGTCGTCGATCATCCGGCGGTTGGTGTGACGGAAGCTGAAGTTGTTCTTGAAGAAGTCGCAGTGGCCGTACACGTGCGCCATCACGAGCTTCTGATCCACGTCCGAGTTGCTCTCCAGCAGGTACGCGTAGCAGGGGTCGTTGTTGATGACGAGCTCGTAGATTTTCGAGAGCCCGTACTCGTACCCCTTCGACAGCTGCTCGTACTCCATGCCCCAGCGCCAGTGCGGATAGCGCGTGGGGAAGCCTCCGTAGGAGGCCACCATGTTGAGCTCGTCGTAGGTGAGCACCTCGAAGATGGTCTCGAAGAAGTCGAGGCCGAACTGGCGGGCGTAGCCCTCGATCTCCTCTTTCAGCCTACTCAGTCCGGGGGTGAGGCTCTTGGGCATCGCGAGCTCCAGGTGACCGCGGTCAGCGGCCCTTGCCGAGGAAATCCTTGATGGAAGTGTAGATGGCGTCCTTGTCCGCGATCTCGCTCAGGGCCACGTTGGTGGAGTCTCCGATGGCTTCGCGCAAGTCCTTGATGAACTGGCCGCTGCCGTAGGGGCTCTCCACCTGACCGTAGGCGAACTGATTGACACCGGGGAGGATGTCCTCGCGAAGCATCTCGATGCACTGGCGCGTGTCATCCGCGCTCCAGTTGTCTCCGTCCGAGAAGTGGAACGGGTAGATGTTCCACGCGCTCTTGGGGTAGTCCGCCTTGATGATGTCCCGGCACAGCTTGTAGGCGCTGGAGATCATCGTGCCGCCGGACTCGCGGGTGTGGAAGAAGGTGTCCCGGTCCACCTCGCGCGCCACGGCGTCGTGGATGATGTAGCGCGCCTCCAGGCCCTTGTATTGGTGGCGCAGCCACGTATCGAGCCAGAAGCTCTCGATGCGGACGATCTCCTTCTGCTCGTCACCCATCGAGCCGGACACGTCCATCATGTAGATGATGACCGCGTTCGTCTCCGGCAGCTCCTGCAGCTTGTAGCTGCGGTAGCGCCGGTCCTCGCGCGTGGGCACGATGATGGGCCGCGCCGGGTCATACGTGCCCATGGCGATCTGCCGCTTCAGCGCCTGTTTGTAGGTGCGCTTGAAGTGGCGCAGCGACTCGGGGCCCGTGGTGTTGACCCCGGTGTATTTGATCTTCTGGGTGACGATCTTCTCGTTCTGCCGGCGCTCGATGTTGGGAAGCTGCAGCTCCTCCCCGAGGATCTGCGCCAGCTCGTCGAGCGTGACGTCGACCTCCAGGGAGTGGTCGCCCTCTCCCTGGCCGGCCTGGTGCCCGTCCCCGGGCTGCACCGAGCCCGGGGACAGCTGCTGACCCACCTCACCCTCTCCCTGTCCGACGCCACCCTGCTCCTTGTGGCCGTACTTGAAGTGGGGGATGTCGATGAAGGGGATGGGGATGGCGATGGTGTCCTTCCCCTTCTTGCCGATCATCTCCCCCTTCTGCACGTACTTGCGCAGGTTGGATTTGATCTTCCCGCGGACGATCTGTTTGAAGCGCGAGTGGTCCTGGTGGATCCGCAGCGACACGACAACCCCCTTGGGTGACTACTCCTTGGCGTCACCGCGCGCGAAGATGCTCGCCACGAAGTTCAGCACGTCCGTGGAGCAGATCTCACAGTACCCGTAGTTCTTCATCAGCCGGTCCTTGACCAGGTCGATCTTCTCCTGGGTCTCCTTGTCCACCACGCTGGAGACGAGGTTCTTGAGCTTGATGCTGTCCTTCTGATCCTCGAACAGCTTGAGCTCCAGCGACTTGTGGAGCCGCTCATTGGTCCGGTAGTTGAAGGTCTTGCCCTCCACGGCGAGGGCGCCGATGTAGTTCATGATCTCCCGGCGGAAGTCGTCCTTGCGGCTGTCCGGGATGTCGATCTTCTCTTCGATCGACCGCATCAGGCGCTCGTCCGGCTCCTCATAGAGGCCGGTGTACTTGTTCTTGACCTTCTCCTTCTGGGTGTAGGCCTTGATGTTGTCGATGTAGTTGCCACACAGCTTGCTGATGGC
Source organism: Archangium gephyra (assembly GCF_042230915.1). Lineage (GTDB taxonomy): Bacteria > Myxococcota > Myxococcia > Myxococcales > Myxococcaceae > Archangium > Archangium gephyra_B. The sequence goes on along the minus strand of NZ_CP102578.1, from coordinate 9,543,803 downwards.
GTCCTCATCGGCGCTGATGGCGCGCTGGACCTCGTTCTTGACGATGTCCTCGTACTCCTGCTTCACCGAGGTGAGCATCTCCTTGAAGCGCTTGCGGGAGTCCTCGCTGTTGATGAGCGAGTGGCCCTTGAGACCGGCCTCCAGCTCGTTGAGCACCATGAAGGGGTTGATGCACCCCTCGCCCTTGTCGCTCACCAGGGCGTTGGAGATCTTGTCCTGGATGTAGCGGGCGCTGATGCCCTCGAGGCCCTCGCGCATGGCCTCCTTGCGCAGCTCCTTGATGTTGTCCTCGGTGAAGTTGGGGAGCGTCTTGCCGTTGTAGAGCTTGAGCTTCTGCAACAGCGAGAGGTTGTGCTTCTTGGGCTCCTCCAGGCGCGTGAGGACGGCCCACATCGCCGCCATCTCCAGCGTGTGCGGGGCGATGTGCTTGCCCTTGATGGCCCGGGAGTTGAAGTCCTTCTCGTAGATCTTCACCTCCTCGGACAGCTTGGTGATGTACGGGATGTCAATCTTCACCGTACGGTCCCGCAAGGCTTCCATGAACTCGTTGTTCTCGAGCTTCTTGTACTCGGGCTCGTTGGTGTGCCCGATGATGACCTCGTCGATGTCCGTCTGGGGGAACTTCTTGGGCTTGATCTTGTGCTCCTGCGAAGCCCCGAGGAGGTCGTAGAGGAAGGCCACGTCGAGCTTGAGCACCTCGACGAACTCGATGAGGCCGCGGTTGGCGATGTTGAACTCGCCATCGAAGTTGAAGGCGCGCGGGTCGGAGTCGGAGCCGTACTCGGCGATCTTCCGGTAGTTGATGTCACCGGTGAGCTCGGTGGAGTCCTGGTTCTTCTCGTCCTTGGGCTGGAAGGTGCCGATGCCGACGCGGTCCTTCTCGCTGAACATCAGGCGGTTGACCCGGATGTGCTCCATGACCTTGCTGAAGTCGCCCTTGTACTGCGTCATCAGATCCTTGAAGACGAAGCGGCAGGCGGGGCACAGCTCGCTGCCATCCGGGATGGTGTAGCCGGACTCGGGCGGGCACAGCTCGGTGAGGACCTTGGAGCGCCACTCGCGAGGGATGAGGTTGAGCGGCTCCTCGTTCATCGGGCACTTCATCTTCTCGCGGACGGTGGAGCCGTCCGGGCCCTTCTTGTCGGTGAGCCAGGAGAAGGTGTAGGCGGCGCCCTCGGGCGTCTTGGAGTACTCCTCCAGGCCCTTCTTGAGGAGGCGGGCGATGGTGGACTTGGAGGAGCCGACGGGGCCGTGCAGCAGGATGACGCGCTTCTCGGTGCCGTAGCCCTGGGCCGCGGACTTGAAGACGTTGACCAGCTTCATCAGCGGGACGTCCAAGCCGAAGATGGCGTCACGGCCGCCGAACTTCTCGTCACTGAAGAAGTGGTAGCGGATGAGCTTCTTCTTGTTGTCGATGTACTCCGTCTTCCCGTGGGAGAGGATCATGTCGTAGATCCTCTGGAAGGCGGTGCGGGTGACCTTGGGGTTCTTGCGGACGATCTCGAGGTAGTCCTCGAAGGAGCCCTCCCAGTGGAGCTCCGCGTAGGTCTTCGCGTCTTGCAACGCGGCGATCTTCGCGATCCACGAACCCTTGCTCTCTACGTCCTTCATGACGCTCCCTCGGGCCACCCGGAAGCGCGGAATTCCGCGCCTTTGGAGGGCCAAAAAGTGAACCTGGGGGGGTAATGGGCCATTCCAATCCCACCCGTGACGGGTCCCAGACGACACGAACGTCCGACCTGCCCTTTCGGGACCCCGCCGCGGGGTGGGACCGCGTGGCCAGCTCGTGTCGGAAGGGCTCGTCGCCGATGCGGCGGGCCCCGCCTCCACGGGGTGAAAAGGCACACTCCATTATAAGGGTGGAGTCACCGTCGGGGAGGTGGTGATGCGATTTCTCCGTCCGCGGCGAACGGCAGTACGAGAGGAAGGGTGGAAATTGAACGATCAACTGTGGGGCAGGGTCCCCGCCTGCTCTACATGTCGGCGCGCGGCGGAGAGGGCCCATGCGGCCAGCGGCCAGAGGACGAGACAGAAGATGGACAGCGTGGCCCAGGTGGGAAGCAGCTCGCGGGGGCCGGCGCCGCGCAGGGCGGACTCGCGCAGGCCGTGCAGGGCATGGGTGGCGGGAAGCAGGCGGCCCATCGTGCGCAGCAGCGGGGGCAGCACGTCTGTCGGGTAGAGGACGCCGGCGAAGAGGTAGCTGAGGGCGTCCAGGGCGTAGGTGAAGGGGTCTCCCCGCTTGAAGACGAGCACGAAGGCGGCCGACAGCAGGCCGAGCGCGCAGAAGGTGAGGGCGCTCAGCAACAAGGTGAGGACGAAGGAGACGGGGTGGAGGTGCAGCCGGGCGCCGAAGAGGAGCGCGCCGAAGGCGAGCAGTCCCACCGCGCGCAGCAGGGCATTGGCCACGGGCCAGGCGCCCATGAGCGTCACCACGTGCACGGTGGACAGGGGCGCGCCCAGCAGCGGCTCCAGGGAGCCGTCGTTCTGCGCCGCGCGCACCGCGCCGCCAAAGCCCGTCTGCAGGGCCCGCAGCAGGGCCGCGGTGGCCAGCCCCACCAGTGCGAAGGAGAAATAGTCCGCGCCGTAGCGGCCGCGCACCGCCGGGGCCTCGCCCACCGTGCGGGCGAGGAAATAGAAGAGGGTGAGGGTGAAGAGGCCCCCGGAGAGCAGCAGCAGCGCGTTGAGCCGGTAGGCCGTGAGGATCTGCAGGTCGCGCCGCAGGAAGGCGAGCACCCGGCGCATCACGCCTCCTCCCGGGGCACGGCGGCGAAGACGGCCTCCGCGGCCGGCCGCACCTGGGCGAAGGGGCCCGAGGCGGCGATGCGGCCCCCGTCCAACAGCAGCACCCGGTGGGCCACGGCCTCCACCTCGGCCAGGTCGTGGCTGGCGAAGAGCACGGCCGCTCCCCGTGCGGCCACGTCCGACAGCAGCCGCGTGCGCAACCGGCGCGCGGCCCCCGGGTCCAACGAGCGCGTCACCTCGTCCAGCAGCAGCACCCGCGGCCGGTGGATGAGGGCGCGCATGAGCACCACCCGCGCCTTCTCCCCCGTGGAGAGCGTGCGCACCTCCCGGTCCAGCAGGCGCCGGGCCTCGAGCAGCCCGGCCAACTCCTCGATGCGCGCCTCCACCTCGCGCGGGGGCACGCCGTAGAGCGCGGCGTAGAAGCGCAGGTTCTGGCGCGGCGTGAGGCGCGGCGACAGGCCCCGGTCATCGGCGAGCGCGGCGCCCACCTCGCGGCGGCACTCGGGACGCTCGCGCACCACGTCGCGCGAGGCCACCCGCGCCGTGCCGGCCCCCGGCAGCAGCAGGCCCGAGAGGATGCGTAACAGGGTGCTCTTCCCCGCGCCGTTGGGACCGATGAGGGCCACCACCTCGCCCGCCCGCACCTCGAAGGAGACACCGCGCAGGGCCGTCCGGGGGGCTTCCTGGCGGCCGCGCAGGCGCGCCCAGGACCACCACGGCCGTGGGTAGGTCTTCTCCAGCGCGAGGGCCTCTATCTCCAGCTCCGGGGGCATCCACCCATCTCAACCCGAAAACGCCGTCCGGGTGAATGCGCGAGCCCACCTCTGTCCGTCAGGGCTCCTGGTTCCCCGGGGAGAGCGTCACCAGGTTGGAGAGGATGGACAGCAGCTCGGTGGGCTCCACGGGCTTGGCCACGTGCATGTTGAAGCCGGCCGTCAGGGCGCGGGCCCGATCCTCCACCCGGGCGTAGGCCGTGAGGGCCACCGCCGGCACTCCGCCTCCCTCCTCGGCCGGGAGCGCGCGCACCTGGGCGATGAGCCGGTATCCGTCCTCTCCCGGCATGCCGATGTCCGAGACGAGCAGCTCGGGTCTTCCCTCGCGCACGGCCCGGAGGGCCTCGGACGCGGAGGCGGCGGTGACGACGTGCGCCCCGGACTCCTCCAGCAGCACCTTCAGCACCTCGCGGTTGTCCTCCTCGTCGTCCACCACGAGGATGCGCCGCCGCGCGAGCACCGCATGCGCGGGCCCGGGGGCGCCCGGGGCGGGGCGCTCCGGCGGGCCGTGGCGGGGCAGGCTGGCGGGGGGCAGGTGGACCGTGAAGGTGGCCCCCCGGCCCGGTCCGTCGCTCGCGGCGTGCACCGTCCCTCCGTGCAGCTCCACGAGGTGGCGGACGATGGCGAGCCCCAGGCCCAGTCCCCCGTGCCGCCGCGTGGTGCCCCCCTCGAGCTGGCGGAAGCGCTCGAAGATGTGCGGCAGGAAGTCCGCCGGAATCCCCGGCCCCTCGTCCGTCACCGTCACCTCCACCGCGGCCTCCACCCGCCGCAGCCGCACCCGGACGCGGCTACCCCCGGGCGAGAACTTCACCGCGTTGGAGATCAGGTTCCACACCACCTGCTGCAGCCGGCCCGCGTCCCCCATCACCAGGTCCCCGCCCTGCTCGAGCTCCGCCTGCAGTTGGATGCTCCGGGCGTCCGCCGCGGGACGCACCGACTCCAGCGCTCCCTGGACGACCTCCACCAGGTGCACCGGCTGCGTCTCCATCCGCAGCTTGCCGGAGATGATGCGGCTCACGTCCAGCAGGTCCTCGATGAGCTGGGCCTGCGCCTGGGTGTTGCGGTCCACCGTCTCCAGCGCCCTGGCGTGCTTGTCGGGGGGGAGCCGCCCGGTGCGCAGCATCTTCACCCAGCCGATCATCGCCGTGAGGGGCGTGCGCAGCTCGTGGCTGACGGTGGCCAGGAAGTCGTCCTTGATGCGGTTGGCCTCCTCCGCGCGCTGGCGCTCCTCCTGGGCCAGGGCGAAGAGCCGCGCGTTGTCGAGCGCCAGCGCCACCCGGCGCGCCACCTCCTCCACCCGCAGCACGTCCTCCTGCCCGTAGCGGCGGCCAGAGGTCTCCGTGGTGAAGAACGTCAGCACGCCGAGCGTCCGCCCCCGCGCCAGCAGCGGCACGGCCATCATGGAGCGGCACCGCATCTCCCGGATGGCCAGCAGGTGCTCGGCGCCCTGGGCCGACTGCTCCTCGAAGGCGTCCGTCACCTCCGCCACGTGGATGGTCTTGTCCGAGCGCATCGCCCGGGCGGACGGATGCTCGGGGTTGTGCACGGGTGGGAAGCGGCGCAACCGCTCCGCCAGCTCCCTCAGGGCGGGGTTGGCGTGTGCCACCGCGACGCGCTCGACGCGGCCGTCCTCTCCCATCAGGTCCACCAGACACCAGTCCGCCAGCACCGGCACGGCCAGGCGGGCCACCTGCTCGAGCGTGGCCGACTGATCCAACGAGGCCGACAGGGCCGCGCTCGCCTCCGAGAGGTAGCGCAGCGTCTCCGCGCCGCGCTTCTGGTCGTCGATGTCCGTGCAGGTGCCGAACCAGTGCGTGATGCGTCCCGCCCCATCCTTCAGGGGCAGGCCGCGCGCGATGAACCAACGGTACGCGCCGTCCGCGGCCCGTCGCATGCGGTACTCGACGGAGTAGGGCTCGCCCGTGGAGACCGCGTGCCGCCAGGCCGCCAGCGTGTTCCCGTGGTCTTCCGGGTGAACCGTCTGGAGCCAGCCATCTCCCAGCGCCTGCTCCGGCGTCTGTCCCGTGTACGCGTACCAGCCCGGGTTGTAGTACTCGGTGTAGCCGTCCGCCCGCGTCCGCCAGATGAGCTGGGGGAGCGCCTCGGTGAGCAACTGGAAGCGCGCCTCGGACTCGCGCTGCTGCTGCTCGGCGTGCTTGCGAGAGGTGATGTCCATCAGCACGCCCGCCAGCTTCGAGGGTTGCCCGTGCTCATCGAGCAGGACCCGGCCGCGGCTCTCCTGCCAGCGCACGCCGCCGTCCATGCGCAGGATGCGGTACTCCAGCCGGTGCTCGCTCTGGTCTCGCACCGATTGCGCCAGCGTGCGGGACACGCGCTCGCGATCTTCCGGGTGGACGAGTGCCAGGGCGGCATCGGGGGTCCCCAGGAAGGTTCCGGGCGCCATGCCGTACATGGGCTCGATGTTGGGAGTCCACACCACGCACCGGTCGCGCAGGTCCCACTCCCAGGCTCCCGCCTCCGCGGCCTTCAGCGTCCTGCGCAGGTGGGCCTCGCTCTCGCGCAGCGCGGCCTCCGCCCGCTGGCGGTACGCCAGGGCCTCCTCCGCCGCCTGGCGGGCATTGACCTGCTCCGTCACCTCCACCGCGAAGAGCAGCACGGCCTCCACCTGGCCCCGCTCATCCAGCAGCGGCTGGTAGGTGAAGTTGAGGTAGACCTCGGTCCGCTGGCCATCGTCGTTGCGGTCCACCATCATCCGGGCCGCGGTGGCCGTGTACGGCTGCCCGGTACGGAAGACATTGTCGAAGAGATCGAAGAGGCCGGAGCCCGCGTGCTCGGGGTGGGCCTCCCGCACCGTGCGCCCCAGCAGCTGGCGGCCGCCGTGGAGCCGCTGGAGGCCCGGGTTGGCCAGCTCGCACACCTGATCCGGCGCCCGGTAGACGCCCACCGCGGCGGGCACCTGCGCGAGGATGGCCTGGAAGCGGGCCCGCTGCCGCTCGGCCTCGGCCCGCACCTGGGTGGCCTGCTCGTGTGCCAGCGCCGCCTCGCGCTCGGCCTCCTCCCGCTCCCGCGAGCGGAAGTCGCGCAGGAAGGAGACGGCGGTGAGCCCGATGAAGGCCAGCAGGAAGCCACTGCCCGAGAGCACGACGACGTCGGTGCTCCGGGAGGCCTCCTCCAGCCGAGCGTTCTGCTCCTCCAGCCGCCGCTGTGCCTCCTCGCGCAACTGCGCCTCGAGCGCGCGCAGCTCGGCCATGAGCCGATTGCCCTCACCGGAGCGCACCGGCTCGAGCGCGGTGTCGTACCGGCCCTCCTGTTCGAGCTGCACGGTCTGCTCGATCAGCGCGAGCTTGCGCTGGATGAGCGACTCCATCTGCTCCAGCCGTTGCTGCTGCCGGGCGTCGTCCGAGGTGAGGGCGCGCAGGCGCTTCAACGAGGGGCCGATGCGATGCCGGGCGGCCTCATAGGGTGCGAGGAAATGCCGCTCGCGGGTGAGCAGGAAGCCCCGCTGGCTCGTCTCCGCGTCCTTCATCAGCGACAGCAACAGCTCCGCCTCGTTGATGACGTCCAGGGTGTGCGTCACACGGTCCGAGCTCCACGCGAGCTGCCGGGTGGAGCGCAGGAAGAGGCCGGCGATGAGGAGCACGGCGAGCGAGGCCACGACAAACCCGGCGAGCACCGGCAGCGGAAGCCGGCGCGAGCGCCTCATGGGGGGGCCGCCTCCCTGCCCGGAGGTGCCTGAGGCGGAGGTGCTCGAGGGTGTCGGATCCATTCAGGCGGTGCTCCGGGACGCTTACCCCACCGCCCACCTGTACCGCGGTGCTACGGGGCATCCACGTCTGATCGGTAACACATGGCGCCCGCCCAAATGACAACCGGGCCGTCACCCGGGCGCTGTGCCCCGGCGACGGCCCGGTCGGTGGTTCAGCTCAGCGGCCGCTTACTGCGCGAGCGCCTGCTGATCGGCCAGGCGCTTGGCGCACTCGGCCTTCATGTCCACGTAGTAGTCCTTGGCCGACAGGGAGATGGCCTTGGTGTACAGGTCCAGCGCCTCCTGGTACTTGCCCGAGGCGTCCAGCAGCACCGCCAGGTTGTAGAGCGCCGCGGAGTTCTGCGGGTTGCCCTGCACGTAGGACTCCATCTCCGTGATGGCGCGCGGAACGTTGCCCTTCTCCGCCACCTCGATGATGGGCTTTTGCGCCTTGTCGTCACCGTCCATGCGGATGGCCTTGGTCACGTACTTGGGCGTGATGTCGAAGAGGATGCGGCCCACCAGCGCGCGCGCGGCGTTGCCAATGGCGCTGTCCTTGTCCTCGCCACGGCCCACCATCTCGTACTCCTCCTCGGCCAGCAGCGCCTTGCCCGCGGCGTTGAAGGCGGTGACGCTCACCACCGTCTTGGCCTCGTAGAACTTCTCCTCACGCTCGGTGGCGTTGCCCTTGCTGTCGGTGCCCTTGATCGTCTCCGTCTTCTTCTCGGCGTCCCAGTCGTTGACGTCGATACGGATGCCGATCTCGTCCTGGCCCTGGGCCGGGCCGCTGCCGGTGTTGAGGATCTGCACGCCGCGGCCGGCCACCTTCACGACGATGCCCTCGTCGGAGCGGTCCGCCACCTGGAAGTAGCCCTCGCCGCGGGCCTGGCGGGTCAGCTCGTCGATCATGAAGTCGCGGGCGCCCTTACGGCCCTCGGTCTGCACGACCGTCAGACGCTTGGCGGAACCCAGGTTCACCCGGGCCGGCTGCAGGACATTGACCTTCAGGCTGGGCGCGCAGCCCACCGCGAGGGTGGCCGCGAACGCCATCACGACGTGACGCAGAGAACGGGAAGACAACATGTTGGGTGATTCCCCCTTTGGATCGCCCGGACGCGGGCGGGTGCGCAGGCTACACGCCTGACTGTCCGCCAGACAACCAGGGGGGGGAGGGTGCAAAAAGACCCGTGGGAAGGGGATGCTCGCTTGGCTTTGGGCCGGGCCTGCGTATTCTGCGCGCCCTCATGTCGTCCGCTTCGTCCGTTCCCGCCGCCCCCCCGCGCCCCTCGGGCGCCACCCCCATCCTCTCCGCGGTCCCCGATGTGGCCCCGGAGCCGAGCACCCGGCTGCTGCTGTTGTTGCTGCTCGGCGCGGCGCTGCTGCCGCGCCTGGTGCTGATGCCCTTCAACGAGAACTTCTACGGGGACGCCGTGGCGCGCACGGAGCTGGCCGAGCGCTGGGCGAGCGCCCCGCACCTCATCACCTCCTATGGGGATGGGGCCTACCAGTTCGGGCCGCTGCACCTGTACGCGGTGGGGGCTGTGCTGAAGGTGATGCCGGACAAGGCGCTCGCGGGCCGGCTGGTGAGCCTGCTCTTCGGGGTGTTGTCGGTGGTGCCGCTCTTCCTGCTCACCCGGCGGCTGTTCGACTGGCGTGCCGGAGTGTGGGCGTGCCTGGCCTTCTCCGTCTGGGGCATGCACCTGCAGATGTCCACCACGGCGGCCAGCGAGTCGCTCTCGCTCTTCTTCATGCTCTGGGTGTTCGCGCTGATCGCCGAGGGGCTGGACGAGAACCGGATGGGGCCCTTCTTCGGGGCGGCGCTGGTGCTCAACCTGGCGTGTGCCACGCGCTACGACGCGTGGATGTTCATGCCGCTCTTGTCCGTGGCGCTGGTCTTCTGGGGCGAGGATCGGGTGGCCGCCTTCACGCGCGCGGCGGGCTTCGCCCTGCTGTGCCTGCCCTTCCCGCTGCTGTGGATGCAGGGCAACGAGATGGCGCACGGAGACCCCTTCTTCCCCATCCACGCGGTGGAGCAGTTCCACGCGGACTGGACGCGCGAGGGCGTGGCCCGGGTGGGAGCGTGGCGCTTCCGCCTGGAGAGCCTGGGCTTCTGGCCGGGCGTGGCGCTGCTGACGCTCTCGCCGGGCGTGGCGCTGCTGGGCATGGTGGGCATGTGGCGCTCGTGGCGGGAGCGGCCGGATACGCGCTGGCTGGTGCTCGCCGCGCTGGTGCCCGCCGCGTACTTCACCTTCCGCGCCGTGGTGCTGCTCGACTTCCAGCCCCTGGGCCGTTTCACGGTGACGGAGCTGGCGGTGCTGCTGCCCTTCGTCGTGCCGGGCCTCGATGCGGTGCGCGGGGCCGGGGCTCGCAAGGCCGTGGCCGCGGGGTGCTCCGTGCTGGCGGTGGCCGTGCCCCTGGCCCTGGGGCTCTACACCTTCCGCGCCGATGGCCGCTGGCAGGACAGCCTCCGGCCGGTGAGCCCCACCTCCACCAACCCCGTGCCCCTCATGCAGGTGGCCCGCTTCCTCGAGGAGGAGGTCGCGCCCAAGGGCGGCGCGGCCGTGGTGGACCAGGACCCCAGCTACATGGATCTCCAGCTCGCCTTCTTCTCCGGCCTGCCGGAGGAGCGGCTGGCCCGCGTGCGCTGGGAGACCTTCCGCAAGCACCTGCGCCTGACCCAGGCGGAGTACCTCGTGCGCTTCGACAACGGCACGCTGGTGAGCGACCCGGGCGTGAAGCTGGAGGGCCGCACGCTCACGCTCGATGGCGTGGCCTACGAGGAGCAGGACGGCTTCTCCGCGCCCCTGCACGTCTACCGGCGCCGCTGAGCCTCGCCCCAGGGTTGTCCAGGCGACAGAGCCGGGGGGGCCCTGGCGGGGGCCCGCGTCTCCATGAGACAACCTTCGTGACACCCCCTCGACAGGCTCCCAGGCCATGAAGTCCGCCGCCCCGCTCTCCGGGCCCTCCTCCGGCACGGATCAAGCGAGCATCCTCATCGTCGACGACAGCCCCAACCAGCTCGTGGCGCTCCAGGCGCTGCTGGCGCCGCTGGGGCAGCGGCTGGTGACGGCCTCCTCGGGCGGGGAGGCGCTGCGGCTGCTGCTGGGGATGGACTGCGCCCTGGTGCTGCTGGACGTGCACCTGCCGGACATCGACGGTTTCGAGGTGGCGCGCCTCATGCGCGAGCGGGAGCGCTCGCACCGCACGCCCATCATCTTCCTCTCCGGGCTGACGGCGGACGTGGCCTTCACCTCCCGCGGCTACGCCTTGGGCGCGGTGGACTTCCTCTTCAAGCCGTTCGACCCGCAGGTGTTGCGCGCCAAGGTGGAGGTGTTCGTCGAGCTATACCTGCACCGCGAGCGGCTCAAGCTGCAGGCGGAGCGCGAGAAGTCCGAGACGGAGCGGGCGCGCCTGTTGAGCCTGCTGGTGCAGACGCCGGCGGCCATCGCCCTCACCCGGGGGCCGGACTTCGTCTTCGAGTTCGTCAACCCGCTCTACGAGAAGATGGTGGGCCGCTCCGTCACCCTGGGCCGGCCGCTGCGCGAGGTGCTGCCCGAGGTCTTCTCGCAGCCGGAGGTGATGGAGGCGCTGCGGCGCGCCATGCGCACCGGCGAGCCCTTCGTGGGCCGCGAGTTCCCGATGCTGCTCCACAGGCAGGGGAGGGGCCGTGCCGAGGAGACCTTCTTCGATCTCGTCTACCAGCCGCTCCGGGACGAGCAGGGCGAGGTGACGTGGCTGCTCACCCACGCGGTGGAGGTGACGGAGCAGGTGCGCGCGCGCCGCAAGCTGGAGGCCGCCGAGGTGGCGCTGCGCCAGCGCGAGGCCGAGTTCCGCGGCCTGGCCGAGAACATCCCGGACCTGGTGGCCCGCTTCGATTCCCAGCGCCGCCTGCTCTACGTCAACCCCGTCGTCGAGCGCATCCTGGGACTGCCGCCGGAGCGCTTCCCGGGCCGCACCATGACGGAGCTCGGCATGCCGCCGGAGCGGATGACCCAGTGGAAGGAGGCCTTTGGCGAGGCCTTCGCGGGCAGGGACACCTCGCTCGAGTTCGTCTTCCCCACGCACTCCGGGCCCCGCTCCTTCGAGGCGCACGTGGTGCCCGAGCGGGACGCGCACGGGGAGGTGCGCTCGGTGCTCGCCGTGGCCCGAGACGTGACGGAGGCGCGCAACCGCGAGCAGGCGCTGCGCGAGAGCGAGGGCCGCTTCCGGCTGCTGGCCGAGGCCGGTGAGCTGCTCTCCTCCCTGGAGGATCGCACCGTCCTGCGCAAGCTGACCGAGCTGGTGGTGCCGCGCCTGGCGGACTGGGCGGCGGTGGATCTGCTCTCCGGGACGGGCGCGGTGGAGCGGGTGGCCGCGGAGCACTGCGAGCCGGAGAAGGCGGCGCTCGCCCTCGAGATCGCCCGCCGCTGGCCCATCGACATCTCCCATGGCGGAATCGGCCAGGTGCTGCGCACGGGCGAGCCCCTGCTGCTCGCGCACATGCCGGACGAGCTGCTGCCCTCCCTGGCGCGCGGCGAGGAGCACCTGCGCCTGGCGCGCACGTTGGGGTTCCGCTCCTCGCTGAGTGTCCCGCTGCTGGCGCGCGGACGGGTGCTGGGGGCCCTCACCCTGGTGCACGCCGAGAGCGGCCGGCAGTTCAGTGAGAAGGATCTGCCGCTCGTGCGGGAGCTGGCGCGGCGGGCGGGGCTCGCCGTGGACAACGCGCTGCTGTACCGCGAGGCGCGCGGGACGTAGGCGGGCTCAGCCGCCCCCGCCGGGAGGATGGCGGGGCAGCCGCACCGTGAAGGTGGTGCCGTCCTCCGCGGAGGAGCGCACGTTCACGGCGCCGCCGTGGCCGAGGACGATCTGCCGGGTGATGTAGAGGCCCAGGCCCAGGCTGCCCCGGCGCGGGCCGGCCTCCGCCCCCTGCCGGTAGGGCTCGAAGAGCGTGGGCTGCACCTCGGCGGGGATGGGGGGGCCCTCGTTGTGCACCTCGAGCACGAGGCTCGAGTCCACGCCCTGGGTGGACACCCGCACGGGTGTGCCCGGCGGGCTGTGCTGCAGGGCATTGCCCACCAGGTTGGTGACGACCTGGGCCAGCCGGCCCTCATCCGCCTTCCCCCGGCCCTCGCCGCTGGCCTGGATGTCGATGCGGCGCCCGGGCCAGGCCAGCCGCACCTCCTCCACCACGCGCCGCACGTGCTCATGGAAGTCCAGGGGCTGGGGGTGGATGGGAATGCCGCCCCCCACGCGCGCCTGGGTGAAGTCGAGCAGATCTCGAATCATTCCGGTGGCCCGGTCCGCCGCCGCGGTGATGCGGTGGGCCGTCTTCGAGGTGCGCTCGTTGAGGGCCTCGCGCTCGAGCAGGGTGGCCGACAGGGAGATGGCGTTGAGGGGGTTGCGCAGGTCATGGCTGACGATGGCCACCACGTCCTCGCGCACGCGGATGGCCTCCTGCGCCTGCTGGTAGAGGCGTGCGTTGTCGATGGCCACCGCGGCGCGGTCCGCCAGGCCCTTGGCCACCTCCAGGTCCGTGGCGAGCTCGCTGGTGTGGGGCCGGGTCCAGGCGAGGTTGATGATGCCGAGCTTGCGGCCGCGGGCCATCAGGGGCACGAGGGCCACGGACTTCGGGCCGAGCGCCTCCAGGATGGCCCGGTGCTCCGCGTTCCGGGCCGAGGCATCCAGCCACGCGGGGGTGAGCTCCGGCACGGCCACGGCCTCGCCGCTCTCCAGGGCCCGGTCCAGGGGGCTGCCGCTGCCCATCAGGGGAGGGTAGGGCCGCGCCCGCTCGATGAGGGCCTGCAGCTCCGGTTCGCGCGCCGCCAGCTCCAGGCGGTGCAGCTGCCCGTCCTCCCCCAGCAGGTCCACCATGCAGTAGTCGCACAGGTGCCGCACGGCCAGCGAGGTGAGCTTCTTCAAGGTGGTGGTGACGTCGAGCGACTGCGACAGCACGGTGCCCGCCTCGATGAGGAAGGCCTGGGTCCGCTCGGCGCGCTTGCGCGCGGTGATGTCGCGCACCATGCCCGTGAAGATGCGCCCCTGGGGCAGCAGCGTCTCGCTGACGGAGAGCTCCAGCGGGAAGACGCTCCCATCCTTGCGCCGGCCCTCCACCACGCGCCCGATGCCAATCACCTTGCGCTCGCCCGTGCGCAGGTAGTGCTCCATGTAGCCGTCATGCGCGCCGCGGTAGGGCTCGGGCATGAGGATGCTGACGTTCTGGCCGATGAGCTCCTCGGGCGCGTAGCCGAAGAGGTGCGTGGTGGCCGGGTTGACGCCCTGGATGAGGCCCCGCTCGTCGATGGTGATGATGCCGTCCACCGCCGTCTCCAGGATGGCGCGCAGCCGCTGCGTCGTCTCGAGCAGCGTCTGCTCGGCGCGCTTGCGCCGGGAGATGTCACGGGTGAACTTGGAGAAGCCGCGCAGCACGCCGGCCTCGTCTCGCAGCGCGGTGATGACGATCTCCGCCCAGAAGCGGCTGCCGTCCTTGCGCACGCGCTGCCCCTCCGTGCGGCAGTGGCCCTGGGTGACCGCGGCCCGGATGCACTTCTCGGGGACTCCGGCCTCCCGGTCCTCGGGCGTGTGGAAGAGGGCGATGTGCTGGCCGAGCACCTCCCGCTGCGTGTAGCCCTTGATGCGCTCGGCGCCCGTGTTCCAGCTGATGACCCGGCCCTCGGTGTCCAGCAGGAACACGGCGTAGTCCTCCACGCCCTCCACCAGCAGGCGGAAGCGCTGCTCGCTCTCGCGCACGGCCCGCTCGGCCGCCTTGCGCGCGGTGATGTCCAGCGAGATGCCCCCGAGCGCCGTGGGAGGCCCCTCTCCGCCGGACAGGGGGAACTTCACCGACAGGTACGTGCGCGGGCCCGTGTCGAACTCGACCACCTCCTCGAAGGTGCGGGACTGCCCCTCCATCACCTGGGCGTCGTGGGCTCGCAGGGACTCGGCCACCAGCCTGGGGAAGAGCGCGGCGTCATCCCGGCCCAAGATCTCCTCCAGCGGGCGGCCCACGAGCTGCTGTTGCTGGCGGTTGCCATAGAGGTAGCGGCCCTCGGCGTCCTTGATGAAGATGGCGGCGGGCGCCTGGTCCAGCAGCACCCGGAGCCGTGCCTCGCCCAGGTGCTGCACGGCGTCGCGCTGGCGCAGGTACTCGGCCACCCCCTCGGCGATGCTGGTGGTGATGAAGGCGCTCAGGGCGCGCACCTCCCGGAGGGTGACGCGCACGTCCGTCTCCTCCACCACGTCCAGGATGCACTCGCGCAGCACGTGGTACTCGCGCACCAGCGCCTGCACGTCGAAGCCGATGCGCAGCCGCTGGGCTCCGTGCTCGCGCGCCACGGGCAGCCACTCCGGCGGCGGGGGGGCTCCGGGCGCCGTCTGCTGGCGCAGCACCCGGGCCATCTCCCACAGGTAGTCGCTGATATGGTCCTCCAGCTCCGCCTGCGTCCGAGGCCCGGGGGCGAGCCCCTCGCGCAGCCGCTCCGTCCAGCGCTGGATGAGCTCCTCGTGCCGGCCCTCCAGCACGTCCGCGAGCGTGGTGGGCGCGGACTCCGCCGCGTGCGGATCGAAGTTCACGGCGGCGCCCCCTCCGCGCCGTCGCTGGCCTCATCGGGGGAGACGCGCGTGTCGCGTCCGCTCCAGGGCGAGGCCTCGAAGGTGCCGGTGAGAGTCGGATGCGGGCTCATGGTGCGGTTTGGGTGTCCCGGCGCGGTGCCGTCACTCAAGGGACATATGCAGGGGGCTGCGGGCTCGCATCAGGGGCCGCTCTTCCCACCCGGGTCGAGCGGGCCGCCCCGCGATGGGTCGCCCACCTGATCGCACGGCGGCCCACCGCAGCGGACTGTACAATTTCCCGATTTGTGTCTGTAAGGACTTCAGCCTGGCTTCCGACCCCTGGGATAAGTGTTGAAGATGACAGACATGGGGGCTGGCCCGGTTCCTGCTTGGAACAGGCCCGGTATGCGTAGACCCGAGAGCCTCTCCAAATACACCGTGGAAGTCAGTCCGAACGCCTGGAGGCAGATGGCTCACTTGCCGTTGGAGACGTACCAGCGCATTCGAGAGGAGCTGGACGCGATCGCGGCCCGGATTCGGCCGGAGACGCCCGCTCCGCTGCCGCAGCGGTACGTCCGGCCCATCGAGACCCGCTCCCTCCAGGTGGACAACCACATCGCCCTCTATGAGGTGGACCCCTCGCGCAAGCGCCTCACGCTGAGGGAGATCGCGCGCCGGTCGCCGCAGGGCTCCGCGTGAGCCGCCGGGCAGGCACGGCGCGGGAGGTGGACGCATTCTTGGAGGTATGGCTGAACACGAGGCCACGGCCGTACAGGGGCGGGCGCGCCTCTGCGACTTCATCCGCGAGCAGCGCCCCCGCATCCTGGAGTCCTGGGAGCGGGAGATGCGCCTGCTGCCGGTGCTGCGCGACTTCTCCCACCACCGGTTGATGGGCCCTCTGCCCGCCTTCCTGGAGCGCGTGGCGGAGGTGGTGGAGACGGTGCACACCGGGGAGGATCGGACGCTCGACGGGATACCCGGGGAGCATGCGCTGGAGCGGCTGCACGTGGGCCTGGACGTGGAGCAGGTGGCCCAGGAGTACGCGGTGCTGCGCGCCTGCGTGCTGGAGCGGTATGGCGAGCACCTCGCGGTGGTGGGCCGGTGGGACTCGGGCGTGATGATGCGGGAGGTGGTGTGCTTCAACCGCACGTTCGACGAGGCCATGACGGCCGCCATCTCGCGGTATGCCCGGGCGCGCGAGCGCACGCTGGTGGCGCTGGATCGCATCTCCGAGGCGGCGCTGGGGACGGAGGACCTGGACGCGTTCCTGCCCAGGCTGCTGCGCGTGATGCTGGAGACGGCCGAGGCGGTGGACTCCGTCACGTTGCTACTGCGCGAGGGGGACGTGTTGCGGGTGCGCGCCTCGGTGGGGATGGAGGAGCTGGTGGCCGCCGGATTCAGTGTGCGCGTGGGCGAGGGCTTCTCCGGGACGATCGCCGCCGAGCGGCGCCCGAAGGAGCTGCGCTCGGTGGAGCAGGGCATCCGCGCGCTCTACGGCGTGCCGCTGATGGAGGGCGCGGAGGTGCTGGGCGTGGCGCACATGGGCAGCCGCACGGCCTTCGAGTTCTCCAACGAGGACAAGCTGCTCTTCCGGGCGATGGTGGGCCGGGCCACGGGTCTCATCGTCCAGGCGCAGCTCGTCGCCCGCGAGCGCGCGGCGCGCCAGGAGGCGGAGGAGCGCAAGCAACTGCTGCGCCTGGTCATCGAGGAGAGCGGGGACGCCATCATCATGGCGGACGAGCGGGGCCAGGTGCACATCTTCAACGCCGAGGCCGAGCGGCTGCACGGGGTGGGCCGCGAGGAGGTGGCCTCCCTGGGGGGGATGCTGGCCTCGAGCCTGCGCACCGTGGACGGCCGTCCCATGCCGCGGGAGGAGACGCCCCTGGCTCGCGCCCTGAGGGGAGCGCCGGTGAAGGGCACGCACTGGGTGGTGCGCCGGCCGGACGGCTCCGTGCGCACGCTGTGCGGTACCGCCCTGCCCATCCGGCGGCCGGACGGCTCGCTGGCCGGGGCGGTGCTCACCGCGCGCGACGAGACGGAGCGGCTGATGCGCGAGGTGGAGACCGCCGAGGCGCTGGGCCTGCTCGACACGCTGCTGGCCACCGCGCCGGTGGGCCTGTCCTTCGTGGACCGGGACCTGCGCTATGTCCGCATCAACCACGCGCTCGCCGCCCTCAATGGCTCCTCGGTGGAGCGCACGGTGGGGCGCACCGTGCGGGAGGTGATTCCGGAGATGGCGGCCACCGTCGAGCCGTACTACCGGCACGTGCTCGAGACGGGGGAGCCGCTGCTGGACCTGGAGGTGTCGGGCACCACGCCGGGCCTGGCGGGAGAGCGGGGACACTGGCTGGTGAGCTACTACCCGGTGTGGGACGGGAGGGGGCAGGTCTTCATCGTGGGCGCGGTGGTGGTGGACATCACCGACCGCAAGCGGGCCGAGGAGCGGATGGCGCAGCTGGACGCGCTGGTGGCCGCGGCGCCCGCGGGCCTGGCCCTGCTGGATGGGGAGCTGCGCTACGTGCACCTCAACGAGGCGCTGGCCCGGGCCAATGGGCTGTCCGTGGAGGCCCACCGGGGGCGGACGGTGGCCGAGGTGCTGCCGGAGCACGCCCCGCTGGTGGAGCCGCTGCTGCGGCGGGTGCTGGAGACGGGCGAGCCGCTCCGGGGGCTCGAGTCCCGTGCCATGGCCGCGCATGATCCGGGCGTCGTCCACCACTGGGTCTCGGACTATTTCCCGGTGCGTGCGGGGGATGGGCGGGTGATTGGCGTGGGCGCGGCGGTGGTGGACGTCACCGAGTCCAAGCGCAAGGAGGAGGAGCTGCACCGGGCGGCGGAGTTCCGCGAGCGCTTCCTGGGCATCGTCTCGCATGACTTGCGCAATCCGCTCAACGCCATCCTCCTGGCCGCCAACGGGCTGATGCGCTCGGATTGCGTGGTCAAGCAGCACCTCAAGGCGGTGCGCCGCATCACCGTCAGCACCGAGCGGATGAGCCGGATGATCGGCGAGCTGCTCGACTTCACGCGGGGGCGGCTGGGAGGCGGCATTCCCATCACGCCCCAGCCCGCCAACCTCCGCCACCTGTGCCGGCACGTGCTGGAGGAGCTGGAGGCCGTCCACCTGGAGCGGGAGCTGCGGCTGCAGGGGACGGGCAACTTCCAGGGGACGTGGGACCCGGACCGGCTGGCGCAGCTGCTGGGCAACCTGGGCAAGAACGCGCTCGACTACAGCCCGGCGGACTCGCCCGTGGACTTCACGCTGCACGACGAGGGCGACACCCTGCGCGTGGAGGTGCACAACGAGGGGCCGCCCATTCCCCAGCAGTTGCTGGCGGGCATCTTCGAGCCCTTCCGGCGGGCGGTGGAGGGCGATGCGCACCCGACCTCGGGGCTGGGGCTGGGCCTCTTCATCGTCCAGGAGATCGCCCAGGCCCACGGAGGCTCGGTGGAGGTGTGCTCCCGCGAGGGCTCGGGCACCACCTTCACCGTGCGGCTGCCCCGGCACAGCCCCGTCGTGTCCGCTCCCGACAGAGCGCTGCACTGACCCGCCGGACCGGGAGGCGCGGGCTCCACTGCCCGCCCGGTCTCCCACCAGGCGGGTCCGGTGTCCCTCCACCGGGCAGGGGAGCGGGGGCCCGGAAAAGGCCGCCAGATCCGCGGCGTGGCGGGGGTTCCTGTTCTGCGCATGAGCAAGAACGAGGTCTTCGGGACGGAGCAGGAACGGTTGGAGCTCGGCACCTTCATTCGGGAGAACCGCAACCGGCTCCTCCAGGAATGGGAGGGTGCGGTGCGCCAGCTTCCCTTTGCCCGGGAACTTTCGCGGCCTCGGCTGCTCGACCACCTGCCAGACCTGCTGGACCGGATCGCCCAGGTGGTGGAGACGGTGCGGACCGGGGGGCACGAGTCCCTCGAGGACCTGCCCGAGGTGCACGCGTTGGAGCGGTTGGACTCGGGCTTCGACCTGGACGAGGTGGCCGGGGAGTACGCCCTGCTGCGCGGCTGCATCCTCCAGCTCTATGCCGAGCACATCGACAAGGCCGGCGCGGCGTCCCTGGCGGTGGCGATGCGGGAGGTGGTGCGCTTCAACCGGACGTTCGACGAGGCCGTGGCGGCCGCCGTGTCGCGGTATGCCCGGGCGCGCGAGCGCACGCTGGTGGCGCTCGACCGCATCTCCGAGGCGGCGCTGGGGACGGAGGACGCGGACACCTTCCTGCCCAAGCTGTTGCGCGTGATGCTGGAGACGGCCGAGGCGGTGGACTCCGTCACGCTGCTGCTGCGCGAGGGGGAGGTGCTCCGGGTGCACGCCTCGGTGGGGCTGGAGGAGCTGGTGGCCTCCGGCTTCAGCCTGCGCATGGGCGAGGGCTTCTCCGGGACGATCGCCGCGGAGCGTCGCCCGCGGGAGGTGCGCTCGGCGGCGACGGATCCGCTGGTGAAGAGCGAGGCCGTCCGGGCCCGGGGGACGCGCGCCCTCTACGGGGTGCCCCTGCTGCACGCGGGCGAGGTCATCGGCGTGGCGAGCATGGGCAGCCGCACGGCCTTCGAGTTCTCCAACGAGGACAAGCTGCTCTTCCGGGCGATGGTGAGCCGGGCCACGGCCCTCATCGTCCAGGCGCAGCTGGCCGCGCGGGAGCGGGTGGTGGAGCGTCAGCAGGCCGAGACGCTCGCGCTGCTGGACTCGCTGCTGGCCGCGGCGCCGGCGTGCCTGGCCCTGCTCGACACGGACCTGCGCTACCTGCGCGTCAACGAGGCGCTGGCCGCCTCCAACGGCTCGCCGGTAGAGGCCCACGTGGGGCGGACGGTGGCCGAGATGGTGCCGGACCGGGCGCCGTTGATCGAGCCCCTGCTGCGGCGGGTGTTGGAGACGGGCGAGACGCTGCGGGCCCAGGAGTTCAGCGCCGGCACGGACACGGAGCCTCACACCGTCCACCACTGGCTGGCGGACTATTTCCCGGTGCGTGCGCGGGACGGGCAGGTGCTCGGGGTGGGGGGCGTGGTGGTGGACATCACCGAGCACAAGCGGCAGGAGGAGCGGCTGCGCCAGACGGCGGAGTTCCGCGAGCGCTTCCTGGGGGTCGTCTCGCACGACCTGCGCAACCCGCTCAACGCCATCCTGCTGTCGGCCAACGCGCTGCTGCGCGCCGAGGGCATTCCGGCCAGCCACACGAAGATGGTGCGCCGCATCGTCACCAGCGGCGAGCGCATGGGGCGGATGATTGGCGAGCTGCTCGACTTCACGCGGGGACGGCTGGGAGGCGGCATTCCCATCCATCCCCAGCGCGCCAACCTCCGTCACCTGTGCCGGCACGTGTTGGAGGAGCTGGAGATCGGCTTCCCCGGCCGGGAGCTGCGGCTGGCCGCGGAGGGGGACTTCCTCGGGGAGTGGGATCCGGACCGGCTGGCGCAGCTGCTGGGCAACCTGGGCAAGAACGCGCTCGACTACAGCCCGGCGGACAGTCCGGTGGACTTCACGCTGCACGACGAGGGCGACACCCTGCGCGTGGAAGTGCACAACGAGGGGCCACCCATTCCGAGCCAGTTGCTGGCGGGCATCTTCGAGCCCTTCCGGCGGGCGGTGGAGGGCGATGCGCACCCGACCTCGGGGTTGGGGCTGGGGCTCTTCATCGTCCAGGAGATCGCCCAGGCCCACGGGGGCACCGTGGAGGTGCGCTCCAGCGAGGCGGACGGCACCACCTTCACGGTGCGGCTGCCACGGCACGGCGCGGGTGTGCAGGCTCCGGACAGGGCCGTGCACTGAGCGCGTGAAGGCAGGGCCACTTCCAGTCGCCCGGAAGTGGCCCTCTGCCCCCTCGCTCGAGTCGGGTGTTACCGGCGGCGCAGGAGCGGATCATCATCGGGGCCGAGGTTCAACGAGCGGCGGCTGTCCGCGTCGTCCGGCGTGCTGATCTCCACCTCCTCGTGCCGCACCGACTCGGCCACGCGGCGCTCCTCCTCGATGGCGTCCTTGTGGATGACCACCTCTTCATCCACCACGGCGCGCTTGTGGACGTCCACCTCCTCGGCGCGCAGGGGCACCACCACCGTCTCCTCCTGGAAGGAGGCGTTCATGGCGGGCCGGTCCGGGTTGACGTCGCGGCGCTCCACGCGGACGCGCTCGCGGCGGACCGGGACGCTCACCGTCTTCGTCTCTTCCACCACGTCCTTGTGGACGCGTACCTCACCGGCCGATACGTCGCGCTTGGTGATGTCCAGCTCCTCCTTGTGCACGGGGATGGCGACCTCCTCCGTGCGGCGGGCCTCCCACGAGCGATCCGTGGTGCTCGCGTCCGCCCTCAGGCCCGTGTCCGTGCCGAGGCCGGAGGTCGCGCCCAGGCCCAGACCGGTGCTCGCGCCCGTGCCGAGGCCCGCGCTCGTGCCGTAGCCGGTGGTCGTCGTTCCGTACTTCTCCGTGTCCGATAGATTCCGGAGGCTCTCCCGGCCGTGCATGAGGATGATCTCCCCATCGCGGATGTCACTGATGTCCGCGTACCGGACGAGGTAGTCCTTGGGGAAGAAGAGCCCCTTCTCGATGTGGAACGAGTCATCTCCCAGAGCGAAGACCCTGCCAAGCTTCTCGCCGTCGATGCTGCGAACCGTCATGCCTTCCTTCAACTGCGTCCGCTGGAACATGGCTGCCTCCTGTTGAGTGGTTCCAGAGCAAACGATGGGGGCTGTCGGACAGGGCGGCACAGCGCGTCACGACGGACGCCCGGCCGCATTGCTGTCCAGGCTTCGTCCAGGAACCCGGGCCTCTCCCGGTGTCCGGAGTGTGAACGGGCCCGGCGCCCGCGTGCGGCACCGGGCCCGCTCGACGGCATTGCCCTGGACGAGACGCCTACGGATACACCTCGCGGCGCGGAGGAGGCAGACCTCCCTCGGGCGGAGTCGTCACCACCGCGCCCTCGGCGTAGATGCGCTGGCGCTTGTCCACGCCCACGGTGCCACCGAGGATGGCGGAGATGAGCCCCAGGAAGAGCGCGCCGAAGACGCCCCAGAAGGCCTTGCCCGTGACGTCCGCGGCCTGGAGCGCGCCCGTCTCCACCTGCTGAACCGCCTGGCCCGCCTTGGCCTGGGCGGCGTTGAACTGGGCCTCCACGCGGTTCGCCACGTCCTCGGCATCCGCGCGCGAGAGGGCCGTCTTCTCCGCGATGGAGCTCACCAGCACTTGCCGGTCGAGCCGGCCCTGCTGCACCGCCGTCTGCACCACGTCCTTCGTCGCGGCCTCGAGCTGGTTCGCCGTCACCTGCGGCTTGCCCTCCGCGCGCAGCCGCTCGTTGACGGGCCGCAGGGCATCATTGGCATCCAGCCCGAAGCTCTTGGCCACCTGGCCCAGGCCTCCCGCCTGCGAGGCCCCGGCCGCCACCGTCGCGCCGGTCGCCTGGGCGGCCGTCTTGCCGACGGAGAACAGCCCGCCGGCCAGGGCGGAGACCAGGTTGCCGAGCAACCAGAGTCCCACGAGCGTGGTGAGACCCCACATCACCATCCCGTGGATGCCGCCGCTCGCCTTCGTCTGCACTCCCGCGCACCGTCCGGCCACGATGCCCCCGACGAAGAGGGCGATCAGCGGGGAGATGAGTCCCCAGATGCCGGTGAAGATGCCGGAGGACTTCGCGCTCCCGGCGTCCTGCGGATTGATGGAGGAGAGCCCCAGGGCCAGGCCGAGCGAGTACAGCAGCGCCCACAGCCCCAGCGCGGTCACCACTCCGGCGAAGATGGAACCCCAGCTCACCTTCACGGGCGCTCCCTCCAGGAATCCAACGCCTGCTCTCCGCTGTGTCGCCGTTGCCATGCTCCACCTCTCAGGAAGGAAGGGAGGAGTCCCTTCTCCTTCGAAAGGTGGACACCCTGGCCCGACCGGGGAGCGGGCCTCCGCGCTCCGGACTCTCGAACGGAGAGGTGACGGAGGCTCCCGCGCCTCCCTGGTGGCTCGATGGCCGGGAGAGGGCGGATGTTACGGGGCGCTGTTCATCCGCTGCTGGCGGCGCTTGTTGCGGAAGAACTCCACCTGCCACTTGCGCACCGCCGCCTCGTGGCAGTCCAGGGTGGGGCAGAAGATGTGCGTGCCGTCATTGCGCGACACGAAGAAGAGATCATCGCAGTCCAGCGGGTGGAGGGCGGCCTGGAGCGCCGCGGCGCCCGGGCTGGCGATGGGCCCCGGTGGCAGCCCCGCGGTGGTGTACGTGTTGTACGGGTGCTGCGTCTCCAGGTCCTTGCGGGTGATGTTCTTCGAGTACACCCCGCGCAGCAGCTTCATGGCGTAGAGGACGGTGGGGTCCGTCTGCAGCTTGATGCCCTGGCGCAGCCGGTTGTGGAAGACGCACGAGATGCGGGGCCGCTCCTGGGGCTGGCCCGTCTCCTTCTCCACGATGGAGGCCAGGGTGAACGTCTCCAGCAGCGAGAGCTTCACCCCGCTCTTCCGCTGCGCGTCCGCCTTCCGGTACTCCTCCAGCGAGCGCGCCACCATCTTCGTCAGCACCTTCTCCGCGGTGGCGTTGCGGGTGAAGGCGTACGTGTCCGGGTAGAGGAAGCCCTCGAGGGACGCGGCGGGCACGCCGGCCTCGCGCAGGAAGTTCCGGTCCGAGGCAAGCCGCTCCAGCTCCCCCAGGTCCAGCTTCAGCTCGGAGCTGGAGAGGATGGGGAGGATCTCCTCGACGCGCAGGCCCTCGGGGACGGTGAAGCGGTAGAGCTTCACCTTGCCGGAGGCGAGCTGCTCCACCACCTGCGCGGGGGTGAGGGTGCCTTCGAAGAGGTACTCGCCGGCCTTGAGCCTGGGGCCGGCCTGCTCGCGGCGGATGTAGAGGTAGAGCAGCTCCGCGTCGGTGACGATGCCCGCGTCCGCCAGCATCTTCGCGAGCGTCTTCGGGCCGGTGCCATTGGGCACGGCGAGGGTGACGCCCTGGGCGGGCAGGGTGAGGGGAGCGGTGGCGAACTCGGAGATCCGCCGCTCGCGGCGCAGGTACCAACCGGCGGCGGCGGCCGCCGCGAGCACCACGAGCACGAGCAGGGCGAGCAGGGCCTTCTTCACCTACGGCTCCGGGTCATAATCGTCAGGGTGGTAGTCGTCCCCCGAGGACGGCGGCCGTTTGGCGTCGAGCCAGCCCTGGAGGATGAACTGGGCGGCCATCTGGTCGATGACCTCGCGGCGCTTGGCGCGCGACACGTCCGCCTCGAGCAGGGTGCGCTGGGCGGCCACGGTGGACAGGCGCTCGTCCCACAGCTCCACGGGCAGGCCGAGCACTTCGGTGAGGGCCTCCACGAACTTGCGGGTGGCCTCGGCGCGAGGGCCCTCGGAGCCGTCCATGTTGAGGGGCAGCCCGACGACGAAGCGATCGGCCTCGTACTCGCGCACCAGCTCCTTGAGGGCGGCCAGGTCGGCCTTGAGGTTGGTGCGGCGGATGGTGGTGACCGTCTGGGCGGTGAGGCCCAGGCCGTCCGAAGCCGCCACGCCAATCGTCTTGGTACCGTAATCGAGGCCCAGGGTGCGCATGCGCGGCGGAATGTAACCGCAATCCCCCGCCGTGGACCGTCCCGTCCGCGAGGCAGGACCGTGCTCGCCCGGTGAGCGGCCTAAACCGCTGAATTCGTTGGAGCGGGAGGGGGAGCCGGGCCCGGCACCGCCGCTGCAATCCGTCAGGCGCGGAACACGGAGCACGGCACCCGGAGGCACGGAGCCCCGGCGCCGCGAGGGAGGCACCATGAGTGACTTGTTGAGAGGCCTGGGCAGTGCACTGGGCGGTGTGACGAGCCTGCTGTCGGGGGGCGCGCTCATCGACGCGGCGGGCAACGCGCTGGGGCTGCCGCCGGCGATCACCAACGCGGCAAAGGTGGCCGTGGGGGCGATGACGGGCAATGTGATGCTGGCGGCCGATGGCGCGATGGGGCTGGCGCAGGAGCTGACGAAGAACCCGCCGGCCGCCACCGAGTACAAGCCGCCCGCCGACAGCGCGCGGGCGTGCGAGGGCTATGCGACGCCCGCGCAGCAGGGCTGCCCGCCGGTGGGCACGAGTGGCGCGGAGCCGGCCTGCGGCCAGGGCAGCCACCTGGACCCGAAGATGAACGACTACTTCCACTCGCTGCAGACGCTCCAGCAGAACTTCCGCTACCTGGACGCGACGGACGGGAAGCTGGACGGCTCGCTGTCGCGGGGGGACCTGAAGCGCATCTCCGAGGACGCGCGTGTGTCGCCCGAGCTGCGCCAGGCGGCCCGCTTCCTCGTGGACAACCCGGGCTACTTCGAGCGGCTCGACACCGCGGTGGGCCCTCACTCCCTGGGGCGGGTGGTGGGCGACGCGCTCAACGATGACCGCATCAGCGTGAGCAACCTCCAGAACGAGCTCAACAAGGTGAAGGCGGACTTCGCGCAGTACGGGCGGCCCGAGCGCCCGGGTGCGTCCACGGGCAGCGCGCCGTCCGGCTCCACGGGGGGCACGGCGGGCTCGAGCATGCGGGGCATCATCAACGACCCGAGCATGAGCCTGGAGGAGAAGATCGAGACCATCCTCATGTCGCTCACGGAGAAGATGGACGGGGAGATCCTCCAGACGATGGATGCCCTGGCGGCGGCGCAGGACAAGCAGGCCGGCATCAAGAACGGGAAGGGGGACGAGAAGGCGCTCGCGGATTCTCAGCGCGACATCGACCGGCTCAACCTGCGGCTCCAGAAGCTGGTGGAGAAGCGGAAGATGATGTTCGAGATGATGAGCACGCTGTCCATGAAGTTCAACGAGATGGCGAAGACGGCCCTCTCCAACATGCGGAGCGCGTGAGCGGCGATGGGACGCGTCATCAAGTACGAGGGAGGAGCCATGGAGACGGCGACGGCGGAGAAGCTGAAGGCGTTCGTGCGCGGGGAGCTGACGTGGGCGGAGGTGGAGGGGATGACCTTCGAGGAGGCGAAGGCCATTGCGCAGGTGGGGTGTGACCTGGCGGCGGCGGGGCGCTACGAGGAGGCGCGCATCCTCTTCGAGGGGCTGGTGGAGGGGAACCCGAAGGACTCGGCGAGCCGGGCGGCGCTGGGCACGGTGTACCAGAAGCTGGGCCGGCTGGAGGACGCGGTGACCGAGTACAGCGCGGCGCTGGCGAGGGATCCGGCCAACCCGGTGGCGCTGGTGAACCGGGGCGAGCTGTACCTGCGGCGGGGCAACCGGCAGGGCTTCACGGACCTGGCCAACGCGGTGGAGGCGGATCCGAAGGGGGAGACGTCGGCGGGCCGGAGGGCGAAGGCGCTGGTGAGGGCCATCGCGCTGGCGGCCGTGGAGAAGGTGAAGGAGGCGCCGCGGGCGAAGGCGTAGTCCGCGGGGCCACGAGGGACCGCCGGGCCGCGGAGGGGAGCAGGGCACATGCGGCCCGGGGGGAGAGCGTCAGGGCGAAGGCTCTGACGCTCTTTTTTCTGGGGCGGGAGGAACGGCGGCGAGCCGCTCGCCGATGGGCGGGTGGCTGTGGCCCTTGAGGACGACCCAGCGAGGCGGATCCGGGTCCATCTTGTTCACCCGGGCGGCCTTCACCAGCATGCGGCGGAAGGCGGCGGGATCCTGGGTGAGTTGCAGGGCGTAGCGGTCCGCCTCGCGCTCGCGCTCGCGCGAGAAGGCCGAGGAGATGGGCGCGCTCAGGAAGAAGACGAAGAAGGAGAGCAGCCACAGCAGCGGGAAGGTGCGGATGTCCGCGAAGCGCGTGGTGCCGAACCAGCCCCGTGCCGCGGAGAGCCGCAGCATCCGGTCGATGAGGAAGAGGAGCGCCACCAAGGCCAGCGAGGCGGCGATGCGCCCCGGCCACTTCGGCTCGTGGACGTGGCCGGCCTCGTGGGCCACGGCGGCGAGGACCTCGTCCGGCTCGAGCTCGCGCAGGATGACGTCGTTGAGGACGATGGTGCGCGTGGGGCCCTGGCCCGCGAAGTACGCCTGGAGGCGCTTGCTGGCCACGGACGTCTTTTCCACCCGCACGTCCTGGAAGGGGACGTCCGCGCGCGCCATGAGCGCGGTGATGCGCTCGCGCAGGGGGCCCTGCTCCAGGGGGGCCTGCTCGAAGAAGACCTGGCTGCGGTAGGGGTCCAGGGCCGAGGCCCCCAGCATGAGCAGCGCCGTGGGGAGGCCCAGCACCAGCCACCAGCGCTTCATCCGCCGGGCCAGCCCGTACAGGCCCAGCGCCAGCGCCGAGACGGCGAAGCCCTCCAGGGCGATGCCCTTGAGCTCGTCCAGGAGGAAGCGCAGCGGCGTGTACGTGGACATGCCGTGGCGGTGCTCCAGCACGTAGCCGAAATAGATGGTGGCCGGCACGTAGACGAGCTCGATGAAGAGCTCCACGAGCAGCGCGAAGAGGAGCGCCGTGCCCCAGCCCGGCTCGCCCCAGAGCCGGTCCAGCGCCTGGATGACGACGCGGCTGACCGGTGCCGTCCGCAGGAACGCGAGCCGTTGGGACAGCCAGGCCGCGCAGGATTCGGACCACCGGTAGAAGGGCCGCACCAGGACGCCCAGGATGAGCGCCAGGACTCCCAGGTAGACGAGCGGGCTCACCGCGCTCTTGATGTAGAGCGGCAGGTGGTAGGCCTTGATCTCGGCGAGCTGCTCGGGCGTGAAGAGGGGCTCCATGGGTGGGCCCCAGCCTAGACCCTCCTCCCGCGCCTCTCCCAGGGGGGCGGGGGTTCCACTCCGAGTGTGCCTCGGTGCCGCTCCCTGGCGGGACGCGTCACAGAGTTGCTGTGGTGGCTTGCCGCCGACCGCCATTCGGGAGCAGGGAACCTGAAACTGAACACGCGAGCGTGGCGCTGGGCACCTCTTCTGGCCGTGGGGGCGTTGTCCTCCGGTTGCATCGAGCTTCCCATCGGGCCCTTCTCCTGTGAGGTGGATGGGGATTGCGCTCGGGTGGGAGGCGGAGGGGCGTCGTACGTCTGCAAGGACAAGGTGTGCGCCCTGCCCGGGACGGACGAGGGCCCGGATGGTGGGCCCGGATGGTGGGCCCGGCGGGAGCGATGGTGGTGGGAACGACGATGCGGGGACCGATGGGGGGCCCATCCCCTGCCTGCATGACCCGGCGCTCATGCCCTGCACCCCCGATGGGGCGGAGCTCCAGGAAGCGCTGCCGTCCGGAGCCTCGCGGTGGAAATACGAGGAGGCGACCCGGCTGCGGGATGGCGCCAACGGCAACCTGCTGCTCTCGGGCGTGCTCGCCGGGGCGGCGGGGGTGCTGCTCGCCACCAGCTTCCTGTTGCCCTCGCCGGAGCCCGCGGAGCAGGCCCCAGCGGATGGGGCTCGTTGAGCGGACACCTCGAGCCGCTCAGCTCCCCCTGACTTCACGCGAAGGTGCAGACAGCGACGACCCGGTTGTAGCGGTCGACGACCGGATACCAGTAGTAGGTACGGCCCCAGTCGTATGCCGCCCGCGTGATGGGGTCTGTAGGTCGAGGTGAATCCCTATCCTTCGGTCGCATCGAGTCTGAGCAGGACCAGCGTCGCCAGCTTTCGCACCGACGCCGAGGCGTCCTCGCGGCTGAGCTGCTCCAGGGTCATCCGGATATCCGCGTAACGGGACACCTCGTCCGCCAGCACCTTGACGATCAACTGCCGCACCGTCTCGGAAGGCTCCTGGGCGACCCTTCGCTGGAGCTCGGCCACGGTGGTGGGGGAGAGCGGGCGGAACGACAGGGAGGCCACCGCTTCACCCCGCACGCTGCCGGCCTCGTCCCGCGTGGCCACCTGGAGGAGCAGGCGCTCCGCGGTCTCCGTCCCGATGAACCGCAGGGCCGAGGCGCCCGTCTGGCGGACCGCGACGTTCGGATCCTCGAGCGTCTTCGCGATGGCCTCGAAGCCCTGGGCCGAGCCCATGTTGCCGAGCGTCTGGACGGCGACGAGCCGCTCCTGCTGGGTCCGGGCCTCGCGGGCGAACGCAACGCCCTCCTCGACGAGCCGCTCCGCGCGCCGTGGCTCATGCTCCTGGAGCGCACGGGCCGCATTCCCGAGCGCCAGACGGGCCGTGTCGCGGATCTCCCCCTGGGCATGATCCCTCACGAGCGCGTGCAGCGCCGCCTCCGTCTGCGCGGTGGGCTTGGAGAGCAGCCCGAGCATCGAGCTCAGCGTCCGCTGATGGGCGAGCCTGTCCCCGGTGGCCTCCAGGGTGGCCACCAGCGCCTGCTGGGCCTCGGGAGTCCCGGCGGAGACGAGCGCTCCGGCCACGAGCTGGAAGCCCAGCTCATTGGGGCTCTGGGTGAGGGCCAGCATCTTGCTGGCATCCCGGCAGGTCTCCGGGTGCAGCAGGAAGAGCGCCTTGAGCTTGAGGAAGAGCCTGGCCCGGTCCGGCGAGGCCGCGCCCATCTTCTCCAGCAGCGACTGCCAGGTGTCTTCTCCAAGCTCCTCGCGCTGCATGCGGGCCTCGATGCGCGCATCCGCGTCACGCGCCGCGAGGTCGCCCGGCTGCCCGCCGCGCGAGACCTGGGCCGTGAAGGACTGCTGCAGTGCCTGGGCATCCACCGAGGACACGGCCGCGCCCGTGTCGGGCGTCAGCGCCAGCGTGCCGGTGGTCTGGCCGATCGTCCGGTTCCCGGTCATGAGCGCGACGTCCACGCGGGAGCGCACGCTCCGGGGCTGGCGCGTGGCCAGGTCGAGCTCCAGCGTGCTCTCACTGCCGGGCAGGGCGCGCACCAGGGCCTGCACCTGCTTCATCTTCAGCCCCGCTCCGGAACTGGCGTACTCCCCCCGCACCTTCGTGACGCGGGCGAGCTCCTTCCCGGTGAGCGCGAGCGTGTAGCTGGCGCTGTAGCGTCCATTGGCATCTTCCTCCTCGGAGGTCCACGCCGCGCCGTCGCTCACGGGGCCCTGCAGGCGCATCGAGCGCAGCGACAGCATGTCCCGCAGGATGTTCTGTCCCAGGGGAGAGAACCGGGCGTCGAAGTGGATGGCCTGCACGCTTCCATCCGCGCCCATCACGACGAAACTCCTGCCCTCCACCAGCTCCCGCGCCCCGGTGGGGGCACCGCCGCCGCCACCAATTCCGCCCCGCGAGCTGAAGTGGCCCTGGGCGTCCTCGATGGACACCTCGAGCACGTGGCTCGTGGCGTCGGCGCGCACGCACGTCTCCCGCCAGCGGCCCGTCACCACCGTCTCCACGGACTGCCCCTCCGGCGCGACGCCCTGGGAGAGGCCAAAGGTCGGGTCGGACATCCGCCCGCGTGACTCGTACGACAAGGCATAGGCGCGGGACTGCCCTGGGACGCACGTGAGCGACAAACCCGCCGCATCCCCGCGATTCCACTTCCACCATGCCAACGATCCGCCCCCGGCCAGTACCAGGAGCAGTCCCACGCCTAGCTTCTTCATGACTCCGTCCACTCCCTCAGCTGGTTCTCGTACTGCGTCAGCAGGTCATCCAGTCCGCTCGCGATGTAGCTCAGCCGCGCCTGCTCGGTGAGCACCTTCGCCGAGTCCGGGCTGTTCACGTCCTCGGAGATGGCCTTCATCGTCTCGAAGACATGGGTCGCCGCGTTGTTCTCGATCTCCGCCAGCCGCAGCTCCGCGTTGGCCTGGTTCACTTCCATGACGTCCTCGGCGCGCAGGTCACCCGTGGCCTTCACGCCCAGCGGGCTCCACTCCCACCGGAAGTTGAAGAGGTTGCCGTCACGCTTGAAGCCCTCCCACCGGAAGAAGTCCCAGCGGCCCTCCCACCGGCCGAAGAGATAGTTCACGTAGGCATAGGCATACAGGCTGCCGCTGAGCGCCGTCAGGCTGTTGGTCCCGATGAGCTCCACGATGAGTGTCGGCTCCTCGTCGAACTCCACCCGCGCGGCACCCTGGAGGGTGACGTAGTCCTGGACGAGGATGAGCTGTCCACCCACTCCCGCGCCGGCCACTCCGATGTCCGCTCCCACCTGGGCATAGGCATCCGCCGCGGCGAAGGGCACCGCGTGGGCGCCGATCTGCAGGGGAACGATGTCATAGCCGTACTTCGCACCCGCCGTGGCCCGGAAGCCGACCCGCGCCCGCATGGGAACGGGACCGATGGAGAAGCGGTAGTCCACGCTGTACTCCAGCGGCCACTCCAGCTTGTCATCGAACCGGATGCCCTTGGCCTCCCAGCTCTTGCTCCACAGCACGCTGCCCAGTCCGCGCACCTCGAGCAGCAGCTGTCCGGTGTCCGTCGTGGGGGCCTGGGCGTGGGCCTTCGCCGAGAGCACCTCGCCTTCCCACTTGCCCATCAGCGCCGCGTTGATGGCGCCCCGCGCGTCACCCACCGCGTCGATCTTGCTGGCGTTCAGCGACAGGCTCGCCTGCGCGTTCACCCAGAGCTTGGACTTCTCGCCCACCTCGAAGGACCAGGCGCGCTCCTTGAACACCGGCTTGAGCTCCGCGCGCTTGATCTCCGGCACCGGCGCGGAGAAGGGCGGCACGTCGGGCAGGTACACCTTCACGCTCTCGTCATCCGCCTTCTGGTAGAGCTCGTTCCAGGAGGGCAACTGATCCTGGTAGCGCTTCCACGCGGCCTCGATCTTCTTGAGCCGATCCTCGACGGACCAGGGGGCAGGGCCGTTCTCCCGGATGTCCTCGAGGATCAGGTTGCGCTGGGACTGGAGCAGGTCGATGCAGGTCTTGAGCGCGGACAGCGTCGAGATGTCCGCGTCACGCAGCGAGTAGCCCCACTGGTTGAGGTCGTACTCGAGGTTGTTGATCTGGTTGAAGAACTCGCCCGCGAGCATCTTCTCCCCAGGCCGGATCTCGATCTCCTCGTTGGGCAGGTACGGCTCGCCCGTCTGGGGGTTCTGCATCGGGATGGGGTTGAAGGCGATGGGCGGCTTCTTGTTGAGCTGCAGCTCCTCGCACGTCAGCGCGGAGGCCTCGCTGGAGAAGCCCACCACCGCCACCGCCAGGAGCGACGACATGGCCACTGCGATCATTCGTGTGTTCATGGTCCGTTCTCCTTTCAGTTGCGCCGGGCGGCGTCGATGTTCTCGCTCCAGCCGTATTCCACGAACCGGAGCTTGGTGTCGGTCATGGCCTGCAGGTCCGTGAGCTTGAGGGCCGCGAGGATGGCCAGCTTCTCGCAGGCCGCCGTCGGGTTGGCCGTCTTGCAGAGCGTGCCGAGCGAGGCCTTCTCCACGTTGATGTACTCGTAGACGAGGTCGGCGTTGGGGATGCCGTAGGAGATGAGCCCGCTGGCGTGGTTCTCGATGGCCGTGCACAGCTGGGTGGCCCGCGACTTCGCCGCCGCCACGTAGCTGGCCGGCGACGTGAGCGTGCCCAGCGTGGTCTGGCTGCTCATGCACAACTCCCGCGACTTCGTGAGCGAGTCCTGCACGTGGAAGATCTGCAGGTTGAGCGTGTAGCGGTTCATGTCGTTCTCCGCCTGGGTGAGCTTCGCCAGGATCGGATCCACGACCTGCTCCGCGTTGAGCAGGGCCTGCACCGACGCCAGGGTCTGCTCCAGCGGATAGCGCGCCCGCTCCAGCAGCGCCACCCGGACGCGGGCGAGCACCGCCTGCCGCGAGGTGTTGGCGATGCTCTCCAGCCGGGCCATCCGTTGGGTGGGGATCTGCCCCACCTGGGAGAGCGCCGCGCGCAGCTCGTTCTCCCGCAGGGTGAGGCTCTGCAGGACGGTCCCGTACTGCTCCAGCCCGGCGGGAACCTCCGTCGGGCTGCTCGTTCCGAGCAGGGCCAGCGCCTTGTCCGTCACGGCCTGGGTGGCCTTGGCCTCGTTGCCGAGCTGGATGAGGCCATCGCTCTGGTTGCGCAGCATCCGCTGGAGCTCCGCCTCGAACTCGGAGTACGGAATGTCCTGCTGAAGATCCGCGAGGGCCATCAGCATCTGCCAGCCAGACACCCACTGCTGGGCGGCCTGCTCCCACGCGCCCACCCTGGCGCTGATGCTGCGCTCGCCAACCAGGAAGGTGGCGCGGGCCTGCCGGTAGCGCCCGTGACGCTGCGACACGGTGGTGGCGGCGGAGTACGCCTGCACCGCCGTCGCCTCGCGCGCCTCCAGGTCATCACTGGCGGCCGCGAGGCCGGGCACGGCCAGCGTGCCCGCCAATAACATACAACCCATCCATTTCTTCATGGTACTCCCCCTCATCGGCATGGCGCGCTCGACCGCACCGGCCCGCCGCTCCTGCTGGAGCACGCGGCCGGAGCGCCCGGCCCGAACGCAGCCACGCCGGGACCGGCCTCTCGGGCCTGGTCCTGGTTGAACGGCACGGCCGGGTCCTTCTGAAGGCACACGAGGGCCCTCCCGGTCCATCCCTCACATGGGAGGCCGCTCAGGGGCCCTCGTGGGCCAGATTGTGTTTGGGATTCGGGTGCTACGGTGCCGGGACGTTGGCGAGCGCGTCCACGAGCGACTGCTCCGCCTGCAGCTGCCAGCGGGTGAACCGGTTGACCAGCTTCTGGCCGGTCACGATCTCCGCATCCAGCTCGGCGCGCAGGGTGATGATGAGCTCCTCACCCGCCTCGCCAATCACTTCCTCGGAGTACGGCGCCGGCGCGTTGGCGAGCGCGGCGTTCACCGTGTCACGCATGACCTTGTAGTGGATGTTCGTCGGGAAGGCCACGACGAGGCTGTCCAGCTTCTCCTTCAGCAGGAGCAGCTTGGACTCGTACCAGGAGGAGATGGCCTGATAGTCCTTGGCCAGCAGGTAGCGCTCGGCGGAGAGGTTGATGATCTTCGCCTGGGACTGGGACTGGGACGTCCACAGGATGAGGGTGTTGTTCGAGGGGAACACGGCCGCGCTGGACACGGTCAGCGAGCAGCCCGGCTTGAAGCTCAGCCGCTGGGTCGCCGCGGGATCCGGATCGTAGGTCTCGGCCCCGGCCGCACCGACGATGCGGAGCGTGGCGTTGGTGGCGCCCATCACGAAGGGCACGTACTGAGCGCCCGTCGAGACACCGACGTTCACCGAGTGCCCCGTGCAGGCGAAGTTGTAGGAGACGGTGTACTCCGTCTCGTAGGTCGAGCCATCCTCGAGCACGGGCGCGGCCAGCGGGACCCGCTGCAGCGTGCAGCGGGTCAGGACGAAGCCACCGTTCTGGCAGGACAGCAGGTTCTCACCGAAGGCCTGGGCCTTGGCGCCCAGCAACAGCACCGCCGTGGCGGCCAATGACATGACAGTCTTCACGTTGTCTTCCCCCTCTTAGAACACCGGATAGGACATCACCTTCAGACCGCGGACGGTGAGCTTGCCGCCGCCGTAGAGGTCACACAGGGTGTAGCGGACCTCATCCAGCTCCGAGACGGCGATGCTCCCGAAGTTCTTCTCCTCGCCCGAGGGCAGCGGGTTGTCCATGCGCCCGTAGTAGGTGACCCAGCCATCCGGATAGTAGGCGCGGGGCTGCAGGGTCAGCAGGCCCGTGTGCACGTAGCTGCGCATCTGGTACACGCTGCCATCCGGCTTCTTCACCTCCAGCTGCAGCCGCAGCAGCGTCTGATCCGGCTGCTGGACCGGGTGGAGATCTCCCCACCACTCCAGGGTGAGCTGCGGGAAGCCCAGGGCCTGCCCGTCCGCGTGGCTCACCGGGAGCCAGGGCGTGGTGAGGAAGCATCCGTTGCGGATGCGCGAGTCACGGGGCAGGACGTAGCCGTCCGTCTGGAAGCTCCCGTACGGGTAGTTGATCGTGAAGCCCGTCGGATTCACCTTGTAGATGATTCCGCCGTTGTCGATGAACGACACCTCCACGGGCTCCTGCGCGGAGGCCGCACCGGAGACGAGGAGAACCGCAAAGGCCAATACTCCCATCATTGTCTTCATGTCTGGTCTTCCATTCTTCGCGACTGCGTCACTGCTGGAGATTGGGGTCCACGTACTCGCGCGGGCGGTAGCCGAGGCGCACGGCCTCGGTCTGCCCGTGCTTCAAGGGATCCTGGTAGAGGCACCGGCCACCAGGCACATCGTGACAGCCGTCCGGCACGAGCACGCCGCGGAGCGTCGTGATGAGCTCGTTGGTCAGTTCATGCCCAGTGAACGACGCATAGCGGGCGTTGATGAAGCGCGAGAGCGTCAGCGGGGTGAGCCACGACGTGGTCGCCCGGGTGATGGGCTGGATGTCGACGCCAAACCCATCCACCTGGAGCAGGGGCGTGCGGTTGTAGGGGAAGGGCCGCTGGGGGAGCACACCGCTGTTCAGGTAGATGTCGACGTTGTGCGGAGCGGGCCAACCCGACAGCGAGGAGTGATCACCCCGGCCCTCGGCATCCAGGCCTGACTCGAGCGCGTTGAAGTAGCCCGTGCGGAGCCGGTTCGGATAGGCCTCCGAGGGCTGATCATAGGGGTAGTCCAGGGGATTCGAGGCATCGATGGAGGCATGGGCCGCGAAGACGCCCGGTGTATTGAAGAGCGCGTCGTAGATGGGGCTGTACGCGCCCAGCTTCGCGCGCATGACCTCGTCGCCGGGCAGCGGTGCTCCGCCACAGTAGGTCGTCCATTGCGACCGGACGGAGGCGAGCGTCTCTCCGGAGCTCACGTTGACGAAGCGGACGTTGTGCTCACTCATGAGCCGGCGAAGCTCGCCGGCCACGTGCTGGGTCTTCTCGCGCAGCCGTGCGATGGACTCGGCGGACCCGGAGGCGTCGCAGAACTCCGCGGGGGCGAACCGGGGCATGAGCAGCACGTCGAGCACCAGGACGGGCTGTTGCGGATTGGCCTCGATGAGCACGGAGAAGACGAAGCTCCCATGCCCGGTATTGTCCGAAGCGAGGAAGCCGTAGGTCTCGTCCAGGGGGGCGCGCAACGGCCGGAGGGCCTCGGCGGGAATGAAGTCAGGCGAGGCGAACCCGCTGAGGATGCGGTAGAGCGTGGTGGGGACGTGCCAGGAGGACGGCACGGCGGAAATGGTGCCGCCCTCCTGCGCACGGAAGAAGCCCTTGAGGCGGTTCTTGTACCGGATGGCGAGGGGCGGCAGCTCGGGGAAGTTGTCCACGACGAGGATGGCTTCGCCCGTGTTCTCCGTCATCGCGAACTGGTTGGGATCGAGGGGGAAGTCGCCCCAATCGCAGCCGGAGACGTCCTGCTGCTCGCGGAAGCAGGTGTCGGCCTGGATCTCCGCCTGGGCGGCCTCGATACGCTGGGTGAGCGCTGGATCGCAGAAGGCCTCCGGGGGCTGGCCGGGCGGGTTGGGGGGGGCTCCCTCGCAGGCGGTGCAGGTGAGGGAAACGAGGGTCGTGAAGAGGAGTGAGCGGGACATGAATCTCAGCCATCCAACAAGGCGGTGGTCATCGCCGTGGCACGCTCGCGGCCGAACTGGCGCTTGAGGTGGAAGAAGAGGGTGTCATCGTAGAGGCCCTTGACGGCTGGCGAGAGCGAAGGGGAGTACCCCATGTCCCGGAGGAGCCGCGCGTCCCCGTTGGCGAAGGCATCCATTCCCTTCACCTCGATGAAGGCGTGCATCAGGTCGCGCAGATCCGCGGCCCTGCCCTTGTCCAGGGGGCCGGTCCCCGTATCCAGACGGGACAGCTCCCGGGCGAGGGTATCGGCGGTGCTCAGCAGCAGGCGCTCATCCCCCTTGCGAGCGGCGGTCTTCAACACGTCGATGGAGAAGAAGCGCGCCTCCGCCTGGAAGTCACCGAAGGCCTCGCGGGCGAACGCGGGGTCGGTCAGGGTCTTCGCGGCGATTTGCGCGCCGTGCGGCGTCTCCAGGAGCCGGGCCACGGTGCGCTCGCGGGTGTACTGCTGGTTGTAGAGCCCCTGCACCGACAGCATCTCCCGGTAGCCGCCGAGCACCACGCCGACTTCCTCACGCGTGTACCCGCCCACGCGCTGCGCAATGACTGGCGTTGGCATCTTCGCGAGCCGCTGGCGGGCGGTCTCCGCGGCCCTGGCCTCCATCTGGGCGCGGGCCTGCTCGGGCAGGGCGGGGGAGGCCGCTTTTTGAGTGGGCGCGGAAGCGGGGCTCGGAGGGGCGGGCCACCAGAGCAGTGCGAGGCTGGCGGCGAGCGACACGGCAGCGGCCAATACCAGGCGCGACCGCCATTTCTTGCTGCTGGACATGGGCGATTTCTCCGTGGAACTGAACGCTGGCGGGGCAGCCGGGAAAGGCATGGCCCCACCAGCGTTGGAACAGGCCGTGGACTACTGGCGGACGACGATGGAGCCGATCTCGCGGCCCAGCTGGTTCTGCCAGGCCAGGTCGCCCACCAGCACGCCCTCGGCCGCGATGATGTGGCCAGCCGAGAAGGAGGCGTCGACCTCGAAGTTGTACACGTCCTTCTTGGTGTTCTCGAACGAGAGGTTGGTCACGCGGACGGTCGAGCCATCCACGGCCACGAACTCGGCGCCGACGTCGAGGGTCTTGGCCTCCACGACGCGCCCATCGCTCAGGAGCATGCCGTGGTTCTGCGTCACCTTGAGCTGACGCCCGTTGTCGAGACCGAAGACATACAGGGCGGGCTTCTCCTCACCGCGCGAGAAGGCCTTGATGGACTTGCCGCTGAACGAGGGCTTGGTCAGGGTCGCCGCCTCGTCGAGCGCGACGAGCTTCGCGGTCTCCTTGACCTTCTTCGCCTCGAGCCAGGCGCCGAAGCCATCCTTGTCCTGCGTCAGGATGAGGGTATTGGCCTCGAAGCACCCGCACTTGCAGACGGCGCCGATCTTGTTGTAGCGGTCGATGACAGGGTAGTAGCCGTTCGCGACGCCCCAGTTATAGGCGGACAGCGAGATGAGCTGCTGCTGCAGACCGTAGTCCAGCTCCCGCTTGCACTCCTCCCAGGTGATGCCGCCGATGCAACGGTCGGTGCTCGTCAGTGCGTGCTGCTGATACTCCTCGAGGGTCATTCCCGTCTCCGTCGTGGTCCCGCCGCCGCCGCCACCACCGCCACCGCCCTCGCAGTCCAGGCAGACCGCCTGCTGCTCCACGTTACCCAGGGCCTCCGCCTGGCCAGCGCCCGTCGCGCCGCCACAGCCCACGGCGGACACGGCCATCCCAAGACACACCACGATTGCAAAGCCACTGTTCTTCATACAGTGCTCCATTCACGGCTTGAGGTTTGAAGTCGAGCGGGAATGACCGGGCTACCCGGTGCAACCGTCAGGCATGAAAGCAATACTCAGGGCTTGGGGTGGCTCCTCCGGCGGAGGCCATTCCAATTCCTGGTGTGTCGTGACACGAATGCTTTTGCCTTGGGTTTCCCCCCTCGAAGAGAGTGAATCGCTCTCT
Organism: Archangium gephyra; assembly: GCF_042230915.1. GTDB lineage: Bacteria > Myxococcota > Myxococcia > Myxococcales > Myxococcaceae > Archangium > Archangium gephyra_B. Next base: position 9,505,944 of record NZ_CP102578.1, on the reverse strand, counting down.
CGGGGACTTGCTTTCTCACAGGTATCGGTTGGGGTGCAAGGAATATCAGCTTTCCCGGTTTTGTACTGGGTTCCACGTAAGGGGTTGCCATTAGCCCGAGCCACGACTCAGCCCGCCCAGGGCAATCCCGCGGAAATAATCGGGCATGAGAGGAATTGTCAGGAGTTGAGAGGAGAACGCCGCCTCATCGCCGTGCTGGCGTGAGGCGCGGGGCCTCTGCACCCTCGGGGGTGCGAGGAAGACCCACGGTATGACGACGGTCGCGGAGTTCATCGAGAGGAACCGGGAGCAGCTCGTCGAGCGCTACACGGAGGCGGTGGGGAAGCTGGAGTCCGCCCGGGGCCTCACCGCGTACGAGCGGACGGACACCTTCCCCGAGTACCTCTCCACGCTGGCGGCCATCTCCCGGCAGGGCCACCGGGGCGACCCGGTGCGGACGAAGAAGCGTCTGGAGGAGACGCACATCAGCCAGCGCGTGCGGGTGGGCTTCAACCAGGAGGAGGTGACGGGCGAGTACGTCCTCATGGGCCGTCTCATCTCGGGTCTCTGGGAGGCGCTTCCCCTGGAGCAGCAGCCCGCGCAGGAGGACACGCGGCTGCTGTTCGAGGAGCTCGAGGGCGCGATGGACCAGGTGATCGTGTCCTTCAGTGGCTACTCCCAGGAGGACCGGCAGCGCGAGAAGCGCTTCCTGCACCGGCTCAACGCGCTGGCCATGGAGGTGATGGGAGATGGCGAGTACTCCGTTCCCCTGAATGAGCGGCTGGGCGCTCTGGTGGAGGTGGTGCAGGAGGCCATGCGGGCGGACGGGGCCGCGCTGCTGCTCGCGGACGCGGGCGGCATGGTGCTCCTTCCCACCACGTACACGGGCCGGTGGAACGCGCGGACCGAGAGCGAGCCGGTTGCGGTGGACGGGCCCACCTTCGTGGCCAGGCTGGCCGCCTCCGAGGAGCCCCTGGAGCTGCCGGACGCGGCGGTGGCCGGCCACGCGGTGTCCGAGGGCGTGCGCCAGAGCGGTCTGCACTCGCTGCTGGGCCTGCGGCTGTGGCCACACGGCAAGCTCCTCGGGGTGTTCTACCTCGGCGTGGCGGAGCTCCGCCCCTTCGAGCCCCAGGCCAGGCGCTACCTGGAGACGCTGGTGGAGTACCTCTCCGGCATCATCCAGAAGGCGCTGCTGCTGCAGCAGCTGCGGCAGGCCAACGAGCGGCTGCGCAAGTCCGAGACGCTCTACCGGTTGGCGACCGAGGCCATCAGCGACGCCATCTGGGATTGGAACATCCAGACGGACACCCTCGCCTGGAGCGGAGGGGTGGAGAAGCTCTTCGGACATACGCGGGAGCAGCTCGGCGGGCACATCTCCGGCTGGTCCGACAACATCCACCCGGAGGATCGCGAGCGGGTCGTCCACGGCATCCACGAGCTCATCGCCAGCGGCGCGCAGCGGTGGAAGGACGAGTACCGCTTCCTCCACCGGGGCGGCGGCTACGTCCACGTCACCGACCACGGCCTCGTCGAGCGGGACGCGAGCGGCAGGGCGGTGCGGATGGTGGGAGCGATGCAGGACATCACCGCGAGCAGGGGGGCGAGCGAGGCGCTCCGGGCGAGCGAGGACCGGCTGCGGCTGGCGGTGCGCGCGGCGGAGCTGGGGACGTGGGACTTCAATCCGGTGACGGGCCTCTTGCGCTGGGACGAGCGGTGCAAGGCGCTCTTCGGTCTGCCCCTGGAGCCCGAGGTGACGTACGAGGGCTTCCTGGCGGCGATCCACCCGGAGGACCGCGAGCGCGCGGACGCGGCCGTCCAGAGGGCGCTGCAACCGGCCAGCGGCGGGGAGTACGACATCGAGTTGCGCACGGTGGGGAGCAAGGGCCGGGCGGTGCGGTGGGTCCGGGCCATCGGCCGCGCCGTCTTCGAGGGGGGACGGGCCGTGCGCTTCATCGGCACCGCGCAGGACATCTCCGAGCGCAAGCTGCAGCAGCAGGAGTCACAGAAGCGCGCGGAGTTCGCCGAGCAGCTCATCGGCATCGTCTCGCACGACTTGCGCAACCCCCTCAACGCCATCACCCTGTCCGTGGCGGCGCTGCTGCGGCAGGAGGAGCTGGGCGAGCGCCAGGCGAAGGGCCTCGCGCGCATCTCGGCGGCGACGGAGCGGGCGACCCGGATGATTCACGATCTGCTCGACTTCACCCGGGCCCGGCTCGGAGGCGGCATCCCCATCGAGCGCAAGCCGTTGGAGCTGCACGCCCACTGCCGGCAGGTGGTGGAGGAGGTGCGGCTCGCCCATCCGGACCGGGAGGTGGAGGTGGTCCAGAGCGGGGAGGGGAGGGGCGAGTGGGATGGAGACCGGCTGGCCCAGGTCATCACCAACCTGGTGAACAACGCGCTGGCCTACAGTCCGCCGGGAACACCCGTGCGCGTGGAGACGCGGGGTGAGGACGGCACCGTCCTGCTGCGCGTGCACAACGCGGGCAAGCCCATTCCTCCCGAGCTGCTCCCGCACCTGTTCGAGCCGATGACGCGGGGCAGGCCGGGAGGAGACGCGGCCAGCCGCAGCATCGGCCTGGGCCTGTTCATCGTGGCCAACGTCGTCCACGCGCACGGAGGCACCATCGAGGTGCGCTCCGAGCCGGGCGAGGGCACGACGTTCACGGCGAGGCTGCCGCGGCGCGCTTCCTAGCGGGCGGCCCGCTCAGGAGTGCGGCCGGGACTGGGCGGGCTCCTCGGGGAGGGGCTCCGGGTCCGCCAGCAGCAGCGCCTTCATCTTCTCCAGGCTCTGGCGCGTCTTGTCCACGAACGCGTTCTGCGAGCCGATGCGCTCGGCCGCCTCCAGCGTGCGCTCGTAGATGTTGATGGACTTGGTGAGCAGCACCCGCACCTTCTTGCGCAGCTCCTCGCGGTAGATGAGCGCCTCCTCGGCGTCCAGCTCCACCGGGGCCGGCGAGTTCACCAGGTGCTCGTAGAGGTTCTCGTACATCGCGCCAATCTGAGAGCCGGCCGCCGTGGCCCAGTGGCCGTTGCCCACCCGGATGGCGCGCAGGTAGTTGCCCTGCGCCGACAGCAGCAGCTCGGCCTTGTAGTTCAGGTCGTTCGCCAGCGCGTCGCTGCCCTTGGCCGGGTCCAGCTTCACCTCGTCGTAGTGCTGCCGGTAGATCTCCCCGATGAAGAAGTGCGCCTGGGCCGGGAAGTAGTCCTCGACCTCGTCCTTGTCCCGCAGGGAGTCGTACGTGGAGAGCGCCTGGCGCAGCGTCTTCTCCGCCTTCTCGCGCTGTCCCGTCTCCAGCTCGCACACGCCCTGCTGCACCTGCGCCTCCAGGCGCTTGCCCACCGGCAGGTCCGTGCGTCCGGCGATGGTGCCCAGCACCTTCGCGGCCTCGGCGAAGCGCTCCAGGTGGTACTGCGTTTCGGCCATGCGGAAGGCCGCGTCCAGCGCGTCGCCCGTGCCCTTCTCCGCGTCCGCCAGCTCGGAGAAGCGCAGGTAGGCCTCGTCCCACTGCTCCAGCCGCTCGTGGGCCAGGCCCGCGTTGTAGAGCGCCTCCTCGCGGTGCTTGCTCTGGGGATGGAAGTCCGCCAGCCGTCCGAAGTAGCGCGCCGCCCTGGCGAAGTCGTTGGCCGCGAAGGCCGACGTGCCTCCCGCGAACAGCTCCTCGTCGTTGAGCGACGCCAGTTCCAGGTCCGCCGTCACCGTCACCGGATCGAACTGCACCTGCTGCCGGGGGGTCTCCGACGTCTCTCGCACCGCCGTGCCCGTCGTCCGGCACCCCACCAGGCCCAGGACTCCCACCAACACCCACTTGCGCCAGGTGGCCAACATGTATGTCCTCCGCGTCGAAGCTCGTCAGGGGCCCGCTGAGGGGCCGTCCACGTTTCAGCCTCAGGACAGCAGACGCCGTCCCGGGGTTCCCAAACGGCCCGCAGCTTAACCTCCACTCGCGCTTCCCGCCCGCATGGCGCGACGGCGGGCGGCCGAGCGGGCGGAGCCGTGGACACTTGGAGGAGCGACGATGCTGGCCTGCATGGACGTGGACTACCGGACCGAGGTCACCGTGGCCGCCTGTGTGCTCTTCCGGGACTGGGCCGATGCCGCCGAGGCCTCGCACGTGGTGGAGCGCGGCCCTCCCGCCGAGCCCTACGAGCCCGGCCAGTTCTACCGCCGCGAGCTGCCCCACCTGTTGAAGGTGCTCGCCGGCCTCCAGGAGCCGCTGGAGGCGGTGGTCATCGACGGGTACGTCTGGCTGGGCGAGGAGCGGCCCGGGCTGGGCGCGCACCTGTATGAAGCGCTCGGGCGGCGTGTGCCCGTCATCGGCGTGGCCAAGACGGCGTTCCACTCCAGCCAGCTCGCCGTGCCGGTGCTGCGCGGGCAGAGCCAGCGCCCCCTGTTCGTCACCGCGGTGGGGGTGGAGGCCAGTGCCGCCGCGGAGCACGTACGGCGGATGCACGGGGCCTCGCGGATTCCCACGCTGCTCAACCGGGTGGACCGGTTGTGCCGGGATTCGTGAGCGGTGCTTCCGGGATTCAACCCGGGGGACTGGAACCCTCACCCCGTCCCTCTCCCGAGGGGAGAGGGGGAGTGGGGCCCGGAATCACTTCTTCTCCGATCAAGTAGCGCCCCGTGCGCCACAGCGCCCCGATGTCGTGCACGTCCATCTCGAAGCGCGGCACCTGGATGAGTGGAGTGCCCCCGACGGCCGCCTGCAGCTCGGCGATGCCCCGGGCGTCCTGCTCCGCCAGCAGCGTCAGCTCCAGCAGCGTCTGCTCCAGCTTCGTGCGCCGGGCGGGGATCAGTCCCTTGATCTCCTCCATCAACCGCGCCCCCGGCATCGGGTGCACGCGGTTGACCACCACCGCCACCACGTCCATCTCGTTCTGCTTGAGCAGCCGGTGGAAGTGCATCACCTCGTCCAGCCGCTCGCGGCCGGGGCTCGTCACCAGCACGAAGCCCGTCTGCTTCGCCTCCAGCAGCTCGCGCACCCCGCGCGCCCGCTCCCGGAAGCTCTCGTTCATCGGCGCGATGGCCATCATGAAGCCGGCCAGCTCCTGCAGCGTCTCCGTGCCGGTGAACTTGGAGATCGTCTTCGCCACGTAGCTGCTGCCCAGGCTGAAGAGCGACAGGCCAATCTTGCCCGCCGCCAGCGCCGGGGTGAGCAGCCACTTGGCCGCCTCGTTGTCGAGGAAGTCCAGCACCCGGTTGGGTGCCTCGAGGAAGTCCAGTGCGTGCGCGGTGGGCGGCGTGTCGAGCACGATGAGCTCGTAGTCGCGCTTGTTGCGCAACTCCCACAGCTTCTCCATCGCGATGTACTCCTGGCTGCCCGCGAGCGCGCTGGAGAGGGACTGGTAGAAGCGGTTGGCGAGGATCTTCTCGCGCTTGTCCGGTGGGGCGTACTTGAGGATGAGGTCGTCCCACGTCTGCTTCATGTCCAGCATCATCGCGTGGAGGCGGCCCCGGGGCTTCATCCCCAGGGGCTCCAGCGCGGAGGCGGGGACCTCGGCCTCCACGTTGCCCAGGGCGTTGAGCCCCAGCGAGTTGGCCAGCCGCTTGGCCGGGTCGATGGTGCACACTAGGCTGTTGCGCCCGTCCACCGCCGCGCGCAGCGCCAGCGTCGCCGAGATGGTCGTCTTGCCCACGCCTCCCGAGCCCACGCACACCAGGACGCGCTTCGTCTTCAAGCCCTCGGAGAGCGCGTTCATGCCCCGTCCTTGCCCGTCACCAATGGCTCCAGGTACCCCATCACCTGCTCGATGGCCGAGCGGTCGAAGGCCGGGGTGAAGATGCGGGGCACCTGGTGCACCGGCACGTGCAGGTTGCGCTCCAGCTTCATCTCCGCGAGCACCGTCTGCGCCGCCCGGTCATGGTGGGAGCGCGCCACCCGCAGCAGCTCCGGTTGATCCACCAGCGCCTCCAGGTCGTCCTCGGTGAAGCGCTCGAGGAAGGCCGCGTTGAGCACCGCCGCGTGCGTGCGCACCTTCACCTGGTCGCGCAGGGCCGCGTGCAGCTCCAGCGTCTCGTTCACCGGCAGCTCCTCGGGCAGCGACACGAGCACCGCCGCCGTCGTGGCCGGATCCTCCAGGATGTCGCGCATCTTCAGGGCCTCGCGGGTCATGGGCCCGGGCGGCAGCGTCTGCAGCAGCACCTGCGGCACGCGCAGGAAGGTGATGGCGTGGCCGGTGGCCGGCGCGTCCATCACGAGGGTGTCCCACAGGGGCTTGCCATCCGGCCGCTTCTCCTGGGCGTGGAAGAGGATCTTCCCCAGCAGCACCAGCTCCTGCAGCGAGGGGATGAAGCGCAGGAAGTAGCGCACCACCTTGTTCTCGAAGACCGTCTTGTAGAGGGTCTCGAAGCGCAGGACCATGAGCGCGTACTCGCGCATGGCCTCCTGGGGGCGCACGTCCACCGCCCAGAGGTTGTCCTCCAATTTCGTCACTTCGGGGCCCACGGGCTTGTGCCCGAGCAGGCGGCTGATGCGCTCCTGGGTGTTGATTTCACACACCAGGGTACGCCTGCCGGCGCGCGCCGAGCGCAACGCCAGTGCCGCGGCGATGGTGCTCTTGCCCACGCCACCCTTACCAGAGACGATCCACACCCTCTTGTCGAGCAGGCCGGCCATCAGGAGCGGCGAACCGTAAGGACGCCCCTCCCCCCTGTCAACGCGCTCTGTCATCTGGATTCCATCGCTTGACACGTCGCGTCGCGTCCTTCCAGAGTTCGCGGGTTTTTTGAGGACTGACAGACACCTTCCATGCTCAAGAACAACCCCGTGGTGAAGAAGCTCGTCGAGACTGGCGAGGAGCGCGCCGGCAAGCTGGCGCAGCAGTTGATGTCCAACGAGAAGTTCGTGGCGGCGGTGCAGACGTTGGTGTCGCGCTCGCTGGCGGCCAAGGGCACGCTGGACGGGGCGCTGCGCTCGGCGCTCTCGGCCATGAACCTGCCCTCCAGCGCGGACGTGGAGCAGCTGCGCAACAAGGTGGATGACCTGGAGCGCGTGCTGTCCTCGGTGGAGTCCAAGTTGGACACGCTGGTGTCGGCCCGGAAGAAGTAGAGGCCCCCCATGCGGCGCATCGCCTTCATCAACGAAAAGGGTGGCACCTGCAAGACGACGCTGGCGGTGAACACCGCGGCGTGGCTCGCGAAGGACCGCGGGCTCAAGGTGCTCCTGGTGGACCTGGACACGCAGGGGCACGCGGGCAAGTCGCTCGGCCTGGACGTGCGCACCCTGCCGCGCAACGTCTTCCACCTGCTCACCGACCCGGCCGTGCGCCTGGAGGACGTGGTCCAGCCCTCGGCCGTCGAGGGGCTGTCCGTCCTGCCCGCCTACAAGGAGATGGCGGACTTCCCCCTGGTGGTGGCCCAGGACGAGCGCCGGGCGCACCGGCTCGCCGAGCGGCTCGCGCCCGCGGAGGCCGCCGGCTTCGACGCCATCGTCTTCGATGCGCCGCCGTCCATGGGCATCACCACGCGCAACATCCTCGTGGCCGCCACCGAGGTGGTGGTGCCCGTGGCCCTCACGTACTTCGCGCTCGATGGCTGCGCCGAGGTGGCCGACACCGTGCGCCAGGTCGCCGAGACCGAGGGCCGCCCCGGCTTGCGCATCACCAAGGTGGTGCCCACCCTCTACCGGCGCACCGCGCTCGCCACCGCCATCCTCGAGCGCCTCAAGGCCTACTTCCCTGAGACCCTCGCCGCCACGCCGCTCGGCTACAACGTCAAGGTGGATGAGGCGCAGAGCCACGGGAAGACCATCTGGGAGTACGCCCCGAGCAGCACCGGCGCCCAGATGCTCGCCGCCATCGCCACGGAGATCTTCGACGGGGCGCCCGCCAAGGCCACGAAGCGTGGGAAGAAGGCCTCCCGCGTGGCGTAGCCGCACGAACTCTCCGCCACGGGAGGTTCGGGCCGCATGCAGATGACGGTGTGGTTCATCGTGGCGGGATTGCTCCTCCTCGGCATGGCGCTGGGGGGCTCGGTGCTCAAGCGCCTGCCCCTGTCCACCTCGCTGCTGTACCTGGTGGTGGGCTTCGTCCTGGGCCGCGTGGGCCTGGGCCGGCTCGATGCCTACGCGCAGGCGAAGCTGCTCGAGCACATGACGGAGGTGGGCGTCCTCATCTCCCTCTTCACCGCGGGCCTGAAGCTGCGGGCGCCCTTCAAGGATCCGCAGTGGCTCATCACCGTGCGGCTCGCCTTCCTGGCGATGGCGCTCACCGTGGGGCTCGTGGCCGCCGCGGGCGTGGGGTTGCTGGGGCTGCCCCTGGGCGCGGCCGTGCTGCTGGGCGCGATGCTCGCCCCGACCGACCCCGTGCTCGCCTCGGACGTGCAGATGGAGCACCCCCTCCAGCGCGACGCCCTGCGTTTCGGGCTCACCGGAGAGGCCGGCTTCAATGATGGCACCGCCTTTCCCTTCGTAATGCTCGGCCTGGGCCTGCTCGGGCTGCACCCGCTGGGCGAGGGACTGTGGCGCTGGGTGGCCGTGGACGTGCTGTGGGCGGCGGTGGCGGGGCTCGGCGTGGGCACGCTGCTGGGGAGCGCCGTCGGGCGGCTCGTCCTCTACCTGCGGCGCACCCACCGCGAGGCCGTGGGGCTGGATGACTTCCTCGCCCTGGGGCTCATCGCGCTCTCCTACGGGGTGGCGCTGCTGGTGCACGCCTACGGCTTCCTCGCGGTGTTCGCCGCCGGGCTCGCGCTGCGGCGCATCGAGAAGCGGTCGAACTCGGGAAAGCCCCCGGAGGAGGTGCTCGCGCACGCGCGCACCGAGCCGGATGCGGCCACCCACCCGGAGCACGCCCCCGCCTACATGGCCAACGCGGTGCTCGACTTCAACGAGCAGCTCGAGCGCCTCGGCGAGGTGAGCCTCGTGTTGGTGCTCGGCATCCTCCTGGCGGGCCTGCCGCTGTCCACCGAGGCGCTCTGGTTCACGCCGCTGCTCTTCCTCGTCATCCGGCCCGCCGTCGTGCTCGTCACGCTCGCCGGCACGCGCACCTCGCGCCCCCAGCGCTGGCTGATGAGCTGGTTCGGCATCCGGGGGATTGGCTCGCTCTACTACCTCTTCTATGCCCTCGGGCATGGTCTGGAGGAGTCGCTGGCGCACCGGCTGGTGCCCTTCGTGCTCACCGTGGTGGCCATCTCCATCGTGGTGCACGGCATCTCGGTGACGCCCCTGATGCAGCGCTATGAGCGCCGCCACTCGCAGTAGGGTGCCAAGGCATGACTCCCAACGACGTCCGGAAGCTGGCGCTGGCACTGCCCGAGGCCGAGGAACAGGCGCACTTCGACAAGCCCTCGTTCCGTGTGCGGGGGAAGATCTTCGCGACGCTCTGGGAGAAGGACAAGCGCGCCGTCCTCAAGCTGTCCCTCGAGGAGCAGGACGCCTTCGTGAAGATGCAGCCCGACGTGTTCGCGGTGACGCCGTGGGGACACCAGGGGTGGACGAGCGTCGAGCTCGCGCGCGTGGACCGGGCGCTCTTCGGCAGGCTGCTCGTCGAGGCCTGGCGGCGCGTTGCTCCCAAGCGCGTGGTGGCTGCGTGGGACACGGCTCACCCGCGCGCACCGGCGAAGTGACGCGGGCGGGAAACCCGTGAGCCTCGATACCCTCACCCCGTCCCTCTCCCGGGGGGAGAGGGGAGGTTGGCGGTGAGGGGAGGCTCGGTAGGGCAGGGCGTACGGCGCTACTGCTGCTTGTTCTTCTCGAGCTCGTCCAGCTTCTTCTCGAGCTCTTCCAGCCGCTGCGTCAGCACCTGCATGTCGCGGCCCAGCGCCGGCAGGTTGCCCGCCAGGTTCTCCACGGCGTGCTTCACCCGCTCGTCAATCTTCCGCTGCCAGTCCTCCAGCGCCCGCTGGCTCGCCTTCAGCAGCTCCGCCGGGCCTCCCGGCGCGTTGGCGTCCTGCTGTAGCTGCTCGGCCGGCTGCTCGGCGGACGGGGACTCGGCCTCCTGCGTGCCGTCCTCCCGCTTGTCCTCGCGCCTCAGCAGCTTGTCCAGCCGCGACTCCGCCTCCTCCCGGATGGACGCCACCCTCGGGGTGACTTCCTTCTGGATGAAGCCCGTCAGCGACTCGCCGGGGTGCCGGATGATCTCCCGCAGCACCGTCAGCGGCATCCGGTTCCGCTTCTTCTCCTCCTCGAAGATGATCTGCGCCAGCGTGACCGAGGTGAGGTCCTCCTTCGTCCGGTTGTCGACGATCTGGACCTCGACCCCCTCCTTGATCATTGCGGCGATCTCATCCAGGGTCACATACCGGCTCTCGACGGTGTCGTAGAGCTTGCGGTTGGTGTACCGCTTGATGACCTTGGGCTCTTTGCCCGGCACGCCTGCCTGCTCTGGCTCGCTCATATCTGGGTTCTCCGCCCACTCCGGAAGCTTGCGCACACGGTGTGGGACAGAAGCCTGTAGCAGAGGGGTGGGGGGCGGGCAAGCCGGGTGGAGGCATGCTCGCGATGACGCCCCTCTGCGCCTATACTCCCGGACCGGTCGAGCCCTGAATGATCGTCAAGTGTGAGCGGTGTCAGACGCGGTTCAAGATCCCCGACGAGAAGGTGACGGACAAGGGGGTCAAGGTCCGCTGCACGAAGTGTCAGCATACCTTCAAGGTCGCGCGTGAGGACTCCACGTCCGCCGCGCCGGCCCCGGCTATGCCTTCCCCAGACCCGGCCGCGAAGCCTCCGGCCACTCCTCGGGCGGGTACACCCCTCGAGGTGCCCCGGGCCTCCCCACCCGCCGCCAAGGCCCCCGTGCGCCCGGCGAACCTGGACAACCTCTTCGACGGGCCCGTGAGCGCCGCCGCGGCGGCCCCCGGTATCGCCGCTCCGCGCGGAGGCGCTCCGGCCGTACTGCCCCGCGTCACCTCGCTGGAGGCGCCCAGGACGCCGGCCACCATCGACCTGGATCCGTTGATGGAGTTCATGGGGGAGAACACCCCCACGCCCGCCGAGGCGCTCAAGCTGGCCGCCAAGGCGCCCATTCCGAACAAGCCCGCCGGGGCGCTCGCGACCGGCCCCGCGCAGCCCCCCAGGCCCGCGGCTCCGGCTCCCAAGCCGGCCCAGGCCGCTGCGCCCGTGCAGGTTCCGGCCAAGAGCCCCGCGCCCGTGCAGGTTCCGGCCAAGAGCCCCGCGCTCGCGCCCGTGAGCAGCGCCCCCTTCTCCTTCGACGAGAACGATCCGTTCGGCTCGACCGATACGGAGGCGACGCTCCCGGCCCCGGTGCCCACGTTGCCGCCGGCGCCCAAGCCCGTCCCCACGCCCGTGCCCGTTCGCAGCGCTCCGCCGGCGCCCAAGCCGGCCGCGCCCGCGCCCGTGCCCGTGCAGGTCCCGGCCCGGAGCCCCGCGCCCGCGCCTCGCCAAAGCGCGCCGGTGTCCTTCGAGGAGAACGATCCGTTCTCGCTGCCTTCCGAGGCCGCGCCGACGGTGCCGGCCACGCCCACGCTGCCGCCCCGCGGTGCCGCGCCCGCGCCTCGCCAAAGCGCGCCGTCCTTCGAGGAGAATGATCCATTCTCCCTGCCTCCGGACGACGTGACCACCCAGGCCGCGCCCACGCTGCCGCCCCGCGGCGCCGCGCCCGCTCCGATGTACGAGGAGATGGAGGGCCTGGAGGGCAACAACCCGTTCGTCTCGTTCGAGCCCCCGGCCGCCCCGGCTCCCACGCCGGCCCGCGCCGCGCCCGTGCCCGTTCCCGCCGCGGCTCCGAGCGAGATGGAGGACCTCGAGGGCAACAACCCCTTCGCCACGTTCGACCCGGTGGCGGCGCTGCCTCCGGCTTCCGCGCAGGCTCCGGCTGCCAGCGAGATGGATGGGGGCAACCCGTTCGCCGCGTTCGACCCGGTGGCGGCACTGCCTCCGGCCTCCGCGAAGGCCCCGGTGCCCGCTCCGAGCCCCGCGCCCTCGGGCATCCCGGACTGGGGTGCGCCGCAGCAGGCGGCGCCCTCGGGCATCCCGGACTGGGGTGCGCCGCAGCAGGCGCCTCCGTCGGGTGTTCCGGATTGGGGGGCTCCGCAGACGGTCGCGGCCACGCCCATCGCCAAGGCGAACGCGCCCACCGAGCGCAACCCGTTCCCCGACTTCCCGGGGCCGGGCGAGGGCGCGCCGGGCCGCGAGGTGCTCGCGGATCTGCCGCCCGCGCCGCCTCCGCCGGTGATCGCCGCGCCGCCTCCGCCGCAGTCAGCCCCCGCCGAGCGCACGGGCCCGAGCCTGGTGCAGCGCCTGGCCGGAGTGGCCGCCCAGTTCATGGTGGCGGCGGTGCTGGTGGTGGGCCTGCTCGCCATGGCCGTGGCCTGGCTCAACGATGGGCGCATGGAGCTGTCGGCCCTGTCGCCCTCGCGCATGCGCGAGCTGGTGTCGCCCACGCGGCCCCTGGTGGCGAAGGACCTGTCCAACGGCCTCTACGAGACGCGGGACGGGCACAGCCTCTTCTTCGTGCGCGGTGAGGTGGAGAACCGCGGCACCTCCGCCATCCGGGTGAAGGCGGGGGTCGTGCTGTACGAGGGCGAGCAGCGGGTGAAGTCCGCGGAAGGCATCGCGGGCGCCGTGCCCACGCCGGAGGAGCTGAACGCGCTCGCGAGCGCGAGCGAGGCCGACACGCTGCGGGCCCGTCTGGACGCCGCCGCCAAGGAAGTGGCTCCCGGGGCCCGGGCGCCCTTCGTCGTCTTCTTCTACGAGTACCCCTCGGATCTGGCGAACTTCCGGCTCGAGGTGACGCTCGAGCCGCAGACGGCCGTCGCCAGCGGAGGGTCCAAGGAGGGAAGCAACGGCAATGCCCAGCCGTGAAGAGGCCAAGACCGTCATCCACCGGCTCCATGCCTTGAGCGGGAGCGCGGAGATCGTCCGCAAGGCGGCGGCGCGGGAGCTCGCGCGGAGGGATCCGCTCGACGCGAACGAGCTGCTCAACGAGGTCATCTTCCTGGCTCGGGGTGGCTGGGAGCCGGCCACCTGCGTGCTCTCCGCCTTCGTGTCGGCGTTGGGCCGGGAGGCCGCGAGCATCCCCTACGCGGACTCCATGCGCCGCATGGCCGAGGTGCAGTCGCTGGAGTCGGTGGCGGACCTCTTCGAGACGGCGCCGGCCCAGAAGGAGTTCGACGAGGGCGCGGCGGCCAAGGCGGACGCGAAGCTGATGACCCAGTCGCTGGGGCACCTCAAGCAGCAGGCCCGGCTCACGAGGGACCCGGATCTGCTCGCGCGGCTGGTGACGGCGAGCAACCCCGCGGTGGTGCGCAACGCGCTCCTCAACCCCCGCCTCACCGAGCCCCTGGTGGTGCGCATGGCGGCGCGCCGTCCGGCCCGGCCGGAGCCGCTGGTGGAGATCTGGAAATCGCCGCGCTGGTCCACGCGTCACGGAGTGCGCCGGGCGCTCGTCTTCAACCCGTACCTGCCGCCGGAGGTGGGGGTGAAGATCGTCCCGCTGCTCAACGGCAACGACCTGGAGGAACTGGCCCGGGACGCCTCCGTGCACCCCTCGCTGCGCGAGCAGGCCGAGCGCCTGCTGGCCGGGGGAGCGCCGCCCGGCGCGAGCTAACCGCGCTTGGGACCGGAGTCGGTGTAGTCGGCGTCGGACACGTCCTGGCCGCGCTTGGAGCGGGGCAGCGGCTTCACGTCCACGAGGTCCTCACCCTTCGAGGCCTTCTTGAACGAGTAGACGAACTTGCCCACGGCGTTGCCGAGCTGTCCCATCCGGGCGGCGGAGAACACCACCACCAGGATGAACGCGATGAACAGAATCTCCCCGGTGCGCAGCCCCAGCATGCCGCGCACAGTGCAGCAAAGCCGGGGGTGAGGCAAGCCGCCTGTCACGGGACGCTCGCACCGGGGGCCGGGCTGTTGCAGATTGGCGGGCATGCTCCTGCTCGCCCACCGAGGTGCCAGCGCCGATGCCCCGGAGAACACCCTCGCCGCCTTCCAGGAGGCCGTGGCCCAGGGGGCCGACGGCGTGGAGCTGGACGCCATGGTGTGCGGCTCCGGCGAGGTGGTGGTGTGCCATGACGAGCACCTGCAGCGGCTCGCCGGCCTGCCCTGGGAGGTGCGCACCACGTCCTGGTGGAAGCTGAAGGAGGCGGACGTGGGCAGCCGGCTCGGCTTCGCGCCCGCGCGCATTCCCCTGCTGGAGGAGGTGCTGGACGCGCTGCCCTCGCACTTCCTCATCAACATCGAGCTCAAGTGCGACCACGCCGACGACGGAGGGCTGTCCCGGAAGGTGGCGGAGCTCGTCACCCGCCGGGGGCTGTCCGAGCGGGTGGTCATCTCCAGCTTCAACCCGCTGTGCCTCTTCCGCACGGCGGCCGCCGCGCCCTCGCTGCGCCGCGGCTTCCTCATCGATCCAGACAAGCGCTGGGGGCCGCAGGCGTACGTGGTGACGCCGCTCGTGTCCTCGCACTCGGTGCACCCGTACCACGGGCAGTGCACTCCGGAGCGCGTGGAGGAGTGGAGGCGCCGGGGCCTGCGCGTGGCGGTGTGGACGGTGGATGACGCCGCGCGGGCCCGGGAGCTGGAGGCGATGGGCGTCTCCTACCTCATCACCAACAAGCCCCGCGCCATGCGCGAGGCCCTGCGCGGCAAGGCGGCCTGAGCCTCTTCAGGGAAGTGACCGGAGGGGTTCGATGCTCCCTCTCCCCCCGGGAGAGGGTTGGGGTGAGGGTATCCGAGCCCGTTCTTTCAACCCGTGGCCCTCAGTGTGGACAGAGGGTTCAACCCGGGGCCCTGGCACCCTCACCCCGTCCCTCTCCCGAAGGGAGAGGGGAAATCTTCGCGGACTTCCCTGACAGAGGATTAGAAGTCCAGGCCGAGCGTGGTGTTGAAGGCCAGCACCGCGGGCAGGGCGCGGTTGACCGGCTCGCCCGCGTTGGTCGCGGTGGTCTCGATGAAGCCCTGGTTGCTCAGCGACACCTCGGCGCCGAGCTGCAGCGCGCCGCCGATGAAGCGCACGCCCCCGTAGAGGCGGCTGTTGATGTTCTCACCCAGCTTCACCTCCTTGTACACGCCGGTGTTGTCCAGGCCGGCGTAGGGGTTGGCGGGGTTGAGCGTGTCGCCGCGCGTGCGGCTCTGGTTGAAGTCGAGCGTGTCCGTGCTGGCCGCCACGCCCACCAGGTCCAGGCCGCCGTAGGGGGTGAGCGTCACCATGCCCCCGAGCGGGAACTGCTTGCCCACGCCGAAGTCGAGGCCGCCCGCCGTCAGGTCGAAGTCCTTGTTGCCCATCAGCCGCGTCACGTGGGCGCGCACGGCGATGTCCGGCAGCCAGGTGAAGCCCTCGTTGACGGCCCACTTCAGCTCGCCGGTGGCGGCGAACATGCTGCTGCGGTCGATCCACCCCACGCGGGCGCCCAGCTCGAAGGAGAAGGGCAGGCCCTTGCGCACGTGCACCGAGGGGATCAGCAGCGGATTGGTCGCGCTCCCCTCCGTGGGGATCGTCGCCTGGCCGTCCTCGCGGCCCGGCGAGGGCAGGCCGGTGACGCTCAGCTCCGCGTTGAGCGAGAAGCCCGCGTGCCCCAGCGTCTCCGGGGGCATGAGGTTCGCCGACGTCATCACCGCGGCGAAGGTGCGCGCGAAGGCGCGGAAGTCCGTGTGGGCCTCCGGGTCCGTCGCCGGATTGCCGAGATCCGTGATTCTGAAGTCGTTGCGATCCGCGTACGCGGCGGAGCCGCACACCAGTACCGCGAGGGCCATCCCACGGCTGAACGTCCGCATCCTCAGTACCGCCTCCCGGGCGCGCGTCCTGCGACGGCGCCAATCGGGGCGACGCTAGCGTGCGTGTGCGCGGAGCGTCAATAAAACGGGCGGCTTCCGAAGGGGCACCGTGCCCCAGCGAAAGCCGCCCGGAATGCGGACGATCAGCCTGGCTACCTGCTACGGCGTGGCCGACTTGGCCGGCTTGGTGGCCGAGGCCGGCGTCACCTTCTGGGCCACCTCGGCCGGACGGCGGCGGATGACCAGGGTGCGGCGGCTGGCGAAGTCGGTGCTCTCGCGGGCCACCACCAGCACGCTGTTGTTGCCCTCCTTGAGGGAGAACTCGGTGCTGAACTTCAGCTTGTGCGGATCGCCCGCCTTGGCGGCCTTGGTGTCCACGCCCTGGAAGTAGACCTTCTGGTCGTTCACCAGCACGTACATGTCCAGCAGGCCCTGGGCGTCGTCCACCTCACCGGTGAGGGTGTAGCGCTCGCCGTTGGCCACCAGGCCACCCTGGGCCAGGTCCACGTCGAGCTTGATCTCCGGCGGCGAGCGGCGGGCCACGTACGTCAGCCCGGGCAGCGGCGTGGCCTTGCCCTTCGTGTCGCGGGCATCCTCGGTGCTCACGAAGGCGAAGCGGTCCTTGTCCAGCTCCACCCGGTAGAAGCCCTTGGTGACCGCGTCGGTGTTGAGCATCGCCGGCCGCGAGAGCTTCGCCACCACCGGGGCGCCCTGCTCCGGCGAGGCCAGCAGCTCGGCCTTCTCCGACAGCTTCACCAGGCCCTTCTTCGCCTCGAACTTCGCCACCGGGGCGTCCGACACGGGCAGCTCCAGCTTCTCCATGGCGAACTCCTCGAGCGGCTCGTCCACGATGGCCAACCGCAGCGGGAACGTCTTTCCGTCGTAGGTCTTCTTCACCTCGAGCTGGAAGCGCGCCGTCTTCGTCTCGCCCGGGGCCAGCTCGCCAATCTTGAAGCGGCCCTTCTCGATGAAGATGTCCGGGTCTCCCAGGTTCTTGATCTGCGCGAACGAGTCGAGCGCCTTGCCCTTGCCGTTGTTCGTCACGTCCATCACCAGGGTGATGTCCTCGCCGCGCTGGGCCACGCCGTCGCGGTTGCACGTCTCGCACTCGTCGACGACCTGCCAGTTGAAGGCGAAGGCGGGACGCGGCAGCTCGGCGAAGTTCAGCTCGCTGGTGAGCGAGGTGGGCAGGGCCCCGTGGTCGTCGAAGAACTTCACCTTCACCTCGTCACGGCGGGAGGTGAGATCCTTGGGCAGCTTCACCTTCACCTTCCAGGTCTTCTTCTCACCCGGGGCGAGGCTGCCGATGAGGAACTCGCGGCGATCCAGGTAGTAGTTGTCGCTCTCCGTCCAGGCACGCACGCGCTTGAGCGGCTCGGTGCCCTTGTTCTCCGCGGTGAGCGCCAGGTCGAACGTCTCGCCCGCGGCGATGCGCTGGTCGGCGGCGGGGGTGAAGGTGGCGGCGAGCTTCACGTCCTTGGGCGTGGCGCCCGCGCTCCAGTCCACGTTGAGGGCCTGGATGGCGGAGTTGATGCGCTGCTCCTCCTCGGTGCGCTTCTTCTCCACGAAGTCCTTGCCCTTCTGCAGCATCTGGCGCCGGTCCGGGTAGGGCATCTGCAGGACGTAGTCGCGGGCGAACTGCACCTCGAAGTCCTCCTTCACCTCGTCCTGGCTCTCGGCGTCCATCTGGTCGTCGAGCTCCTCGCCGGTGCTCACCGAGTCGATGTCCAGCAGCGGGTGGCCCGCCTTGGCGGCCGTCTCGGGATTCTTGGCGGCCTCCTCCTGCTTCTTGGCGATGGCCTGCTGCTGCTTCTCGTCGAGCTTGAGGTACTTCACCGTCTCCAGCGGCTTCTCGCGGCCCAGCACGTCCTCGCGCTTCTTGGCCACCGAGTCCGAGTTGGGGTTGCCGAAGTGCTGATCCAGGTCCGCCTCGCCAATCGTCTTGCGCGGGGCGAACACCAGCACGCGCTCGTCCGTGACGGCCGAGGGCACCAGCTCGATGTCCGGGACGATGCCCACTTCCTGGATGGAGACGTCACCGGGGGTGAGGTACTTGGCGATGGTCAGCTTCAGGGCGCTGTCGTCCGGGAAGTCATAGAGCACCTGCACGCTGCCCTTGCCGAACGTCTGGCGGCCGATGATGACGGCGCGGTTGAGGTTCTTGAGCGCGCCGGCGACGATCTCCGAGGCCGAGGCGCTGCCCGCGTTCACCAGCACCGCCACGGGGTAGGTGTCCTCGCCCTCGTCCGGACGGGCGCGCTTCTCCTCGCGCAGCTTGTCGGACAGGCCCACCGTCGAGACGATGGTGCCGTTGGACAGGAAGGTGTCGGACACCTGGATGGCCTGCTCCAGCAGACCGCCCGGGTTGCCGCGCATGTCGAGCACCACACCCTTGAGCCCGCCCTTGGGCTCGGCCTGCCGGCGCATCTCGCTGAGCGCCGCCTGCAGGTCGCGCGTGGTGTTGCCCTGGAAGTTCTTCAGGCGCACATAGCCCACGTTGCCGGCCAGCAGCTTGTGCTGGACGCTCTCGATCGAGATCATCGCGCGGCTGAGCGTCATGGAGCGCGGCTTCTCCCAGCCCTTGCGCTCCACGGTGATGGCCACGCGGCTGTCCACCTGGCCGCGCAGCTTGGACACGGCCTCGTTGAGGTCCATGTTGACCGTGGACTCCTCGCCAATCTTCTTGATCTGGTCATCCTTCTGGATGCCCGCGCGTGCCGCCGGCGTCTTGGGCAGCACCTTCACCACGGTGAGGTTGCCCTCGCGCATCTGGATGACGAAGCCCAGGCCGCCGAACTCGCCCTTGGTGGAGAGCTTCATCTCCCGGTACACCTCGGGGCGCAGCAGCACCGAGTGCGGATCCAGCGTGGAGAGCATCCCGTTGACGGCCGCGTACTCGATGTCGCGGGTGTCCTCCATGGGACGCATGTTCTTGCTCACGAAGTCGAAGACGTCCTTGAGCGTGAAGGACATCTTCCACAGCGAGTCGACGTGGCTGATGTCGAACTCGCGCGTCTTGCCGTTGACGTTGACGTTGAGCTTGCCCGTCTCGGCGTTGCCGTCCACGAGCACGTCCGGGACGCTCTTCTCCACGTACTCCAGCGCGGAGATCATCATCTCCTTGGGCTTCACGCGCTTGGGATCGACGTAGTTGTCCTTCACATAGAGGATGACCTTGGTGAAGACGCGAAGGGAGGAGAGGTCGTGTGTCGGGCCCCCCTTCTCACCGGCGACGCGGGTGGAGTCCGAGCCTGCCTGGCCGGCCTCCGCCACGCCGAGAGTCAGAGGCAGAGGGGCCCGGTCGTTGCCCACGAGGGCCCAGGCGCCAAGAAGAACGGCGACGGCGGTGATCCGGCGAAAGAGTCGCGGCATGGTTCATCCAGGGTGGGGCCCGTGGGCCCCAGGGGTGATGCGTGAAAAGCCCAACGAATCCGAGCAGTTGGCGTGAGGAGCGAGTGCCGGGAGCAACCGGGCAAGCCTAATCATGGCCCCTTGGTGCTTCAAGCCGACGCCTTCCCGCAGCGTTCGATAACGCCACGATCGTGCGCCGCGTTCCCGAATCGAGGCCACCAGGGGAGACAACCGGCCCCACGGATTATTTCCCGAGCAGGCCGGACGAAGGGGGAGGAGGCACGTTGCCCGCGGCGAGCAGCCCCCGGTAGAGGAGCGTCCCGCCCACGACGGCCACCGGGAGGAAGAAGCTGTTGAGGATCGGAACCCAGAGCAGGAGGTAGACGCCCGCCCCGAAGCCCAGGCAGAGCAGCCAGCGCTGGCGCAGCACCCGGCGCACCTCGGCGAAGCGGTACTGGTGGCGCGTCATGGGCGCGGCCAGGTGTTCGCCCGCCAGCCAGAGCACCGTCCACAGGGTGCCCAGCACCGTCCACGCCACGTTGCCCACCACCGGCAGCAGGTTGAGCGGGAAGAGCACCGCCAGTCCCAATACGAGGAAGCAGACGCGCGCCAGGGTGTGTCCCAGGCCGGTGGCCAGTCCCTGGAGGAAGGAGCCGAGCCGGAAGGGGGGCGGGTCGTAGCCGCCGCACTGGGCCTCGGTGAGCTCGGAGAGAGGGTCCTGCAGGGGCGCCAGCACCACGGGCACCACCACGTTGGCCCCCACCACCAGCAGCACGAGGAACATCAACACCAGGACGAGGTACCAGAAGACGCGGCCGTACCAGGGCTCGGGCCGGGTCCACAGCCACCCCAGCAGGTCCGGCGCATACATCCAGAGCAGGACGAAGAGGCCTCCCAGGGCCACCAGGGTGACGGCCGCGCACAGGGCGGACAGCCGCCTCAACGCGGGGGTGTGGAAGATGAGGTGTCCGGCCCGGAAGATGAGGCCGAGCCCCTGGAACACGTCCGCCGGACCGGCCCGGGCCGAGAAGGTGGGCACCGGGGAGGGGTGGGTCGGGGGGTGGGTCATTGTCGGCACGATGCGCAAATGACGGCGGCGGGGTCAACGATCGTTATATAGGGCCGCCATGTCTCTCGATCTCCAGCGCGCCTCCTCCCAGCCCATCACCTCCGATGACCAGTTGTTGGAGGGTTTTCGATCCGCGGAGAAGCCCCCCTCACAGCACCTGCTGGGGCTCGAGCACGAGAAATTCGTCTACCCCGTCCAGTCCGCGCGGCCCGTGCCGTACGAGGGCCCCTCGGGCATTGGCGCGCTGCTGGAGCGGCTGGCGCCCAACGGCTACACCCCCTTCCGGGAGACGCCGTCCTCGCCCGCCATCGCCCTGCAGAAGGGCATGCTCACCATCTCCCTGGAGCCCGGCGGGCAGTTGGAGCTGTCCGGCTCGCCCCTGCGCACCGCGCGCGAGGCCCACGCGGAGAACCTCGCCCACCTGGCCGAGGTGAAGGCCGCCGCCGGGGCGCTCGGGCTGCGGCTGGTGGCCCTGGGCTACCGGCCCTTCGGCACCCCGGCGGACATGCCGTGGATGCCCAAGACGCGCTACGTCGCCATGCGCCAGTCCCTCCCCGAGCGCGGCCGGCTGGCGCACAACATGATGTTGATGACCTCCACCGGCCAGGTGTCGCTCGACTGGGAGAGCGAGGCCGATTGCGTGCGCAAGACGGTGCTGACGGCGCGCCTGGCCCCGCTGATGGTGGGCCTCTACGCCAACAGCCCCATCGTGGATGGCAAGCCCTCGGGCTACATGTCCTTCCGCAACCGCGTCTGGGATGAGGTGGACCCCACGCGCTGCGGCTACCTGCGCTCCTTCTTCGACGGCTCCTTCTCCTACCGCGCCTACCTGGACTGGGCCCTGGACGCCCCCATCCTCTTCCTGCGCCGGCGCGGCGAGTACCTCCGCCCGAAGATGACCTTCCGCCAGTTCATGAAGGAGGGCTTCGAGGGCGCGCCCGCCGACATGTCCGACTGGACGGATCACCTCTCCACGCTCTTCCCGGAGGTGCGGCTGAAGAAGGTGATGGAGGTGCGCGGCGCGGACTGCGCGTCGGCCGCGATGACGGGCGCGCTCCCGGCGCTGTGGCGGGGACTGCTGTACGGCCCGGGCGCGATGGACGAGGCCGAGAAGCTGCTGCCCCAGCTGTCCTACGAGGAGCACCTGGCCTTCCACGACACCGCGCGCCGGCAGGGGCTGGCCGGGCGGCTCGGCAACCAGGAGCTGCACCGGCTGGCCGGGGAGATGGTGGCCATTGCCCGCCGCGGCCTGGAGCGTCTGGACCGCGAGGACGTCCCGCTGCTGGAGCCGCTCGCCGAGGTGGCCGCTTCCGGGCGCTCGCCTGGCCAGGCGGTGCTGGAGGCCTGGGAGAAGGATCCCCGCCCCGAGGCGCTGCTGGACCGCGCCGCGCTCTGAGCGAGCCTCGAGCCCTCCTGCTCCAGGCGATGTTCACCGGATTGTCACTCTGGTGGGTTGTCGACAAATACCGTTCTGCTGGATAATTCCGGTCTGGCTCGAATCGCCGGGTTGAGGTATTGGCGGCACGGGTTAGGGGGCGCCGGGGCGGCCCCGGGGGTCCATCCGAGAGGCCAATACGATGACGGTGCGCGGCAAAATCCTACTGTTCGCCGTGGTGGCGGTGGGGCTCGTCGCGGTGTTGGGGGGCGCGCTGTACGCCCTGGCCACCCGGGGACGCCTGAGCACGGAGCAGCTCTTCGCCATGCAGGAGCAGAACACCCTGTACGGCAAGCTGACGGGAGACGCGGTGTGGGTGCCGCACACGCTGCTCGAGGCGTACGGGAAGGGGCAGGAGCTCCGGGGCGTGCTCGAGGCGGAGCAGCTGCGCGCCGAGGCGGACTTCGCGCACCTCCGGGAGCTGGTCGCGCTCGAGGACATGCCCGAGTCCCTCACCGAGGATCTCTCCCTCGTGGAGGAGGCGCGGCGGGCGCACCTGGGCTGGATGGAGCACCTGGAGTCGCGCGTGCGGCTGGCGGGGATGGATGGCGAGGACCGGGTGCTGCACGAGTCGATCGACTCCTTCCGCATGCAGGTGATGCCGTACCTGAACAAGGCCTGGGGGAAGAAGCGCGAGCGGCTGGCGCGGCACAAGCGTGATCGGCTCGAGGCCCTGCGGGCCGGCCAGGTGTTCGGCGTGACCGTGCCGCTGGTGGCGCTGGGCGTGGTGCTCACGCTGGCGGCCACCTTGCTCATCACCCTGCGGCGCTCGTCACTGGCGCTGCTGCGGGGGGCGGCGCGCATCGGCCGGGGTGACTTCACCACCGAGCTGCCGGTGAAGGGCAAGGACGAGTACGCCACGCTGGCGCGCGCCTTCAACCGGATGACCGAGGAGCTGCGCGACACCGTGCGCGAGAAGGAGCGGCTGGCCAAGGCCGAGGCCGAGTCCGCGGAGCGGGAGATGCGCCGCTACAACCTCCTGCTGGAGGAGACGGTGCGCCAGCGCACCACCGAGCTGGAGGAGGCCAATGCGCAGCTGCTCTTCGCGGACCGGCTGGTGACGGTGGGGCAGCTCGCGGCGGGCGTGGGCCATGAGATCAACAACCCGCTGGCCTTCATCCTCGGCAACCTCAGCTACGCGCGCGAGGAGCTGGAGCGGATGCAGGGCGCGCCCTCGCCCCTGGAGCGCGAGGAGCTGCTGGCGGCGCTCTCGGAAGCGCACGAGGGCGCCGAGCGGGTGAAGCTGCTGGTGCAGGATCTCAAGATGCTCGCGCGCGCGGACGACGCGGTGGGCGGCCCGGTGGACCTGGAGTCCGTGCTGCGGAGCGCGTCGAAGATGGCGGCGCACGAGGTCCGCC
This sequence comes from Archangium gephyra, assembly GCF_042230915.1. GTDB lineage: Bacteria > Myxococcota > Myxococcia > Myxococcales > Myxococcaceae > Archangium > Archangium gephyra_B. Next base: position 9,483,087 of record NZ_CP102578.1, on the reverse strand, counting down.
AGCGGGCGCGCGTGGTGATGCAGACGGAGGGAGCACCCCGGGCGCATGGCAACGCGGCCCGCCTGTGCCAGGTGTTCCTCAACCTCATCATCAACGCGGCGCACGCGATTCCTCCGGGCCAGGTGGAGCAGAACGAGATCCGGCTGGTGGCCCGGAAGGGCCCGGACACTCGCGTCCTCGTGGAGGTGAGTGACAGCGGCTGCGGCATTCCCGCCGAGAACCTGGAGCGCATCTTCCGGCCGTTCTTCACCACCAAGCCCGCGGGAGTGGGCAGCGGGCTGGGGCTCTCGGTGTGCCAGCGCATCATCACCATGCACGGCGGTGACATCACCGTGGAGAGCCAGCCGGGCCGGGGCACCACCTTCCGCATCGCCCTGCCGGTGCACACCGCCAGCGAGTCCTCGGAGCCCGGAGCGATGGCGGCCTGAGCCTGCACGAAGCCCCGCCGCTCCAGTGGAGGCGCGGCGGGGCTCGGGTTTCACGGAGACCCGGTGCCGCGAGGACTAGAAGCGGCCGCCCACCGTCAGGGCGAAGTTGAGCAGGTTGCCGTCCGCGTTGTCCTCGCCCGGATTCAACGTCACGTTGGCCGCGTCCGCGAACTCGTCACCCGCGAGGATGCGGTACGAGGCGCGCGCGCCGGCGAAGATGTTGTCGGTGAACCGGTAGTCCACGCCCGCCGCGAGCGGCACCTCGGCGAGGATGTCGTTCTGGTAGAGCGCCTCGGCGTCATCGGTGACGTTGAGGTAGCTCACGCCGATGCCAGCGCCCACGTAGGGACGCAGCTTGTCCTGCATCACGAGCGGACCGGCCTTGGCCAGCACGCCCAGGTTGTAGCGGTACAGGGCCTGATTGTCCCCGACGCGGGCATCATCGATGGGGAGCCGCTGCCCCTCGACGCCCGCCTCGAGGCCGATGAGGCGCCAGGGCTGCGCACCCGCCGTGATGCCGAGCAGCGGGCCCGGGGCCGTGCGCGCCCCGAGATCTCCCGTGAGACCACCCACGCCCAGGCGTACGTCGAGGCCCACCTTCGTCTGGTCCGGGTTGAAGTCGAGCCGGTTGCCGACATCCGCAGCGTCGATAGCCGCAAAGGCCGAGCCAGCGGTGCAGAGGGCAACAACCGCGATACCACCCATCCACGAACGGATCTTCATCTCGTCCTCCCATCAAGCACTTCGGATGTCTGCTGGCGGGAATCTGTCCATTCGTCCGGAATGAGAAGGACTGGACTGCGAGCCGACCCGGATGGCCGTGCACGCTCCGGGGAGGGGCCTGGGCGCTCGCTCGGCCTCCTGGTCTCCGGGGAATTACCGGGGCGCTAGCGGCGGCCGAAGAGCTTGCGCAGGCCGGAGAGGAGCCCTCCCGGACGGGCCTCGGGCTCGCCCTCCAGCGGCGAGCGGGCCATGACGGCCTCCAACTCCGCGTCCTCGGGCATGTCCAGGGCGAGGGTGACGGCGTGGCGCTTCACCCCGGGCAGCGTGGCCGCGAGCGAGAGGATGCCGTCCTGCGAGAGGCTGAAGTGCACCTCGGCCTCGCCGGCCCGCTCGATGGAGAAGGCGAGCGTGCCGAGGTACTCGTTCTCCGCGGCCACCGGAGAGGGCCCCTGGAAGAGGGCGAGCGTGAGCGGCCCGGGCGTGACGGGCAGCACGAGCGTCTTCTCCGCGGGCAGCCGGGTGTTGCGCTCGAGGACGCGGCGCAGCGTGCCCCCGCGCTCGGCCACGCCGATGGGGACGGAGAGCACCTCGGAGACGGTGGCGCCGGGCTTGCCCGCGGCGGCATCGAGCAGTCCCTGGCCCAGCAGCGCCGCGCCGAGCGCCACTGAGTGGGTGGCCTCGTGGGGGAACTCCATGTCCGCGCGCACGGGCACCCCCAGGCTCTCCTCCAGCCGGCGGCGCACCAGCGGCGAGCGGCCCTGGCCTCCCAGCAGCAACACCTCGTCGAGCCCCTGCGGCGAGAGCGCGCTGGACTCGAGCACGTGGCGGACGACGAGGGTGATGCGCTGCACGAGGTCCGCGGTGAGGGCCTCCAGGCGCTCGCGGTTGAGCGAGAACGGCGTGGGCGAGCCGGGCAGCGGGAAGGAGACCTCCTCGCGCTCGCTGAGGGCCACCTTGGCGGCCTCGGCGGCGCTGAGCAGGGGGAGCCAGTCGGCGGGGTGCTCGGGGCGGGGGAGGCCCTGGACCTGCAGCTCGCTGGCGAGCGCCTCGGCGATGCGCGCGTCGAAGTCCATGCCGCCCACGGTGGGATCTCCCCCGGTGGTGATGACCTCGAGATCATCCCCGGTGAGCTGGACGACGGACACGTCGAGGCCGCCGCCGCCGAGCTCCACCACGAGCAGGCGCTTGCGGGCGAGTCCCCGCTCATGGCCAAAGGCGAGCGCCGCGGCCGAGGGCGCATTGAGGATGCGCAGCACGTCGAGCCCGGCGAGCGCGCCCGCCTCGCGCATGGCGGCGCGCTGGCGGTCGTCGAAGTGAGCGGGGACGCAGAGGACGGCGCGCGTGGCCTCGTGGCCGAGGAAGGCGGTGGTGGCGGACTTGAGCTCGCGCAGGACGCGGGCGGCGAGCTCGGGCAGGAGATGGCCGCGGCCGTGGAGCTCGATGCTGGCGTCGCCATGAGGGCCGGCGGAGATGGGGAAGGGCAGGGGACCGCCGAGCGCGCGCACCAGGGGCGAGCGGGCGCGCAGGCCGAGGAAGCGGCGGAGCCCGTGGACGGCGTTGCGGGGAGCGCGCTCGGCCTCGGCGCGGGCGGCGGCGCCCACGAGGAGCTGGCCCGAGGCGTCCACGGCGATGAGCGAGGGCAGGGACTTGTCCTCGCCGAGGGGGATGCGCTGGAGCGTGCCCTGGTGGCGGACGGCGACGCGCGCGTGCGAGGTACCGAGGTCGATGCCGAGCACCACCTCTGGGGGAGCGGCCGTCGCGGGCGTGGAGACGGGCACGTCGAGGATGGCGCGCCGGCGGCCCTTGCTCTCGGGCGAGACGGACCGGCGAGGCTCCTCGGCGGGAGGCGGGACCTCGCGGGCGACGGGGGCGGCGGGCGGCTCCACCGGGGCCGGGGTCTCGGCGACGGGCGGCTCTGGCTGCACGGAGACGGCGGGCGTCACCGGCGCGGGAGGCTCGGGCTCCAGGGTGATGCTCTCGGGGGAGAGCAACTCCTCGTCAGGGGCGAGATGATCCAGGACGGCGTTGGCGATGAGGTCCTGGGTCGTGGGCCGCGCGGCAACCGCGGGGACCTCCACGGGCGTGGGCACCCTCGTGGAGGGGAGCGCGGAGGGCGTGGGCTGCGAGACCTTCGCCGCTGCGGGCGCCTCGGGTGGCCGGGGCGTAGCGGGAACCCGCGGCTCAGGGCTGGCCTCGGGCGTCGCTGGTGCAGGTGCCGCGGGGAGGGCGGTGGGAGGAGTCACCGCTTCCGGCGGAGGAGGCGCGGCCGGTTTCGGCGCGGGCGGGTGGGGTGGAGCGGCGGGCGCCGCTGGCTTCGCGGACGCCGGGGGCGCCGTCGGAGCGGGAGCCGGGGTCTTCGGCTCCGGCGCACGGGGTTGGGCCGGCTTGGGAGTGGCCGGGGGAGCCGCCGGGCGCGGAGCGGTGGCCGACCCAGACGGAGTGGGAACTGGCGGTGTGCCGGGGGCGGCCTGCGCCGGCTTGGGAGCGGCGGGCTTCGGCGCGGCCGGCTTGGGAGCAGCGGGTTTCGGCGCGGCCGGCTTGGGCATGGCCTGCTTCGGCGCGCTGGGGGCCGTCTGGGGTGGCGGAGCCGCGGCCTGCTTGCGAAGCGCCTCCGCGGAGATGACCGGCCGCCCGCGCTTCGCCGTCGCGGGTGCTGGCTCCGGGCGCGGAGCGGGCTCCTGCGCGGGCTCCTCGGCGCGAGGGGTCTCGACGACGGGCGGGCTCGCGAGGGGCTCGGGCACCTCGGTGGGGGGCACGGCAATGGCCGCCGCGTCAGCGGAGCGGGTGGTGCCCTCGGAGCCGTGATTGCGGCGGGAGACGATGCGATCGATGAGCGCCTTGCTGTACGCATCGAGCCGCACGAAGCGCACGGTCATCCCGGCGCGCGGGCCCTCGGCCTGGGACTTCACCACCAGGCCCTCGCCGCGCAGCAGGCGCCCGCCATCGGCCAGCACCAGCTCGAAGGCGAGCCCCGTGCCCTCGGGCTTGGGCGAGCGCGTGGCGATGAAGAGTCCCCCGCGCGCGACGTTCGAGCCGTACTTCTCGACGAAGTCGTCCTCCGTCGCGTACGGGAGGCGGATGCGCAGCGGGAGCAGCTTGGGCTCGACCGTCACCGTGCGTCACCGTCTCCCGAAGGGCCTCATTGCAGCGGGATGCGAGCGTCCTCGCCGCTGCTGGTGGGAATCAGGAGGGACAGCCCCGGAGCGATGGCGGCTGGGGGCACCTCGAAGATGAGGTCCATCGAGTCGCGCTGCTCGTTCTCCCAGGTGCGGTCCAGCTTGCGCGTCCCCGCGAGGGTCTGCGCGTCCTGGGCCAGGGGGTACTCCTTGCCCGCGGCGTCCACGAGCCGCGCCGTCGAGAACGGCACGTGCACGGACTTCTGCCCGACGTTCTCCGCGTCGAGCTTCACGCGCAGGAACAGCTCGTCGGTGGTGAGGGACACCTTGCCCGAGCCGCGCAGGGAGTGCAGCGACTCCAGTCCGGTGGGCTGGAGCGCGAGCGTGTCCACCTTGACGGGCTCCTTGGAGGGCAGGGTGTACGTCCTGGCCTTCTCCTGCGCCTGGCCGGCGGCGAGGCCCGCCAGGCGTGCGTTGGGATCCGTCTCGTCGGGCGAGGCGGAGGGCGCCCCACCCTGGTTCACGCGGTCCACCTCCTGGCGCAGCTTGTCCAGGGTGCGGTCATCGGTGCCAGCGGGCTCCTCCTTCTTGCAGCCCCCGAGGAGGGCCGCCGCGCAGAGGAGCACCGCGAGTCCTCGGGTGCCCGGGCTCATGACAGGCTCGTCCCCTTCACCAGCTCGTAGAACTTGTCGAAGGCGTTGGAGATGCGCGAGGGATCCTCGCCACCGCCCTGGGCCAGGTCCGGCTTGCCACCGCCGCGGCCGTTGACCTCCTTGGCCATCTCCTTGAGCAGGTTGCCCGCGTGGATGCCCTTGGCCACCACGTCCTTGGTCGCCGCCACCAGCAGGACGACCTTGCCGTCCTTCTCGCCGCCGATGACGATCACGCCGGACTTGATGCGATCTCTCAGCTGGTCCGCCAGCCCGCGGAACACGTTCGGGTCCGCCGGGTCCATCCGCGTGGCGAGCACCTTCATGCCGTTGATGTCACGCGCCTGCTCGAGCAGATCCTTGCTGGAGCCGGCCTGCGCCTTGACGGCCACCTCCTCGATCTTCCGCTCCAGGTCCTTCACGCGCTTCTGCGTGGACTCCACGCGCTTGACCAGGTCCTTGGGCGAGGTCTTCAGCAGCTCGGCCGCCTTCTTCAGCTCGCGCTCTGTCTCTCGCACGTACTGGAGCGCGCCCACGCCGGTGACGGCGGTGATGCGCCGCACGCCCGAGGCCACGCCGCTCTCGCTCACCAGCTTGAAGAGGCCGATGTCCCCGCTGCGCCGCACGTGGGTGCCGCCGCACAGCTCGGTGGACTGCGGGTGCACGGTGACGACGCGGACGGTCTCGCCGTACTTCTCGCCGAACATGGCGACGGCGCCGGACTTCTTCGCGTCCTCCAGGTTCATCACGCGCGTCTGGGCCTCGGCGTTCTCGCGGATCCACCCGTTGACCAGGTCTTCCACCTGGTCCTGCTGCTCGGGCGTCATGGGCGAGAAGTGCGAGAAGTCGAAGCGCAGGTAGTCCGGCGCCACCACGGAGCCGGCCTGCTTGACGTGCTCGCCGAGCACCATCTTGAGCGCCTTGTGCAGCAGGTGCGTGGCCGAGTGGTTGGCACGGATGGACGAGCGCCGCTCGCCGTCCACGCCCGCCTGCACCATGTCACCCACCTTGAAGGTGCCCTCGGTCACCTTCACCTGGTGGATGATGAGGCCCTGCACCGGACGCTGCGCGTCCAGCACCTGCGCCTTGGCCTTGCCGCCGTGGCCCACGATGCGGCCCGTGTCGCCCATCTGGCCGCCGGACTCGCCGTAGAAGGGCGTGCGGTCCAGCACCAGCTCCACCTCGTCACCCGCCTTGGCCTCGGTCAGCTCGACGCCGCCCTTGTTGATGATGGCGCGCACGGAGCCCTCGCCCTCGTGGCCCACGCCCTCGTAGCCGAGGAACTGGGTGGGGCCCAGGCGCTCGAGCAGCTGGAGGTGCACCGTGGCGATGGCCTTGTCCTTGCTGATGCCGCCCTCGTCCGTGCCCTTCTCGGCCTCCTCCTTCTTGAGCTTCTCGTAGCCCTGGATGTCGGCCTCGAAGCCGCGCTCCTTGAGGATGATCTCCGTCAAGTCCCACGGGAAGCCGTAGGTGCCGTGCAGCTCCCAGACCTTCTCGCCCGAGAGGATCTTCCCCCCGGACTGCTTCATCCGGGACACCTCCTCGTCGATGAGCTTCATGCCGCGGTTGAGCGTGCGCCGGAAGCTCTCCTCCTCGTGCTTGCAGACCTCGAGGATGAAGGTGCGGCCCTCGCGCAGCTCGGAATAGGCGTCGCCCATGAGCTCGATGACGCGGTCCACGACCTTGAAGAAGAACAGCTCGTCGAGCCCCATCAGCGAGCCGTGGCGGATGGCGCGGCGCATGATGCGGCGCAGGACGTAGCCGCGGCCCTCGTTGGAGGGCTGCACGCCGTCGGCGATGAGGAACGCGGCCGCGCGGCTGTGGTCCGCCACCACGCGCATGGAGGCTCCGCCCTCCTGGCTATAGGGCTTGCCCACCAGCTCGCTCACCCGGCCGATGATGGCCTGGAAGAGGTCCGTCTCGTAGTTGGAGCGCTTGCCCTGCACGACCGAGGCGATGCGCTCCAGGCCCGCGCCCGTGTCGATGGACGGCTTGGGCAGCGGAATGAGCGGCGCGTCCTTCTCCTTGCGCTCGAACTGCATGAACACGAGGTTCCAGATCTCCAGCCACCGGTCGCAGTCACACGCCACGCCCTTGCACTGGCGGCCCGCGGCCACCTCGGAGCAGGGGATGTCGTCACCCTGGTGGTAGTGGATTTCCGAGCAGGGGCCGCACGGGCCGGTGTCGCCCATAGCCCAGAAGTTGTCCTTGAGGCCCAGCTTGAGGATGCGCTCGCGCGAGACGCCCTGCTTGGCCCACAGCTCGAAGGCCTCCTCGTCCCAGGGGATGCCGCCCTCGCCGTTGAACACGGTGACGGCCAGCCGCGCCTTGTCCAGCCCGAGCGTCTTCGTCACGAACTCCCAGCCGTACGCGATGGCGTCGGCCTTGAAGTAGTCGCCGAAGGAGAAGTTGCCGAGCATCTCGAAGAACGTGTGGTGCCGGGCCGTGTAGCCCACGTTGTCGAGGTCGTTGTGCTTGCCGCCGGCGCGCACGCACTTCTGCGAGGTGGTGGCGCGGGTGTACTCGCGCTTCTCACGCCCCGTGAAGACGTCCTTGAACTGGACCATGCCCGCGTTGGTGAACAGCAGGGTGGGGTCGTTCTGCGGCACGAGCGAGGACGACGCGACGCGGCGATGGCCGCGCTCTTCGAAGAACTTGAGGAACGCCTCTCGAATCTGGGAAGCGGATAGGGCAGAGGACATGGTGAGGGTATATGCCACAAGTGGTGGGTGCGCTGCGTTTCTTGTGGACCGAGCTAGGATCCACCTCCTGACATGCGCTCCCCATCCCACCTTGTCACCCTCCTGCTGCTCGTCTGCCCGGCGACAGTCCTGGCACAAACCAGCCCTGAGACGGCCTCGCTCGCCCGGCGGCTGAAGGAGGGGGCCGAGCCCGCTCACCGCGTCCAGGCGGCCGGGGTCCTGGGGGAGTCGGAGGACCCGGAGGCGCTCGGGCCCCTGTGCGCGGGGCTGGAGGATCCGAGTGGGGAGGTGCGGGCGGCGGCGGCCGGGGCGCTGGAGAAGCTGGGGGAGCTGGGGGGGGTGGAGTGCCTGGAGGCCCGGAAGGACGAGCCGGACGCGGCGGCGCGGGCGGCCCGGGACTCGGCGCTGAAGAGCCTGCGCGCGCTGAAGGCCCGGGCGCCGAAGTTCTACGTGCTGCTCGCCGAGGTGAAGGACACGACGGGGAAGCTGCCGCCGGAGCTGGTGAAGGCCACCGAGGCGAGGATGCGGCGCAAGCTGATGCAGCTGGGGGCGTGGCTGGCCCCGGAGAAGGAGGGCGAGGCGGCGGCGAAGGCGGTGCTGCGCAAGCACAAACTTCAGGGCTACCGGCTGGTGGCGGAGATCCGCCCCGGGCCCTCGGAGGGGTTGACGCTGTCGGTGATGTGGCTGCGCTACCCGGGCAAGCAGCAACTGCTGGGGAGCGCGCAGGTCGAGGCGTCGGGGGGCGAACCCTACGAGCTGCTCGCGGCCCTGGCGCCGCAAGCCGTCGAGGAGGCCACGGACTCGTTCAAGTAGAAATGGCGCACACCCCTGGTGCGCTGCGTTTCGCGCGCACCGGACGCTAGGATTCGGTTCCCCGCATGCGGCGCTCGCTCCTGCTCCTCGTTCTGTTCCTGCTCACCCTTCCTGGGGCCGTGGTGGCCCAGGTGGATTCCCGGACGGCCTCGCTGAGCAAACAGCTCGGACAGGGGCAGGAGCCGCGTGCGCGCTCCCAGGCGGCACAGGGGCTGGGGTCCTCGGATGACCCCGAGGCGGTGAAGCCGCTGTGCGCGGGGCTGAAGGATCCGAGCGAGCAGGTGCGAGCGGCGGTGGCCCAGGCGTTGGGGAAGCTGAAGGAGGTGGCCGGGCTGGAGTGCCTGAAGGCGCGCAAGGGCGAGACGGACGCGGCGGCGCAGGCGGCCATCAAGGCGTCCATCCAGACGCTGCAGGAGCTGAAGGGCCAGACGCCGCGGGTGTACGTGCACTTCGTGGGAGTGAAGGACAAGACGGGCGAGCTGAAGCCGGAGGTGGTGAAGTTCGCCGAGGCGCGGATGAAGCGGAAGCTGACGCAGATGGGGGCGCAACTGGCGCCGGCGAAGGAGAGCAAGGCGGCGGCGCAGGGGGTGCTGCGCAAGCACGGCATCCACGGCTTCCGGGTGCAGGCGGAGATCCACGCCACGGAGTCGGGAGGGCTGCTGGTGCGGATGGTGTGCATCGGCTACCCGGACCAGGCGCTGCTGGGAGACGTGGAGGTGCAGGCGTCGGGAGCCAAGCCCGAGGACCTGCTCAAGGTGCTGGCCCCCCGCATCGTCGAGGAGGCCGCGGACACGTTCGAGTGGGACACGTGAGGCCCTGAGTCCTTGGGATGCTCCGGTGCTGCGACGCGCTGGGGCCGCGGGGCTCGCAGCTCGATATGCGGTCAGGGCTCGGCGGCGGACCCGATGAGCCGTTTGGCTTCGCGGAACATGGCGCCGAGCCCAGGCTCCCTCGAGTACGGGCGGGCGAGGCCCTCGTAGAGGCCGTAGCCCCATCCCAGGAACAGCATGAGCACCAGCAGGGTGCCCCAGGCGGGGACGGCGTCGCTCCGAATCTGGGGCTTGAAAATCCCCCGCCAGAGCTCGCGCAGCATCAGGTAGCCGGTGAGCGGAGGCAGCGGGAGCAGGTTGAGGGCGGCGAGCTTCGCCGAGAGCATGCCGAGCGCCGGCCAGAAGCCCTCGGTCCTCAGCAGCGCGAAGAATGCGGTCACCCGCTCCCGCGCGAGGAAGACGTTGACCACCTGCTCGAACCCCGAGGTGAACGCCGCGAGGCCGCGCTCGGGCGAGAGGCACACCACGGCGAGCAGGAGCATGCCGGCGACCGTGCTGAGGTGGACGATGAGCCGGAGCGGCAGGGGGAGCTGCAGGAAGCTGTTGTTGTCCGAGCCATCCCTGCGGATGCCGAGCGCCTCGAAGGTGACGCTCGTGCCGATGTTGAGGAGGCCGAAGCTCCACTTGACGCCCCGGATGCGGAGGAAGAACAGCGGGGGGCCGAGATGGAAGCGGACCTCCGAGAACGAGGCGCCCACGGCCCAACACACGAGGGCCATCACCACGCCCGAGACGAGGGAGATGACGGTAGCCAGGAGCCACAACCACGCGAGTGCCATCCAGGGAGCCATGGGGCGACTTTCGGCCATCCCCGTGCGCGAGGAAAGCCCCCCTGGCCTCACGCCCGGCGGATGAGCCCCATCTCCTCGATGGCGGAGTAGAGGCGCACGCGGGCCTCGGACCAGGGGAGCAGCTCCACGCGGTAGCCGGCGAGCGCGTCCAGCAGGAGCTGCCGGTAGCTGGGGTGGCCCGGGTCCGCGATGACGACCACGCCCCGGTCCGCATGGGAGCGGATGAGCCGGCCCACGCCCTGACGCAGCATCAGCAGGGCCCGGGGCATGCGGTAGTGGAGGAAGCCCAGGTGCGTGTTGCCTCCGCGGGCGAGCGGCTCCTCGCGCGCGGCCACCAGCGGGCGGCTGGCGGGCTCCAGCGGCAGCTTGTCGATGAAGACGCACCCCACGCCCCGGCCGGGGATGTCCACGCCCTGCCAGAAGCTCTTCGTGCCCAGCAGTACCGTGCCGGTGTCCTTCTCCTGCCGCGCCGCCAGCGAGCGCCCGTGGCCGCGCGACTGCCGCATCACCTCGATGCCCTGCGGCTCCAGCTTCGCCTTCACCAGGTCCCCCACGCGCTCCATCCGCCGCGTGGAGGCGAACAGCCCCAGCACCCGCCCGCCCATCACCTGGGCCAGCCCGGACACACGCGTCGCGGCCCAGTCGATGAAGGGCTCCTCGTGCGCGCGCGGCGCGTCCATCACCAGGATGACCAGGGCCTGCTTGCGCAGATCGAAGGGCGTGGGGGCGCGCAGCAGCCGGGGCGCCGGAATCCCCTCGTTGCGCCCGTCCAGTCCCAGCCGTCCGAGCACGTAGGGCATCCGCTCGGTGCCCGTGCTCAGCGTGGCCGAGGTCAGCACCAGCGCCCGCTTGTGCTGCGCGAAGTCCCGGGACACGTAGGGCGCCACGTTCAGCGGCTGCGCGCTCAGGGTCCAGCGCTGCTTGCGGGGCACCGCCGTGGCCGCGTAGCACCGGCCCTCGGCCGGCTCATCGGACAGCTCCGAGGCCAGCGTGGTCAGCTCCAACACCTCCGACACGCCGCCCGCCAGCTCGCGCTCCAGCGGCGGCATCTTCACCGCCAGGTCCGGCAATATCTCCTGCAGGCCCACCGTGAGCAGCTTGTGCAGGCCCTGGAGGCACTCGCGCAGCTCCAGCAGTCCCTCGCGCACGGGCTCCCAGCCGGGCGAGGCCCGCACCTCGGAGGTGATGCGCAGCTCCGGCGCGTAGGCGGACTCGTCCGCGTCCTCGGAGGCGCTCGCCGCGGCCGGCTCGCACAGCGCCATCACCCGCTCGCCCAGGCCGCGCGCGGCCGAGCCCACCGAGAGCAGGGCGCTGTCGATCTCACTCATCAGCACGCGGGCCTCGGCGCGCCGCGAGGCGAAGAGGGCCCGCCGCAGCTCGGCGAAGAGTCCGCGCCGCCCGTCGCGCCCGTGCAGCCGCTCGGCGAGCCGGCTGAAGGCCATGTCCGACAGCTCCGAGGAGAGCGCGGTGGTGGCCACGTCCTCCACCTCGTGGGCCTCGTCCAGGACGAGGTGCTCCAGCTTGGGGTAGCGGGCGGGCCAGGCGAAGGCGAGGGACTGGTTGATGACGAGCACGTCCGCGTCGCGCGCCTGGGCCACCGCCGAGTGGTAGTAGCAGCGGTGGAAGTGGGGGCAGCGCTCGCCGAGCGTGGTGGCGGCCTCCGAGCGCACGGCCGGGGCGAGCGCGTGCAGCACGGGGAAGCGCTCGCGGAACCAGTGGCTCAGCCTGTCGAGGTCTCCATCGGGGCCGCGGCGCATGAGGGCGCGCAGGTAGGCGCGAGGGGCGCGAGCGGCGTGGCCCATGCCGGGCTCCACGCGGGTGACGTCCAGGGCGCGGCGGCGGCAGAGGTAGTTCGTCTGGCCCTTGAGGAGCGTGTACGAGAAGGCGCCGCCGGTGGCGCGGTGCAGGCGGGGCAGGTCCTTCTCGATGAGCTGGTCCTGCAGCGTCTTGGTATGCGGAGCCACGCCCACCTTGCGTCCGTTGCGCGCGGCGAAGAGGGCGGCGGGGGCGAGGTACGCGAGCGACTTGCCCGTGCCCGTGCCGGCCTCCACCGCGAGCTGCCCGCCGTCGGACAGCGTCCGGGCCACGGCCTGGGCCATTTCGAGCTGCGCGGGGCGGGCGGCGAAGCCCTCCTGGGCGCGCTCCAGGGCGCCCCCGGGACCGAGCAGCGCGGACACCTCCTCGGAGCGGACGGGCAGCACCGGGGTGCTCTCGTCGGGCTGCTCGGGAGGCGGCTTCGTGCCGTTGGTCCGCTGGCGCTCGGCGCGTCCAGGGAGGAAGCCCGTGGCCTCCAGTTTCAACGGAGCGGGCCGGGCCCGGCACAGGTTCCACAGGCCGGTGAGCAGCGACACGAGGGGCGCCGCCTCCGGGTCGAGGTCTCCGTCCAGCTCCAGCCCGGCCTCACCGGCCTCGATCTGCGCCAGCCGCAGCGCGGCGCGCGGGTCCAGCGTCTCCAGCAGGTCGGCGAGGTCCTCGGCACGGCCGTCGCGGATGCAGCCCTCCAGTGCGTGCAGCAGCACGGCGTGCGTGGCCTCGCAGTCCGTCATGGCGCGGTGGCGGGCACGAGGCCCCTTGCCGGCCCAGCGCAGCAGGGACTCCAGCGAGTGGCTGGACAGCTCCGGGTGCAGGTAGTGCATCAGCTCGCACGAGTCGAGCACCGGGGCGCGGATGGGGCCGAGCAGGTCCGGGAGGAAGCCCTTCTCGAAGGAGGCGTTGTGGGCCACCACGGTCCAGCCGGCGAGCTTCTGGCGCAGCTCGGGGACCTTCTCGGCGAGCCGGGGCTGGCCGGCGAGCATCGCGTCCTCGATGCCCGTGAGCCGGCGGATGGTGAGGGGCAGGGGGCGCGAGGCGGCGAAGAAGTGGACGTAGCGGTCCACCACCCGGCCGTTCTCGATGAAGAGGGCCCCGAGCTCGATGACCTCGTCGGCGCGCGGATCCAACCCCGTTGTCTCGAGGTCGAGGAATACGTGTCGGGTGAAGAGTTCCGCCGCGCCGCCCATGGGGAGAAGAGGGGCAAGCCTACCCGTCTTCGGGCGTCATGCCGAGAAACCGGGCGTCCGGGGTCCGATGGAAGCGCACCGTCCACTCGCGGACTTCACGCGGGGATGCAGTGCGGTTCACCGGCCGCAGCCGTGGCGCTCCGGACACGGGCGGGTGAACGGAGTGGGAGGGCGGTCCATGCACGGAGACGGGCCGCGACCGCTCGGCGCCGCGAACCGACCGTTCGGCGCGCGGGTGCTCGCCGGAGCCGCAGCTGGGCCCAACCTTGCACAACACCGCGCGAACTCGCTCTCGGAGTCCCGTATGTCGACCGCCGCCACTGGTTTCCCGACCGATACCGATGATGTTGCCTCGGCCCCCGCCGTCCCGCGTCTGCGCCGGCCCGTCGCGACGTTGCTCTCGGCGCTCGGCCTGGGCGTCTGCGCCGAGGTGCTCTTCGATGGGCCCGCGCTCGGCGTCTCCTTCCCGCTCTTCGTCGTGCTGTTGCTCGCGGCGCTGCTCGGCCTGGGCGGGCGCGAGGGGTGGCAGCGGGCCCGTCCCAACGCGTGGCTGCTCGTGCCGCTGCTGTTCTTCTCCGGGATGGTGTTCGTGCGCGCCAGCCCGTTCCTCACGACGCTCAACGTGTTCGCCTCGGGCTTCCTGCTGCTGCTGGTGACGCACTTCTGGGCGGCGGGCCGCGTGGAGCGGCTCGGGCTGTGGAGCTACCCGTTCACCGCGCTCGGCGCCTTCTTCCACGCCGTGCTGCTGCCTCCGGGGGTGGTGCGCTCGGAGGTGGACCTGTCCGCGGCCCGCAGGCAGGTGCCGAAGCTGATGCCGGTGGTGCGGGGCGCGCTGCTCGCCGTGCCCGTGCTGTTCATCTTCACCGCGCTGCTCGTCTCGGCGGACGCTGTCTTCGAGGACGCGGTGGCGCGGGTGCTGTCCTTGAGCCCGGGCCTGACGTTCCTGGACACGGTGGGGCGGTTGGTGTTCGTGGGCCTCAGCGCGTTCGGGGTGCTCGGGCTGCTGGCCCACGCGCAGCGGCGGCGCCGCAACGGCGCGGAGGCGGGTGACACGGAGGTGGTCCCGGCCGAGGCCCGCCTGGGCTTCACCGAGAGCCTCACGCTGGTGGGGCTGGTGGACCTGCTCTTCCTGGGCTTCGCGGCCATCCAGCTCGCCTTCCTCTTCGGCGCGGCGCAGCTGCCCGCGCGGTTCATGAGCTACTCCGAGTACGCCCGGCGCGGTTTCTTCGAGCTGCTCGCGGTGTCGGTGATGACGCTGGGGCTCAGCCTGGCGCTGGCGCGCTGGACGCGGCTGCGGAGCGAGGGGCAGGTCACCGCCTTCCGGGTGGCGTGCTCGGTGATGGTGGGGTTGGTGCTGGTTATCCTCGCCTCGGCGATGAAGCGCATGGCGCTCTACGAGTCCGCCTACGGCTACACGCACCTGCGCGTGTACACGCACGTCTTCATGGTGGCGCTGGCCGGGGTGCTCGTGTGGCGCGCGGTGACGCTGTGGTGGCGTCCGGAGCGCTTCGCCATCGGGGCCTTCGTGGGGGCGCTCGGCTTCCTCGCCGCGCTGAACGTGCTCAACCCCGATGCCTTCATCGCGCGGGGCAACCTGGCGCGGGCCGCGGAAGGCTACGTGCTGGACGAGGGGTACATGGTGTCCCTGTCCGAGGACGCGGCGCCGGAGCTGGCCGCGTACCTGGCGCAGCCGCCGGGCGGTGTGTTTGCGCGCAATGCCCCGGACATGTTCTGCCGGTTCACCGAGCCGATGCCGGGTGGCTGGCCGGCCTTCCACCTCGCGCGTCACCGGGCCGCGAAGTGGGCCCGCCCGCTCCAGTGCCCGGTCCCGCTGCCCGCGGCCGTGGATATGGAGGACTCCATGGAGAGGGTGGACTGATACACGAAGGGGGCCTCCACACCGCGCGGGTGTGGCCGGCCCCCTGGGCAAGGCGGAAGTGGAGCGGTGGGCTCACTCCACCATGAACACGCCGCTGATCATCTTCCCCATGGCGCAGCCGTAGACGAGCTTGCCCGTCTTGGTGGGGGTGAAGGCCACCTCCACCGGCTTGTTGAGGGGCAGCGGGGTGTTGATGTTGTAGTCCTCGAGGACGATCTCCGTCGCGCAGGTGTGATCCGTGGTCCGGGTCAGCACGAGCTTCACGGGCTCGCCCTGCTTGAGGGTGACGGGGCTCGGCTCGTAGCCCTTGTCGGTGACGGAGAGCGCGATGGTGCGCGGCTCACCGGGCTTCGCCGCGGGCTGAGCGGCAGCGGCGGTGGGCGCCGGGGCGGAGGGCTCCGCCGGCTTCGAGTCCTTCGTGCAGCCCTGGGCGCCCAGGACGGCCGCGGCGAGGGTGAGGGCCAGCAGCGGCTTGATGATCTTGGAGAAGAAGGGCATCGGCGGTCCTCGCGGCTAGTCGTTGTCGCCGGCCTCGTCGCCGGGGGTCTCGGTGTCCGTGGTGTCGTCGTCCGCGGCCTCCTCGGCCGAGAAGCGCACCAGGGCATGCAGGGGGATGAACACCTCGTGTCCGTCCTCGCCGACGATGAGGTCGAAGCGCCCCACCACGCGCAGGCGCATGGACAGCTGGATGCCATTGCGCAGCGTGAGGTGGACGAGCTGGCCCTGGTGGGGGAGGAAGGGGCGGGGATCCGAGAAGGGGCGCTTGTCGGGCTGGCGCGCGACATTGGCGGGCTTCTGGGCCAGCTTCTGGTCGCGGTCGAGCTGGGGCGTGAGCTGCTCCCAGTCCGAGCGGCGGGTGACCATGACGACCTGGAGCTTCTCCAGCCGGCCGCTGCGGCCGAGCACGAAGGAGATGGGCTCCACGGCCGAGATGGTGTCGAGCACGGTGCGCTCGCCCAGCACGACGGCCAGCTCCGTCTTGGACTCCAGCAGGCCGTTGATGAAGACGCTCACCGAGGAGTCATCCACCTCGCCGCGAGCCTGCTTCACGGCGGCCTTGCGCTGGGTGCGCTCCTTGCGCGCCAGGAAGTCGGCCACGCTCAGGCCGCTCTGCAGCACACCGAAGCCGTCGGGGAGCGACAGGCCGGGGTTCTGGCTCATCAGCGCGTACACCTGGTCGAAGCGCTTGGCCTCCTCGGCGTGCAGCTTGCGCCAGATGCGGCACTTCATCTTGCCCTCGAGCTCACCCTTGGCGATGCGCGCGGGCACATGCTCCTTGGTGGCGAGCGCGAGGATCTGCTCGGGCGTGGGAGGGGGCCGGGGCGTCCGGGGACGGCCGAAGCCACCCCCGGGGCGCGAGCCCATCGGTCCCGCGCCGGGCGCACGGCCCATCGAGGACGCGGGCCGGGGCGAGGTGGGGGAGGGGATGGGCCGGGGCGCCACGGGAGCCGTTGCCGCCGGGGCCTCGGAGGTCCCAGACGGCGCGGGTGTGGGCATTGGCGCCGGAGCTGTCGTCACGGGGGCCGTCGGCGCCGGGGCTGTCGGCGCCGGAGCCGTCGGGGTGGGCCGCGGCGCGGGCCGGGGCGTCACGGAGACGGCCGGGCCCGGCGCGGACGGGGTGGGGGTCGGCCGCGGCGTAGGTGTGGGCCGGGGCGAGACGGAGCTGGTGGGCGTCGGGCTCGGCGCCGCGGTGCCGGGAGAGCTGGCAGGGCGCCGGATGACCTCGACTGCGGGGGCAATCCGCCGTGTCTTCCGATCGTTCACGTTCGTAGGCTACCTGAAGCGCGAGCGGCCTGGGGGAGGCCTGTTCTCACGGCTGCTGGAGGGACTTCGTCAGGTCAATCTTCCATCCAGATGGTTCACGGACCATCCGAACCTGGCTCTTTACATTCGAGGAAACCACCTCCACCTCCGCCACGTCCCCTTCCTCGCTCAATACCGAGACCCCCGTAACATCGGGGGGGGGAGGAACATTCGCGAAGAAGAAGGCTACTGGATCCGCCTTCACCGCGCCTCCGGAGGCCTTGGCAGCGGCCTCGGCCCGGGCCTTGAGTGCTTCCTGGCTGGGCTGGGAGAGGACGGACCAGGCCGTCTTCTCATCGCCCCGCCGCAGGGCCTCGAGGAAGGCCTGGTAGGCCTTGTCGGGCGTCGTGGTGCTGGGTCGGTTGCAACCACCGAGGGCCAGCATGGCCAGCAGGAGGAGCGGCATCGCGGGCAGCAGGCGCATGACCCGTCATCTAGGCCAAACCGCCCCGCTCGCCAAGGGGCAGCATCACCCTTGGGATTCATCCTGGTACTGGCGGACGCAATTCCGGCCCGCCGCCTTGGCCTCGTAGAGGCAGACGTCGGCCACGCGCAGCAGCTCCTCCATCACCGGCAGGGCCTTGGACGGCACACTGGCCACGCCCAGGGAGGCCGTGCACCGCACCATCTGGCGCGACCCGTCCTGGGCGCGGAACTCCAGCTGGAGGGAGGCGATGGCCTCTCGCACCCGCTCGCACGCCCCGAGCGCATCCTTGGGGCCCGTCTCCGGCAGCAGGGCGATCATCTCCTCACCGCCGTAGCGCGCCACGAAGTCCACCTCGCGCAGCTTGCCCTTGATGGTGCGGGCCACCTGGCGCAGCACCTCGTCCCCGAAGGGGTGCCCGTAGGTGTCGTTGAGCTTCTTGAAGTGGTCGATGTCCATCATCACCAGCGACAAGGGCGAGCGGTAGCGCGTGGAGCGGACGAACTCCTCGGTGAGCCGCTCCTCGAAGTAGCGGCGGTTGTAGAGGCCGGTGAGCGCGTCGACGCGGGTGAGGGCCAGCAGCTCCTCGCGCTTCTGGGCCAGCTCCTTGTTGGCCCGGTCCAGCTCGCGGTTCTTCTCCACCACCGCGTCCTGTAGGGCCTTGAGGCGCAGCATGGACTTCACCCGCGCGGACAGCTCCAGCATGTCGAAGGGCTTGACCAGGTAGTCATCCGCGCCCAGCTCCAGGCCCTCCACCTTGCCCGCCGCCTGCCGCGCCGTCACCAGGATGACGGGGATGAAGCCGAAGCCGCCCTCGCCCCCGTTGGCCTTGATGATGCGGCACACCTCCACCCCGCCCATCCGCGGCATCTCCACGTCCATGATGATGAGGTCAGGCCTCACCTCGCGCAGCGAGCGCAGCGCCTCGGTGCCGTCATGGGCCTCGCGGAAGCGGTAGCCATGCGCGGCCAGGCCCTCGCGCACGTGCTGGATGTTGGCCGGGTCGTCGTCGACGAGCAGGATGGTGCGGTCCGCCAGCGCCGGGGTGGAGATGGTCCGGCGGGCCATCTCTCCCATCTTCTTGATCGAACCGTCCGCCATGTCGCTGCCTGCACCCCGCTGCACCCTCGACTTCCGGGGCCGTCTGATTCTTCCCCGGATGGCTGGTGACTGCCAAGTCACCCACCAGCCCGGGTGCTCCTCAGGCTGGCTTGCGCAGGCGGGCGCGGTAGACCGGCTCCCCGCTGGCCAGGTAGCGCCGCTCCCGGGTGGAGGGAACCTCCTCGGGGTCATAAGGATGGAAGATACCCTGGCCCAGGGGGTTGACGAAGCCGGCCTCCTCCAGGATGGCCAGCATGGACACGCCCCGGTCCTGAACGTCCGTGCGCATGTCGAACAGGCCGCCGGGCTTCATCTTCTCCAGCAGCAGCCTGGCGAACTCGGGCTGGATGACGGCGCGCTTGAAGTGGGCGCGCTTCCACCAGGGGTCGGGGAACTGGAGGTGGATGGCGTCGAGCGAGCCGGGCGCGAAGATGCGCGGCACGATGAAGCGCGCATCCGCCTCGAGCACGCGCAGGTTGCGCAGGCCCATCTTGTTGCCGCGCTCCTGGGTGTCTCGCGCGTACTTCTTGCGCCACTCGAAGGCGACGAAGCGCACCGCGGGGTTGCGCCGGCAGTACTCCAGCGCGTGGCCACCGGCACCGGAGCCGATCTCCAGCTCGAGGGGTCCAGCGAAGCCGAACTCCGCGTCCCAATCGGGAGGAGTTTCCAGCTTGGCCAGGTGCAGGCCGACAGGTTCGGGGAGGAGGCGGGGGCGGGCCATGACGGATGCGTGACGCTCGGGGGCCTCTTCGCATGGGGCGGGGCTCTCTGGCCAGGGCAAAGCGACGGCTTTGGCGCTATACCGGCGCTCCATGAAGGTCTTCCACGGTGTGACGGAGGCGCGGGAGCTGGCGGGCTGTTCGCTCGCGCTGGGCAACTTCGATGGTGTGCACCTGGGCCACCAGGCCCTCTTCGCCGAGGCCCGGCGCCAGGGCTCTCCCACCGCCGCGCTCACCTTCCAGCCCCATCCGGGCAAGGTGCTGCAGCCGGAGCTGGCCCCCAAGCTCATCTCCCTCCTGCCGCGCAAGCTGGAGCTCTTCGAGGCCTGCGGGCTGGACGCGGCCGTGGTGCAGCCCTTCACGCGCGAGTACGCCCGCCACTCGCCGCGCGACTTCGAGGCCTCGCTGCTGGACGTGCTGGGCGCGCGCCACCTCGTGGTGGGCTACGACTTCACCTATGGCGCCGCCCGGGCCGGCACCGCGGACACCCTGCGCGAGGCCGCCGCCGCCCGGGGCGCCCAGGTGCACGTGGTGCCTCCCGTCACGGTGGACGGGGTGGTGGCCTCGTCCTCCAAGGTGCGCGAGTACATCCTCGAGGGCCGGGTCAGCGCCGCGCAGCGCCTGTTGGGCCGGCCCTTCGATCTGGACGGCACCGTCGTCACCGGCCATGGCCGCGGCCGCGGCATCGGCTTCCCCACCGCCAACGTGGACACCCAGAACGAGCTGCGGCCCGCCGCCGGCGTCTACGCCATCCGCGTCCGCTTCCTCGGCGCACCGGGCACTCCTCCGGACGCCACCTGGCTCCCCGGGGTGGCCAATATCGGTGTGAAGCCCACCTTTGGCGTCAATGAGGTCACCATCGAGGCGCACCTGCTGGACTTCAGTGGTGATCTCTACGGCAAGGAGCTACGGGTGCAGTTCCTGGAGCGGCTGCGTCCGGAGCGCCGTTTTGGCTCGGTGGCAGAGCTCGTGGGTCAAATCAAGAGGGACGTCGAGGCTGCTCGGGCGGTCATCGCGCGAGCGTCCGGCTGAACTTTTCCCAAGTAGATTCAAAGGTTTGCCAGGAGGGCGGGCCCGAGGCGCCGCCTTGACAGGTCCGCGCGTCCCTTCCTTTAATCCCGAAGCATCGGTGCGCTCGTGACTGCGCGCACCCCAAGGTGTCCTTCCGCGCCGACACGCGGTGGGAGACCATCAAGCCATTTCAACGCTCGAGGCCATCTGAATGTCCGGTCGACTTGGTGAACTGCTGGTTCGTGAGAACCTCATTTCCGTCCAGCAGCTGCGCAAAGCCCAGGAAGAGCAGCAGAAGAACGGGACGCGCATCGGCACTGCCCTCATCAAGACGGGAGCCATCGAGGAGTCCAAGCTCACCGACTTCCTCTCCAAGCAGTACGGCGTCCCGGCCATCAACCTGAAGGATTTCGACATCGACGCGGAGATCATCAAGCTCGTGCCGAAGGAAGTGGCCGAGAAGCACCTGGTGATCCCCGTCAACCGCGCCGGTCCCTCGCTCATCGTGGCGATGTGCGACCCGTCCAACATCTACGCGGTGGACGATCTGAAGTTCCTCACCGGCTACAACGTGGAGCCGGTGGTCGCCTCTGAAATCTCCATCCGCCAGGCCATCGAGCGCTACTACGCCGAGAAGGGCCCGGACATGAACGCCCTCGTCGAGGAGATGGCCGACGACATCGAGTTGGCCAAGGAGGAGGAGGAGGGCAACGTCGAGGAGATGGCCCGCGCCGCGGACGACGCGCCCGTCGTCAAGCTGGTGAACCTCATCCTCCAGGACTCCATCAAGAAGGGCGCCTCGGACATCCACGTCGAGCCCTACGAGAAGGACTTCCGGGTGCGCTTCCGCATCGACGGCTCGCTCTACGAGGTGATGCGTCCGCCGATGAAGCTGCGCAACGCCATCACCAGCCGCCTGAAGATCATGGCGAACCTGGACATCTCCGAGCGCCGCCTGCCGCAGGACGGCCGTATCAAGATCAAGCTCGGCGGGGGCAAGGAGATGGACTTCCGCGTCAGCGTGTGCCCCACGCTCTTCGGCGAGAAGGTGGTGCTCCGCCTCCTGGACAAGTCCAACCTCCAGCTGGACATGACGAAGCTGGGCTTCGATCCGCAGCCGCTGGCCTGGTTCAAGGAGGCCATCGAGCGCCCCTACGGCATGGTGCTGGTGACGGGCCCCACGGGCTCCGGCAAGACGACGACGCTCTACTCGGCGCTCTCGATGCTCAACCAGATCGACACCAACGTCGCCACCGCCGAGGACCCGGTCGAGTTCAACTTCGCCGGCATCAACCAAGTGCAGATGCATGAAGACATCGGCCTGAACTTCGCCGCGGCGCTGCGCTCCTTCCTCCGTCAGGACCCCGACATCATCATGATCGGTGAGATCCGCGACTTCGAGACGGGCGAAATCGGCGTGAAGGCGGCGCTCACGGGCCACCTGGTGCTCTCCACGCTGCACACCAACGACGCGCCTGGCACGGTGAGCCGTCTGCTCAACATGGGCATCGAGCCCTTCCTCGTGACGGCCTCGCTCAACCTCATTCTCGCCCAGCGTCTGGCGCGCCGCCTGTGCGCCGCCTGCAAGCGGCCGGCGGAGAACGTGGACGAGCAGGCCCTGCTCAACGCCGGCGTGCCCGCCGAGAAGCTCGGCACCTTCACGCTCTACGAGAAGGTCGGCTGCCGCGAGTGCAACGACCGCGGCTACCGCGGCCGCGTGGCCATCTACGAGGTCATGCCCTTCTGGGACGGCCTCAAGGAGCTGGTCATCAACGGCGCCTCCGCCGCCGAGCTGAAGCAGGAGGCCATCCGCCTGGGCATGAGCTCGCTGCGCATGTCGGCCCTGGCGAAGATGATGGACGGCGTCACCACGCTGGACGAGGTGGTGGCCAACACGGCGCCCGACACCTTCTAACTCCCTCGCACCACCCGCCAACACCCTTTACCCGAAGGACGGTTTTCGTGAATCTGCACCAGCTGCTCAAGGCGATGGTCGAGAAGGGCGCTTCCGACCTCCACATCACCACCGGCTCCCCGCCCCAGCTCCGCGTGGACGGCGAGCTGGTGCCGCTCAAGACGGCCCAGCTCACCCCGGTGGAGACCAAGCAGCTCTGCTACTCCATCCTCACCGACGCCCAGAAGCACAAGTTCGAGGAGGAGAACGAGCTCGACCTGTCCTTCGGTGTGAAGGGGCTCTCCCGCTTCCGCGCCAACATCTACATGCAGCGCGGCGCGGTGGCCGGGGCCTTCCGTACCATTCCCTTCAAGATCCTCACCTTCCAGGAGCTGGGTCTTCCCCCGGTGGTGGCCGAGCTGGTGAAGCGGCCGCGCGGCCTCATCCTGGTGACGGGTCCCACGGGCTCGGGCAAGTCCACCACGCTCGCGTCCATGGTGGACAAGATCAACACCGATCGTCACGAGCACATCATGACGATCGAGGATCCGATCGAGTACCTGCACCCGCACAAGAACTGCCTGGTGAACCAGCGCGAGGTGGGTGCGGACACGCGCAACTTCAAGACGGCGCTCAAGTACATCCTCCGCCAGGACCCGGACGTGGTGCTGGTGGGCGAGCTGCGAGACCTGGAGACGATCGAAGCGGCGCTCGTCATCGCCGAGACGGGCCACACCTGTTACGCCACGCTGCACACCAACAGCGCGGTGCAGACCATCAACCGTGTGCTGGACGTGTTCCCGCCGTACCAGCAGCCGCAGGTGCGCGCGCAGCTGTCCTTCGTGCTGGAAGGCGTGATGAGCCAGTCGCTCATCGCCAAGTCGGGCTCTCCGGGCCGCGTGCTGGCGCTGGAGGTGATGATCCCCAACCCCGCCATCCGCAACCTCATCCGCGAGGACAAGGTGCACCAAGTGTACTCGGCGATGCAGGTGGGCCAGGCCAAGTTCGGCATGCAGACCTTCAATCAGGCCCTGGCGCAGCTGCTGGCGCGCCGGCTCATCTCCCAGGAAGAGGCGTTCGGCCGCTCGAGCGATCCGGACGAGCTGCGCAACATCCTGTCGGCGGGGGCGGGCCCTGGTGGCATGGCTGGTCAGCGGCCGGCCGGGCCGGGCGGACGCTAATTCGCGAAATTTGACTGAGGGGATAGACTCTCGTCCCCCTCGGAGGGCTGTATGGCTGCAACGGCAACCCAGAAGTCGGCACCCCCAAAGTCCAAGAACACGGCCCAGTTCCTCTGGGAGGCCAAGACCAAGTCTGGCGAGACCAAGAAGGGAGAGATGGAGGCCAATGACATCGAGGCGGTCAATGCCCGTCTCAAGTCGCTCGGTCTCAACCCCGTCAAGGTCCGCAAGAAGGGTCTCCTCGACTCCGACCTGAACGTCTCCTTCGGGTCGGGCGTCACGGGCAAGGACATCCTCGTCTTCACCCGTCAGTTCGCCACGATGATCGACGCCGGCCTGCCGCTGGTGCAGTGCCTCGACATCCTCGGCAGCCAGATGGACAACCCGGCCTTCCGCAAGGTCGTGTTCGCCATCAAGAGCAAGGTGGAGCAGGGCTCCACCTTCGCCGACGCGCTGGCGGACCACCCCAAGGTCTTCGACGAGCTCTTCGTCCAGCTGTGCGCGGCCGGCGAGGTCGGCGGTATTCTCGACAACATCCTCAACCGGCTCGCGGCCTACCGCGAGAAGAACGAGAAGCTCAAGCGCAAGGTCAAGGGCGCCATGACCTACCCGGTCATCGTGCTCCTGGTGGCCTTCGGCGTGACGGCGCTGCTGCTCCTCAAGGTGACGCCGACGTTCGCCAAGATGTTCGCCGACTTCGGCCAGGCGCTGCCGGCGCCCACCCAGTTCGTGGTGGACCTGTCCGAGTGGGCCCAGAACTACGTGTTCCACGCCTTCGGCATCATCGCCGCCGTCGTCATCGCCTTCACGTACACCTACCGTCACCCGCAGGGCCGGCGCTTCCTGGACAAGGCGTTCCTGATGGCGCCCATCTTCGGGCCCGTCATCCGCAAGGTGGCCGTGGCGCGCTTCACCCGCACGCTCGGCACGATGATCTCCTCGGGCGTGCCCATCCTGGACGCGCTGGACGTCACCGCGAAGACGGCCGGTAACCGCTCGGTGGAAGAGGCCATCTACTACGTGCGCGGGAAGATCGCCGAGGGCAAGAACATCGCCGGCCCGCTGCTGGAGACGAAGGTGTTCCCGCCCATGGTGGTGCAGATGATCGGCGTCGGTGAGGCCACGGGCGCCATGGACACCATGCTCAACAAGATCGCCGACTTCTACGACGACGAGGTGGACACGGCCGTCGCGGGGCTCACGGCGATGATCGAACCGCTGATGATGGTGTTCCTCGGCGGCGTGGTCGGCGGCTTCCTCATCTCGATGTACCTGCCCATCTTCGCCATCGCCGGTGCCGTCAAGTAGCGTCGGCGGGCTGGTGCTCGCCGCGCCTCCGCAGGCGGATGCGCTGCGGACGCGGCTGGTGTGGCTCACCGTGTTCCGCACGGTGGCCGTCAGCCTGTCGCTGGTGGCGGTGGCGGCCCGGCTGCTCATGCAGCCGCTGGTGGAAGAGCCCAGCCGCGTGGACACGCTGTCCTTCGCGGTCATCGGGCTCGTCTACCTCTTCACCCTGGTGTACGGCCTCATGCTGCGCGGGGGCCGGGCGGACCGGGTGGCGGCGGTGGTGCAGGTGGTGGGGGATCTGCTCATCGCCTCGGTGCTCGTCTTCCTCACGGGCGTGGGGGACAGTCCCTTCACCTTCCTCTACCTGCTGGCCGTCATTGGCGCGAGCATCGTGCTGGATGGCCGGGGCGCGCTGCTGGCCGCGGGGGCCGGGGCCGTGGCCTATGCCTCGCTGCTGGTGGCGGTGAAGCTGCAGTGGCTGGAGCCGCCCCTGGGCGTGGGAGACGTCAGCCGGCAGCGCCTGGCCTTCCTGCTGGGCAGCAACGTGCTGGCCCTCTTCCTCATCGCCGCGCTGGCCGGCTACCTGTCGCGCCAGCTGTCGGCCACGGGCGGGCGGCTGTCCGAGCGCGAGGCGGACCTCCAGAAGCTGGACAACCTGCAGCGGCAGATTCTGGCCTGCATGCCCTCCGGGCTCATCACCTGCGACGACGCGGGGCGGGTCACCTTCGTCAACCGGGCCGCCAGCGCCATCCTGTCCCTGGAGGCGCGGCCGCCGCCGGGCCTGCACGTGGAGTCGCTGCTGCCGGGGGCCCTGGGCAAGGAGGCCCGCCAGCGCCGCCGGGAGCTGACGGTGCAGACGCCCGCCGGCCTGCGCACGCTCGGGCTGACGGTGACGGGGCTGGAGGGCAGCGGCGGCGGGGGCACGCTCGTCGTCTTCCAGGATCTCACCGAGCTGCGCCGCATCGAGGAGGACCTCAAGCGCGCGGACCGGCTGGCCGCCCTGGGGACGCTGGCCGCCCAGCTCGCCCATGAAATCCGCAATCCCCTGGCCGCCATGCGGGGCTCGGCGCAGCTGCTCGTCCAGGAGCCGGGGAGCGACCCGTCCTCCACCAAGCTGGTGGAGATCCTCCTGCGCGAGTCGGACCGGCTGTCCAAGCTGGTGGAGGACTTCCTGCGCTTCGCCCGCCCGCCACCTCCCGTCAAGCAGGCGCTGGAGTTGGAGGTGCTGGTGGCGGAGACGGTGGACATGTTGAGGGCGGATCCCCTGGCCTGGCAGGTGGGGGTGGAGATGGCGCTGGCTCCCTTGCGCGTGCCGGTGGACGCGGATCAGCTCCGGCAGGTGCTCATCAACATCCTGCGCAATGCCTTCCAGGCGGCGGGCCTGGGAGGCCGGGTGCGGGTGACGCTGGAGGCCGCGGACGAGCTGGCCCTGCTGCGCATCTGGGACTCGGGGGGCAGCATTCCCGCCACGGACCTGTCGCGCATCTTCGAGCCCTTCTTCAGCACCCGGGAGGGCGGCACCGGCCTGGGGCTGTCCACGGCGTACTCCATCGTGCGTGCGCATGGTGGCAACATCCGGGTGTCCTCCTCGCCGCAGGAGGGCACCGAGTTCCTCATCCAGCTGCCACTGCAGGGTTGAGGGGGAAAGGCAGAGCGTGGCCGTGCACATCCTGGTGGTGGACGATGAGCTGTCGATGCGCGAGTTCCTGGAGGTGCTGCTGTCCCGTGCGGGCTACCAGGTGACGTGCGCGGACGGCGTGAAGGCGGCGCGGGAGGTGCTGGGCTCGGCGAAGGTGGACCTGGTCATCACCGACATGAAGCTGGGCGCCTCGCAGAGCGGCATGGACGTGCTGCGCGCCACGCGCTCGCTGCCCGAGCCGCCCGAGGTCATCGTCATCACCGCCTTTGGCACGGCGGCCTCGGCGGTGGAGGCCATGCGCGAGGGGGCGTACGACTACATCGGCAAGCCCTTCGACAACGAGGAGCTGAAGCTGCTGGTGCAGAAGGCGCTGGAGAAGCGCTCGCTGCGCCAGGAGAACGTGTCGCTGCGCGAGCACCTGGTGCCCGGCGCGGGGGTGATGGGGGTGGGCCGCAGCGAGCGGATGCGCGCCGTGTGGGGCCTGGTGGAGAAGGTGGCGCCCACGCGCTCCACCGTCCTCATCCATGGGGAGAGCGGCACGGGCAAGGAGCTCATCGCCAAGGCCATCCACCTCAAGAGCCAGCGCGCGGGCCAGCCCTTCCTGCCCGTCAACTGCGCGGCCCTCAACGAGGGTGTGCTGGAGAGCGAGCTCTTCGGCCACGTGAAGGGCGCCTTCACGGGCGCCACGCAGGAGCGGCCGGGCCTGCTGGTGCACGCGGGGGAGGGGACGGTGTTCCTCGACGAGATTGGCGAGGTGCCGCTGGCCACGCAGGTGAAGCTCTTGCGCGTGCTGCAGGAGCGCAAGGTGAAGCCGGTGGGCAGCTCGGCGGAGATTCCCTTCCACGCGCGCGTGGTGGCCGCCACCAACCGGCGGCTGGAGGCCGAGGTGAAGGCGGGGCGCTTCCGGGAGGATCTCTTCTACCGCCTCAACGTGATCACCCTCGAGCTGCCGCCGTTGCGCGAGCGGGCGGGGGACATCCCGCTGCTGGCCGAGCACTTCCTCGAGCGCCAGCGCAAGGAGCTGGGGCGGCCGGGGATGCGCTTCTCCCCGGAGGCGCTGGCGGTGCTGTCCGCCTACTCCTTCCCGGGCAACGTGCGCCAGTTGGAGAACATCGTCGAGCGCGCGGCCACGCTGGCGGATGGAGACGTGCTGACGCTGGCCTCGCTGCCGCCCACGCTGCGGGGTGAGCCGGCTCCGTCTCCGGCGGCCACGCCCTCCTCGGCGGAGGTGCCGCTCGGCGCGGGCTTCTCGCTGGAGCACCACCTGGACGACGCCGAGCGGCGCTACCTGCTGGCCGCCCTGTCCCAGGCGGGCGGGGTGAAGATCCGCGCGGCGGAGCTGCTGGGCCTGACGTTCCGCTCCTTCCGCTACCGCCTGGCCAAGCACGGCCTGTCGGACCGGGAGGACGAGACGTGAGTCCCGCCTCCCCGGGCCGGGGGCGCCTCAGCGGAAGTCGCGCCGGTTGAAGAGGATGACGGCCAGCGCCACCAGCACGCTGGTGTAGGCCATGCCGTACAGCGCGGACGAGAGCAGCTCGCTGGAGGCGACGTCGACGTAGTACGTCGCGTGCGGCTTGTAGTTGAAGCGCGAGAGGTCCGGCAGCACGTAGTACACGGCCTTGCCCAGCACCTGGATGCCCGCGCTCTTGGACTTCGAGGCCAGCGCGTAGATGTCCGACGACAGGTGGCCGGCGAAGTACACGCTCACCGTGACGAACGCCGACACCATCTGGCTGGAGAAGCTGGACATCAGGAAGCCCACGGCGCTGAGCACCCACAGCTCGAACCACAGCATGCCCACCGCCGCCAGGTGCGCCTGGCTGATGGGGCTGTCGTAGAAGCGCATCATCACGAAGAAGAGCGCGGCCATGAGCGCCTGCAGCACCGTCACGGTGAGCATGTTGCCCATCAGCCGGCCCACGAGGAACGCGCCACGCGACAGGGGCTTGGACACCATGAGGAAGATGGTGCGCCTTTCAATCTCCCGCGAGATGAGCCCGCTGGAGAGGAAGATGGCGAGCAGCACCAGCATGAGGCTCATGGCCCCCAGGCCCACGTCGGTGATGACGCGGTCGAACGTGCCGACGGTGACCTCCAGCACGAGCGTGGTGGACAGCAGCATGGCCAGCGCGAAGATGGCCACCAGCAGGGTGACCCGGTTGCGCCGGGCCTCCCGGAACCCATTGAGCGCCAGGGCGACGAACGGACCCATCACGAAATCTCTCCTCCAACGGGACCCTGCTTCGCCTCTTCCAGCGCACGCAGGAACAGTTCTTCCAACGAGAAACGGGCCGGCTGCAGCTGGGTGACGCGGCCTCCGTGCTCCAGCACGCGCTTGAGCAGGGCCTGGGCCTCCGCTTCACGCACGTGCAGCAGCACGCGGTTCTCCAGCTGGCGCGTCCGCTCCAGGCTCACTCCCAGCGCCTGGAGGCGCTCCAGCGGCAGCCCCTCCACCGTCATGTCCATGTGCGTGGCCTGCGAGCTCACCAGCTCGGCCACGCTGCCCTCGCGCACGCGCCGGCCGCCCACCAGCACCGCCACCCGGTCACACAGCGCTTCCACGTCCGGGATGATGTGCGTGCAGAAGAGCACCGTCGTCCCGCGCTGGCGCTCCTCGAGGATGAGATCGCGGATCTGCCGGCGGCCCACGGGATCCAACCCCGAGGTGGGCTCGTCCAGGATGAGCAGGTCCGGCTTGGACACCAGCGCCTGCGCCAGCGCCACGCGCTGCACCATGCCCTTGCTGTAACGGCGGATCTGCAGGTTGGCGGCACGGCTCATCTGCACCATGCCGAGCACCTCGTTGACCCGGTCATCCAGCTCCTTGCCGCTCATGCCCGTCAGCCGTCCCGACAGGGTCACGAACTCGCGGCCCGTGAGGTACTCGTAGGGCGCGGGGTTCTCCGGCACATAGCCCACGCGGCGGCGGGCTTCCCGCTCCGCGGGGGGCATGCCGAACAGCCGGGCCTCGCCTGCCGAGGGCTGCACCAGATTCAGGAGAATCTTGATGGTGGTGGACTTGCCGGCGCCGTTGGGTCCGAGCAGTCCATAGACCTGGCCTGGCCTCAGCGAGAGGTCCAGTGATTGGAGCGCACGCACCTGCCGGTTCATGAAGAAGCCGAGCCGGTACGTCTTCGACAGGTTTCGGATTTCGATGGGAGAGGGAGAGTCCATGGGTTCACCGCTCCATGGGCATGGCCCATTGGTAACCACGGTTGTCGGGGGTGAAGACTTCGAGCCGCCGCTGCTGCGTCTCCGAATAGGCGCGCTCATCGGAGCCGATGACGAAACCTCCGCCCTTGGGATCGTACGGAGGCGTGTCCAGGAAGCCCAACCACAGCAGCGTGTCGACATCGGGCGGGGCCACGCCGAACTCCTGGCGGAACTGGCCGATGGAGGCCTCCACGCGCCGCAGCTCTGCTTCTATCTCCAGGTCGCGCACGCGCTGCTGGAAGATCTCCCGCGTCTCCTCATCCTCGGCGGAGTCCGCGAGGGAGCGGGCCAGCGCGAGGCCGGCGTCCACGCTTCCTGACTGGGCATACAGGCGGGTGGCCAGCGGGGCCAGATAGCCGGGCGCGCCCGGGAGCTTCGAGGCCCGCTCCAGCACCTGCGCGGCCTCCTTGTACTGCTTGTGGAAGGCGCTCAGGTTGTAGGCCAGCAGGATGTGCAGCTTGAGGTTGTCCGGGAACGTCTTCAGGCCCTTGCGCAGAAGACGGGTGGACTCCTCGGTATTGACCCAGGTCTCGCGCCCCAGGTTGGTGGGCAGCGCCCCGGCGGCGAAGGGGTAGACCGAGCTGAACTTGGGATCCAGATCGGTGGTGAGCTCCGCGTACGGGTAGATGTCCCGGTACTCCGCGGCGTCGAACGCACTGCCGGTGGCCTGGACGACCTGGAGCCAGTAGTAATCGGAGAGCAGCTGCTGGTAGCCGTGGCCCACCATCCGCAGCAACTCCTGGCGAGGCAGCAGGGGTTCCTGGTGGGGACCTCGGGGCGGCTTGCGAGGCGGCGCCGCGAGCAGGACGAGGGCGGTCAGGCTGAAGATGCCGACCAGCAGGGCAGGCAGGGAAGTTCGCGACCTCATGGGCGGCATTAAAACAGAAAGGACACCCGGGTTTATGCCCGAGTGTCCTTTCGTTTCCGACGGTGGCTCGAGAGAGCCTGTCCGGCGGTCGAGCGACTTACTTGTCGCAGTCGACGTCGTTGTAGTTCATGAACGGCGTACCAGCGACGGCCATCTTCTCGTCGGCGTTGCCGCAGTCGGCGTTGCCGGTGGAGTCAGAGGTCGCGATGTACCAGGTGTCGTTGCCGACGATCTCGTTGTCGATGTTGCCGGCCGCGATCGCGTCGATGTTGCAGCCCGGGCACGTGCCGGAGATGCCCGGCTTCAGGGGAGCCGCGCCGGAGCCAGCGTGGGTCAGGCCAACGGCCTTGTACGCAGGGTTGGTGGTCGCGCCCTTGAACTTACCGGTGTCCACCGTGATGCCCGTGGCGGTGGTCAGGTCGGGGAGGGCCTTCTCCTCACGGACCTCCCAGTCGGGGGACGCCTTGAAGTAGTAGGCGTAGCGGTTGCCACGCTCGGGGGCGTAACCGATGATCTTGATGTCCTGCTCGTAGCGGTCCTTCTCCTGCAGGAAGGCGCGCTGCGTGGTGAACCAGGCCTTCAGGTTGGCCTTGGCCTCGCCCTGCTTGGAGCGAGCCTGGAACTTGATGAAGTTCGGGATGGCGATGGCGGCGAGGATGCCGATGATGGCCACCACGATCATGAGCTCGATCAGGGTGAAGCCGCGGTTCTTGCGGGCGAACAGACGGGTCATGGGGATTCCCTTCGGGTGAAGGCTGGGTTGCGGCCGAAGCCGTCGTGAGGAATAGCACGAACGGTGCCACCGTCAAACCCAGTGCGCTCCAACGCAGATCCAGGCACTTGCGTTGGATCTGCCATCCGGTGACGGTTTGCGGGTGCCAATTTTTGTCACTGGAGTGACAGGAATCGTCTGCACCGGTGACGCTTCTGGGCCCTATGCTCCGCGGTCCGGAGCTTCTGGCGGAACGAAGGGACGGAGAACGTGACTCCTCAGGCGGTGGAAGGTGCGGCCGTGGCACTGGTTTTCGTCATGGGCCTGCTCTTCGGCAGTTTCTTGAATGTCGTGATCGCTCGCGTGCCCGCGGGCGAGAGCATCGTGCACCCGCGCTCGCGCTGTCCCCGGTGCGCGCATCAACTCGCCTGGTACGAGAACATTCCAGTGTTGTCGTGGGTGGCATTGCGCGCTCGTTGCAGCTCCTGCGGTCTGCCCATCTCCTGGCGCTACCCGCTCATCGAGCTGCTCACCGCGCTGCTCTTCCTGGCTTGCCAGCGCCGCTTTGGTTGGACGCCCGAGCTGGTGGCCGCGCTGGTGCTGGTGCTGCTGCTGGTGCCGCTCTCCTTCATTGATCTGGAGCATTGGATCCTCCCGAGCGAGCTGACGTGGCCGGGCATCGCCGCCGGGGTGGTGCTGTCGTGGCCGATGGGGATGGGGCGGGTGCGCGACTCCATCATTGGCGCGGTGGCCGGCTTCCTCGTCTTCTGGGGGATGGAGTGGCTGGGGGAGAAGATCTTCAAGAAGGAGGCGCTGGGGGCGGGAGACAAGGATCTGCTCGCGCTCATCGGCGCCTTCCTCACGTGGAAGCCACTGCTGGCCATCATCTTCCTCTCCTCGTTGCAGGGCGCGGTGGTGGGCGTGGCGATGCTGCTCATCCACGGACGGGCGGGACCGGCGCCGGCCCCGGAGCCCGCCGCCGTGACGCCGCCGGCCACCGCTCCCGGGGCGGAGACTCCCCAGGCGGGCGAGCCCGGACCGGCCCAGGTGGCGGAGGAGCAGGCGCACACCCGGGAGGACGCGGAGGAGGGAGAGGAGGAGGAGGACGATTGGGAGCCGGGTCCCACCAACATCCCCTTCGGCCCCTGGCTGTCGCTCGCGGCGCTCGAGGTGATGCTGCTCGGGCCGTGGCTGCGGGGGGTGCTGCCGGAGCCGTTGGATCTATTGCTCACGGGCATCCGGTGAAGGAGCGCGGACGCGGATGAAGTGGCGCATCGCCAGCGTCGCCTTCCTGCTCAGCGTGGTGGGCACGGGCTTCACCTGGCTCACCCTGCAGCGGCCGCTGCTGGCGCTGCTGGAGGTGGCGCGCCACGGCACGGTGTACGGCTCGCCGGAGGCGGTGGTGCTGGCGCGGACGATTGGCTCGCTGCCCTTCCTCCTGATGTTGGACCTGGTGCTGCTCACCGTGCTGGCGTACGTGGTGCTGGACTTCATGGTGGGCCGGCCCCTGCGGCGGACCGAGGTGGTGGTGGAGCAGCTCGGCCGGCTGGAGCTGGATGTGTCGGTGCCGGAGAGCCCGGGGCCGCTGCTGTCGCGCATCCAGCGGGCGCTCTCGCGGCTGGCGGCGGCGCTCCAGGAGGAGCAGGAGACCACGCGGCGTCAGCTGGAAGCGCTGCGGGCCGCCAACGCGCGCCTGGCCCAGGCGCAGACGGAGCTCGTCTCGGCGGAGCGCCTGGCCACCGTGGGCCGGCTCGCCGCGGGCGTGGCCCATGAGGTGGGCAACCCGCTGGCGGGCATCCTCGGCTACCTGTCGCTGGCCGGGGCCCGCGTGAAGGATGCAGAGGTGCAGGAGTACCTCGGGCGCATCGATCATGAGGTGCAGCGCATCGACGGCATCGTGCGGGGCCTGCTGGAGATTGGCCGTCCCGCGCGCGAGCAGCTGGGGCCGGTGGAGGTGGGGCACGTGGTGGAGACGTGCGTGCAGCTGGTGAAGGTGGGACGGGACTTCTCGCAGGTGCGGTTGGAGCTCGCGCTCATGCCCGGACTGCTCGCGCGGGCGGACTCCGGCCCGCTGTCACAGATCGTCATCAACCTGTTGCTCAACGCCGTGCAGGCCATGGGAGGGCAGGGGCTTGTCCGGATCTCCACCCGGAGTGAGGGGGGAGACGTGCTGCTGGTGGTGGAGGACACGGGGCCTGGCATCCCGGCGGAGGTGATGCCGCGCCTCTTCGAGCCCTTCTTCACCACCAAGGAGCCCGGGCAGGGCACGGGGCTGGGGCTGGCCGTCTCGCTGCACCTGGCGGAGGGGATGGGCGGGCGGCTCACGGCGGAGAACATGCCGGGAGGGGGTGCTCGCTTCTCCGTCCGGCTGCCAGCCATCTGAGGCGGAATCTGGCCGCGCACCCCGGAGTGGGCTACTTCTGAAGGGGCTCATGGCCCTCTTCCGCAGCATCCTCGTCGCCGATGACGAGCCCTCCGTCCGCCACGTCCTCACCCTGGTGCTCTCCGGCCTGGGCTACGAGGTGCGCGCCGTGGCCGATGGCGAGGAGGCGCTGCGGGAGCTGTCCGCGCGCGGCTACGACGTGCTGCTGTGTGACGTGCGCATGCCCAAGCGCGACGGCCTGTCCCTGCTGCGTCAGGCGCTCGCGGACCATCCGGGGCTGACGGTGGTGGTGATGAGCGCCTACGGCTCGCAGGAGCAGGCGCTCGAGGCGGTGGGGGCCGGCGCGTACGACTACGTGCGCAAGCCCTTCAAGCCCGAGGAGATCGTCTTCGTCCTGCGCAAGGCGGAGGAGCGCGAGCGGCTGCTGCGGGAGAACCGGCGCCTGCAGGGGGCCGGTGGGGTGTCGCCCGGCGAGGGCATCCTCGGCGAGAGCGAGCCCATGCGCGTGGTGATGCGGCAGGTGGAGAAGCTCGCGCCGGTGGGCACCACCGTCCTCATCACCGGCGAGAGCGGGACGGGCAAGGAGCTGATCGCCCGGGCCCTGCATGCGCGCTCACCCCGGGCCGCCATGCCCTTCGTCGCCGTCAACTGTGGCGCCATCCCCGCGGGCCTCATCGAGAGCGAGCTCTTCGGCCATGCCCGCGGCGCCTTCACCGACGCGCGCACCGCCCGGCGCGGCCTCTTCAGCGAGGCCGACGGTGGCACGCTCTTCCTCGACGAGGTGGGGGAGCTGCCCCCGCCCGCCCAGGTGAAGCTGTTGCGCGTGCTACAGGAGGGGGAGATCCGCCCGGTGGGGGAGAACCGCGCGGAGAAGGTGGACGTGCGCGTCCTGGCCGCCACGCTGCGCGACCTGGGCCGGCTGGTGGAGCGGGGCGAGTTCCGCGAGGACCTCTATTACCGGCTCAACGTGGTGAACGTGCGCGTGCCTCCGCTGCGTGAGCGCCAGTCGGACATCCTCCTGCTGGCCCGTGCCTTCCTCACGCGCTTCAACCGCGAGCTCAACCGCGAGCCGCCCGTGCGCGGCTTCAGCCCCGAGGCCGAGGCGCTCCTGGCCGCCTACGCCTGGCCCGGCAACGTGCGCGAGCTGGAGAACGCGATGGAGCGCGCGGTCCTGCTCGCCGA
The DNA here is from genome assembly GCF_042230915.1 of Archangium gephyra. Lineage (GTDB taxonomy): Bacteria > Myxococcota > Myxococcia > Myxococcales > Myxococcaceae > Archangium > Archangium gephyra_B. The sequence continues at coordinate 9,448,739 of NZ_CP102578.1, read as the reverse complement.
GGCAGAGCGCATCCTCCCGGAGAACCTGCCCGAGCGGCTCTGGGCCGTCCCTCCACCGGCCAGCGCCCCCGCGCTCACCCCCACGCGTCCCTCGTCCGAGGCCAACCTGTCCCTCAAACAGGCCATCCGCGACCTGGAGGAGTCCTACATCCGCGCCGCCCTGCGCCGTACCCGGGGCAACCGCACCCGCGCCGCCGAGGTGCTGGAGATCAGTCATCGGGCCCTGCTGTACAAAATCAAGGAGTACGGAATCGACGCGGATGCCGAGGGGGAGCGAGGCTGACCGGCCGCCCGGCAGTGGACGAAGCGGCGGACGGGGTGATTTGACGGAACGCGTCCGAAGCCGGAAAATCGGCCCTACAAGAGCGGCGTGGGTGCACCGCCGTGGGATTCCGGGGGACAGATTGGCCGCCTGCTGCACTGGCAGGCGCGGAGCACTTTTTAGGAGGGCTCGCGAGCCGGTGCTACGCTAGCGGCCCCTCCAGGAGCGACGACTGTATGGCGAAGGGAAAGCTGGCACTCGGTCTCGATATCGGATCGACCTCGGTGAAGATGATCCTGCTCAAGGAGCAGCGCAAGCGTGGCCAGGTGAGCTACGCCTTGCAGAGCTTCGGCATGAAGCCGCTGCCGCCCGAGGCCATCGTCGACGGCGCGCTCATGAACTCCACCGCCATCGTCCAGGCGCTGCAGGAGCTCATGACCGAGCTGAAGATCAAGAACAAGGAGGTCGCCATCGGCGTCTCCGGCCACTCGGTCATCATCAAGAAGATCCAGATGCCCCGGATGAGCCAGGAGGAGCTCGAGGAGAGCATCCAGTGGGAGGCGGAGCAGTACATCCCCTTCGACGTGAAGGACGTGAACATCGACACGCAGATCCTGGACGCGGGCGGCAATGACGCCACCGGCCAGATGGACGTGCTGCTGGTCGCGGCCAAGAAGGACATGATCAACGACTACACCACCGTGGTCTCCGAGTCGGGGCTGCAGCCGGTGGTGGTGGACGTGGACGCCTTCGCCGTCCAGAACATGTTCGCCTCCAACTACGACGTCCCCGACAAGGAGACGGTGGTGCTCATCAACGCGGGCGCCTCGGTGGTGAACATCAACATCATCTCCAACGGCATCACCGTCTTCACCCGTGACGTGACCATCGGCGGCAACCAGTTCACCGAGGAGATCCAGAAGCAGCTCAACGTCTCCTACGAGGAGGCCGAGGCGCTGAAGATCGGCGGCACCCGCGGGGACTCGGACGCCGTGGTTCCCCAGGAAGTGGAGCGGGTGCTGCTGGGCGTGGCCGAGCAGGTGGCCGGTGAAATCCAGCGCTCGCTGGACTTCTACGCGGGCACCGCCGTGGACGCCAACTTCACCAAGGTCTACCTCTCCGGTGGAACCGCCAAGATTCCGGCGCTGTTCAAGACCATCGAGACGCGCGTGGGCGTGCCGGTGGAGATCCTCAACCCGTTCCGGAAGATCGACGTGGACAACCGCAAGTTCGACCCCGCCTTCATCATGGAGGTGGCGCCGATGGCCGCGGTGGCCGTGGGTCTGGCATTGCGCAAGCCTGGCGACAAGCTCGGCTGATCATCCCTCCCCAGCTTCTTCGTCTTCGAAGGACCGACGCACATGATGATTCGTATCAACCTGCTGCCAGTCCGGGCCAAGGTCAGGCCGAACGCGGGCCGCCAAGTCCTGGCCCTCTTCGTGTTCGTGCTCGTGGGCGCGGCCGTGGGCAACTACATGTGGTACGCCGATCGCAACGGCGTGGTGGAGAGGCAGGCCGAGGGCCTGGCCAACACCAAGCGCCGCATCGCCGATCTCGACAAGACGATCGGCGAGGTGAAGAACATCAACACCCGCAAGACCGAGGTGGAGAAGAAGCTGGCCGTCCTGGACGAGCTGCGCCGCGGCCGCTCCGGGCCGGTGCGCATGCTGGACGCGCTCTCCACCGCGCTGCCCAAGAAGGCGTGGATCAAGGCCTTCAACGAGGAGCGCGGCAGCGTGAAGCTGACCGGTTCCGCCGTCAGTCACGACGACGTGGCCGAGCTGATGCGCAACCTCAACGGCATGGTGTGGACGCCCAAGGGCATTGGCCGCCTGGTGGAGCAGCGCCGCGAGGCCAAGACGTCCCGCGTGGAGCTCGTGGCCGCCGAGGCCGCCATCGAGGAGTTCCCCGTGGGCGACATCAAGCCCTTCTTCTCCAACGTGGATCTCAAGAGCACCCAGGCGGGCATCGGTGCCAAGCCGGGTGAGGTGAGCACGGTGGACTTCGACATCTCCCTCACCGCCAACTACGCCATCTGAGAGGAACCGCAGCCATGGACAAGCAACTCGAAAGGCTCGCGAAGGCACCTCCCGCCGTACGGTTCGGCGTACTGGTGGGCCTGGTCATGGTGCTGACCGCCGCCAACTTCTTCTTCGGCATCCAGCCGCTGGAAGTGGAGATGGAGGAGCAGCAGGCCCAACAGCGCAAGCTGGACCTGGAACTGGCCGAGAAGAGCGAGATCGCCCAGAACCTCAACGAGCGCCGGCGCGAGATGGACGTGCTGGAGCAGAAGCTCGCCGAGGCCCTCACCGAACTGCCCGAGAACAAGGACATCGAGGAGCTGCTCGCGCAGATCAACGACATCGGCAAGAAGTCCGGGCTGGAGATCGCCCGCGTGGAGCCGGGTCCGGAGACGGTGGGCGGTGGTGACTTCTTCGCGCGCATCCCCATCAAGATGGTGGTGAGCGGCAACTACCACGAGATCGCCATGTTCCTGCAGGAGGTCTCCACCATGCGGCGCATCGTCAACGTCAACAACATCAAGCTCGATGGCGCCAAGGTGAAGAACGAGAAGGTGATGCTCAACAGCTCGTTCCTCGCCACCACCTTCCGCTTCGTCAACACGGCGAAGCAGCCTGAAACCAAGAAGTAGTAGCAGAAACTTGATCGGTCCTGGAAATGGGGCGACAAGGGGACCCGAGGATGAAGACGTTCCAATCCATGTTCATTTCGGGGGCACTGGCCCTCGCGCTCGTCGGATGCGGCGAGGAGGAAGCGCCGCCGCCTGCGCCGGCCGTGTCCACGCGCCCGAAGGCCGAGGCCCCGAAGGACAAGCCCGCGGAGACGACGGTGGCGGCCGGGCCCGCCTACGTCTACAGCTACAACCCCGTGGGCCGGAGAGATCCGTTCCGCAGTCCCATCCAGGATATGGTTCGCGAGAATACGCCGGCCAATCCCCAGGCGACGGCCTGCAGCGAGCCGCTGTGCCAGTGGGACATCGACCAGCTCAAGCTGGTGGCGGTGGTGACCGGTGATGCCAACCCGATGGCCATGGTGGAAGATCCCATGGGCCGTGGCCACATCGTGCGCCGCAATACCCGCATGGGCCGCCAGGGTGGCAAGGTGACGCAGATCCTCCGCGAGGAGGTCATCGTCACGGAGACCACCACCACGGCGGACCGGGTGGTCTACAACCCGGTGAAGCTGGAACTGAAGCAGCAGGATGGCCGGGTGGACCCCGCCTACGACCTGATGACGGGCAAGAACTGGGAGCCGTAGTGGCCCGGTGACCTTGGGAGCCGGGTTGTTCCCGGCTCCCCTGGCCCATTGCAACTTGTTGAGGGGAAGCATGCTCGAGGAGAGCGATGTGACGAGGGGCAAGTTGATGAGCGTGGTGGCCGCCCTGGCGGTTGCCATCGTGGGTGTCGGGGCCGAGGCCGCCGAGCTCAATACGTTGCGCGACCTGAAGGTCGTGCAGACGGGTTCGGGCGCCCAGGTGGTGGTGGCCGGCACGCGGGCTCCTACCTTCACCGTCTTCCGGCTCAGTGGCCCGGAGCGGCTGGTGGTGGACCTCTCGTCGGCGGACGCCACGGGCATCAAGGGGCACCATAACGGCCAGGGACCGGTGGCCGGAGTGGTGGCCTCCCAGTTCTCGGACGAGCGCGCCAGCGTCGGCCGGGTGCTGGTGGCCCTGCACCAGGCCGCGCAGTACGACGTGCGCGCCGACGGCAACAAGGTCATCATCTCCGTGGACGGAGTGGCGGCCGAGGCGAAGGTGGCCGAGGCGAAGGCGGAGCCGGTGACGCCGGCCGAGCCCAAGGCCGCCGTCGCCAGCGCCGCGCCCGCTCCGGAGGTGGCCCCCGCGCCGCAGCCGGCCGCGGCCGAGCCGCAGGAGAAGAAGGCCGCCGCGCTGCCCGAGAACGTGGTGGCGGCCGAGGCGGACGAGCGCGAGGTGGCGCACCCGGCGCGCCGCATCACCAGCCTCTCCTTCACCCGTGACACGCTGCGCATCGGCGCGGACGGCGAGGTCGCCCGCTACGAGGTGCTGGAGCTGGCGGATCCTCCCCGGCTCGCGGTGGACGTGTACGGCGTGGGCCTGTCGGCACGAGCGCCGCGCGTCCGCTCGGGCGTGCTGAAGGAAGTGCGCGTGGGCGCCCACTCGGACAAGGTCCGGCTGGTGCTCGACGTGCGCGGGCAGATGCCCGGCTACGAGGTGGAGCGCACCGGCCGCGGCCTCGCGGTGGTGCTCGGCGGCAAGGTGGCCCGCAAGCCGGCCGCGCCGTCCGACACGCCCGAGAAGGTGGTGGCGGAGAACGAGCCCCTGCGCGCCAAGCCCGTGGACGCCCAGCTGGCCACCGTGGAGGTCAAGGACCTGACGTTCGACGAGAACGAGTCCGGTGGCCGGGTGAACCTGAAGCTGTCGGGCGCGGTGGCGTGGAAGGTGGAGCGCCCGGATCCGCGCAGCGCGGTGCTGTCGATCGAGAACGCCCGGCTGCCGCGCCGCCTGGAGCGCAGCCTGGACACCAGCGCGCTCGAGACGCCGGTGAAGATGATCAGCGCCTTCGCGGTGCCCGGCGAGGGCAACCGGGTGCGCGTGGTGGTGGCCGCGGACGGCGCCATCGAGGAGAACGTGAGCCAGGTGGCCGGTGGCCTGTCCTGGCGGCTGAGTGTCAAGGGCGTGAAGACGGAGCAGGTGACCGTCACCCAGCGCACCGCCGGCTTCACCGCCGAGGCGCCTACCTACGCTTCCGAGGGCGCCCCTCAGCAGGCCCGCTACCGCGGCAAGAAGGTGTCCTTCGAGTTCAAGGACATCGACATCCAGAACCTGCTGCGCGTGATCGCGGAGATCTCCAAGAAGAACATCGTCGTGGCCGATGACGTGCAGGGCAAGGTGACCATCCGCCTGCGCAACGTGCCCTGGGATCAGGCGTTGGATCTCGTCCTGCGCACCAAGTCGCTGGGCAAGGAGGAGATCGGCAACATCGTGCGCGTGGCTCCGCTCAAGACGCTGGAGGAGGAGGCCAAGCTGCGCCAGGAGCGCAAGAAGTCGCTCGTCGCGCAGGAGGAGCTGCTGGTCAACCTCATCCCGGTGAACTACGCGACGGCCAACGAGATGTCGCAGCGCGTGAAGGACGTGCTGAGCGAGCGCGGCACGGTGACGGTGGACACGCGGACCAACGTGCTCATCGTCAAGGACGTGCGCGCCAACGTGGAGAAGGCGCGGGCCCTGGTGCGCAACCTGGACACGCAGACGCCGCAGGTGCTCATCGAGAGCCGCATCGTCGAGGCCAACACCTCGTTCAGCCGCGAGCTCGGTGTGCAGTGGGGTGGTCAGGCGGCGGCCGCGCCCTCCACGGGCAATCCCACCGGCCTCATCTTCCCCAACACCGCCGTGGTGACGGGTGGCATCGAAGGCACCTCTCCGGGCGTGTCCGACATCCCCAACTTCGCCGTCAACCTGCCGGTGGGCGCGGGTCTGGGCTCCGGTGGCGCGCTGGGCTTCGTGTTCGGCTCGGCCGGTGGTGCGCTCGCCCTTAACCTGCGCTTGTCGGCCGCGGAGAACGAGGGTGTCGTGAAGACCATCTCCGCGCCCAAGGTGACGACGCTGGACAACAACACCGCCCGCATCAGCCAGGGTGTGTCCATCCCGTTCAGCCAGGTGTCTGCCTCCGGTGCCAACACCACCTTCGTGGAAGCGCGCCTGTCGCTCGAGGTGACGCCCCACGTCACCCAGGATGGCAGCATCATGCTGACCATCAACGCGGCCAACAACCAGCCTGACCCCTCGCAGACGGGTGCCAACGGCCAGCCCGCCATCCAGCGCAAGGAGGCCAACACCCAGGTGCTGGTGAAGGACGGCGACACCACCGTCATCGGTGGCATCTACGTCCGCCGCGGCAGCACCCAGAGCAACTCGGTGCCCTTCCTGTCGAAGGTCCCCGTCCTCGGGCTGCTCTTCAAGAACTTCCGCGAGCGCGATGACCGTCAGGAACTGCTCATCTTCATCACGCCGCGCATCCTCAACCGGCAGACGATCGCCCAGTCCCTCTAGCCGGTCCTTTCTCTTCGGTCCAAGGAGTTGATGTCCATGAAGCGATTGATGGCGATTGTGGCACTGGCGTTGGCGCCGCTGGGTTGTGTGGCCAATCAAGGTGATGCGCCCATCCGGTTCCTCGGGGTCCGGGCGCTGGAGTTCGAGGAGGGGGTCGGCTGTACGGGCGCGGAGGACCTCGTCATGAGCGAGGGCCTGCTCGACATCTCCGGCGGTCAGAACTTCCCGCTGGCCGTGAGCGTCGAGACCAACACCTTCCAACAGCCCATCAGCATCGGCCAGGAGCCGTTCTCGGGGGAGGGGCTCAGTGACATCACCCTCAACGAGATCATCTACTCCTACCAGTTTCAGCCGGTCACCGATGGTGCCTCGGTGACCCTGCCCGCGGACGAGACGGATCGCGTCGCCGTCTACACCGTCCTCCGGCCCGAAACGGATCCGGACGAGTCCTACACCTTCGTGAGCGCGTTCGGTCCCAAGGCGATCAAGGCCCTGGGCGAGGCCATCGCCCCTGGTCAAGCGGTGACCGTGTTGTCCACCATCAAGGCCCGGGGACGGATGAGTGGCGGGCAGGTGGTGGAGAGCAACAAGTTCACCTTCCCGGTCACCGTGTTCTCGAGTGGTTTCTCGGGTGTTTGCCCGGCGGGACAGGTCCCGAGCGGGACGTGTGGGTTCCCCGGCGTGGGCGGGCGCATCGTCTGCACCGCGACTGCTCCTTGACCCGCTGTTCCGGGCCTTCTACAAGCCAGACGCCATGTCCTTCCGCACGCACCTCGAGTCGGTGGTCAACCAGGTAGACGGGGCCCTGGCCTGCAGTGTGATGGGTTTCGACGGTATCTCCGTGGATACCCATCAGAAGGAGGATGCGGCCGAGCTGGAGCTGAACGGGGCCTGGGTGGAGTACGCCAACCTGCTCGGTCAGCTCCGCCAGGCCGCCGAGACCCTCAAGACGGGAGAGGTGCAGGAGGTCAGCGTCAACAGCGAGCGTGTGCTGACGCTGATGCGCCTCATCACCCCGGAATACTTCCTGGTGCTGGCGCTCCGGGCGGACGGTAACTACGGCAAGGGCAGGTACGTCCTCCGGGTGATCGCCCCCAAGATTCGCGCCGAGTTGTAGGCCGCCGAGCGGACGGCGCAGCGCGCCGCGCCTTTCCACTTTGCAAGGCGCGGCCCCATCGGCTAGACACCCCGGACTTTTCAAGCTGTCCGAAGGAGCCTGTCCATGGCCGGTGTCATCGATACGTCCGAGTTTCGCAAGGGCATGAAGATCGAAATCGACGGTGAGCCTTTCGAAATCGTCGAGTTCCAACACGTCAAGCCCGGTAAGGGCTCGGCCTTCGTGCGCACGTCCATCCGCAGCCTGCTGACCGGGCGCGTGCTCCAGCCGACTCTCAAGTCCGGCGAGAAGGTGGCCAAGCCCGACATCGAAGAGAAGGACATGCAGTTCCTGTACGAGCAGGGCGGCGACTTCTACTTCATGGACACCCGCAACTACGAGCAGACCTTCATCAACGCCGAGGCCCTCGGGGAGTCGAAGAACTTCCTGAAGGAGAACATCAACGCCTCCATCCTGTTCTACAACGGGAAGGCCATTGGTGTGACGCTGCCGAACTCGGTGGACCTGAAGGTGACCAAGTGTGATCCGGGCGTGCGTGGCGACACGGTGTCCGGCGCGATGAAGCCGGCCACGCTGGAGACGGGCTACACCGTCAACGTGCCGCTCTTCATCAACGAGGGTGACGTCCTCAAGATCGACACGCGCGACGGCAAGTACCTCACGCGCGTGGCCACCGCGGGCTAGAGCCCACCAGCGGTTCACTGCGGTTCAGGGAGGGGAGACGGAATTGGCAACCAAGCGCAAGGCAGTCCGAACGGAGCCCGCGGCCCCCGCTCAGCGCGGTGGCGTCCGCGTGGAGGGCAACACCACCTCGTTGGATGTGGAGGCGCTCCGGCAGATCGTGGAGATCCTCGAGGCCTCCGAGGTCACGCGGCTCGTCTGGCAGCGGGGCGAGGAGCGGCTGTTCATCCGCCGTGGCCCCGTGCCGGTACCCACCATCGTGCACGCGGCCCCGGTGTCGCCCTCGGTGAGTGCCGCGCCGGTGATGTCCGCCGCGCCGGTGATGTCCGCCGCGCCCTCCATGCACCACGCTCCGGCCCCCGCGGCCGCCGCGGCTCCGGCCGCCGCGGCTCCGGCGGCGGAGAAGCCGGGCCATTCCGTCACCAGCCCGTTCGTGGGGACGTTCTACCGGACGCCCGCCCCGGACCAGCCCTCCTTCGTCGAGGTGGGCACGGTGGTGAAGAAGGGCCAGGTGCTCTGCATCATCGAGGCCATGAAGCTGATGAACGAGATCGAAGCCGACGTGGCGGGCCGCGTGGCGGAGATCCTCGTGGAGAACGGGCAGCCGGTCGAGTTCGGCCAGACGCTCTTCCGCATCGAGCCGGTCTGACATAGCGGGCGCTCAGCGCCCCGCGGAGGCACGACATCGTGTTCAAGAAGGTGCTGATTGCCAACCGCGGGGAGATTGCCCTGCGGGTCATCCGTGCTTGCCGTGAGCTGGGCATCGCCACCGTGGCGGTGCACTCCACGGCGGACGCCAATGCGCTGCACGTGCGGTTCGCCGATGAGTCGGTGTGCATCGGTCCGCCCCCGTCCAAGGAGAGCTACCTCAACATCCCGCAGCTGCTCTCCGCGGCGGAGATCACCCGTGCGGACGCCATCCACCCGGGCTACGGCTTCCTCTCGGAGAACTCCGAGTTCGCCAAGGTGTGCCGCGACTGCAAGATTCATTTCATCGGTCCCCGGCCGGAGATGATCTCGCTGATGGGCAACAAGGTGCGTGCCCGCAACGCCGCGCGCGAGGCCGGCCTGCCCCTGCTGCCCGGCAGCATCGGCACGGTGAAGGATCCCAAGGAGGCCGAGGCCTTCGCCCGGGAGATCGGCTTCCCGGTCATCCTCAAGGCGGCGGCCGGTGGTGGCGGCAAGGGCATGAAGATCGTCCGCGAGCCGCATGCGCTGGCCCAGGCCTTCTCCACGGCGGCGGCCGAGGCCGTGGCGTCCTTCGGCAACGGCGACCTCTACATCGAGCGGTACGTGGAGAAGCCGCGCCACATCGAGATCCAGGTCGTCGCCGACGAGCACGGGCGCATCATCCACCTGGGTGAGCGCGAGTGCTCGGTGCAGCGCCGCCACCAGAAGTTGATCGAAGAGAGCCCCTCTCCCGCCCTCACGCCGGAGCTGCGCCAGCAGATGGGCGAGGTCTCCATCCGCGCCATGGAGAAGCTCGGCTATAACAACGTGGGCACCATCGAGTACCTGCTCGACGAGAACGGGCGCTTCTACTTCATGGAGATGAACACCCGTATCCAGGTGGAGCACCCGGTGACCGAGCTCGTCACCGGCATCGACCTGGTGCGCGAGCAGATCAAGCTCTCCTCGGGCGAGCCCCTCCAGCGCAAGCAGGAGGACATCCAGATGCGCGGCCACGCCATCGAGTGCCGCGTCAACGCCGAGGACCCCGTCACCTTCGCGCCCTGGCCGGGCAAGATTACGGCCTACAGCGTGCCCGGCGGCTATGGCGTGCGTGTGGACTCCAGTGCGTACGAGAACTACACGGTGCTGCCGTACTACGACAGCCTGCTGGCCAAGCTGATCGTGTACGCGGAGGACCGGCCCACGGCGATCCGGCGCATGCAGCGGGCGCTGGGCGAGTACGTGGTGCAGGGCATCCGCACCAACATCCCGTTCCACCGGGCGGCCATGGCGGAAGACGCCTTCATTGAGGGCAACTACGACACGCGCTTCGTGGAGCGGCTGCTGGCCTCCGAGACGGGCTCCCACCGGCTGAGGAAGGCCATCGAGGAGACCCCGTAGGAGGGGCCTGCTCGCCTGCCCATCGCGCAACCCCCTGATCCTCCTGGGGGTTGGGGCGGGTGGATTCCTTGACCCGCGAGGGAGGATTCCGTTAGCCTCGGGCCTCCCTCGCAGTCTCCTTGAAGGAAGCAGAAACCCCGGATTTTCCTGGGAGTTTCGCTCGGCAGGAAGCCCACGCTCGATGGACAAGAACAAGATCATCGAAGCCGCCGCCAAGCTCGTTGCGAAGGGCGCCTACGACAAGGCCATCAAGGAGTACCAGAAGGTCCTGGAAGTAGACCCCAAGGACGGCCGCGTCCTCCAGAAGATGGGGGAGCTGTACCAGAAGAAGAACGACAACGTTCAGGCGGCCCACTACTTCACCAAGGTCGCCGAGGGCTACTCGTCCGACGGCTTCTTCCTCAAGGCCGTCGCGCTCTACAAGCAGGTCCTCAAGCTCAACCCCAACCTGCTGGACGTCAATCTCAAGCTGGCGGAGCTCCACCAGCAGCTCGGACTGATGTCCGAGGCCATGGCGTATTTCCAGATCGTCGCCAACCACTACGACAAGGCCGGCGACGTCAAGAACTCCCTGGATACGCTCAAGAAGATGGTGGATCTCGACCCCGAGAACGTGGCGTCGAAGATCAAGCTGGCCGAGCTGTACGCGCGCGAGAACATGCCGCGCGAGGCCGCCCAGGAGTTCAAGAAGGCCGCCGAGTACCTCAAGCGCAACAACCGGATGGATGACTGGTTCCGCGTCGCGGAGCGTCTGTCCTCCCTGGATCCGGACAACGTGGCGCTGGCCAAGGACCTGGCGCAGCAGTACCTGACGCGCGGAGACCAGAAGCGCGCGCTGGCCCGGCTCCAGGTGTGCTTCAAGGCGGACGGGCGCGACGTCGAGACGCTCAACATGCTGGCCCAGGCCTTCCACGGGCTCGGCCAGACGGCGAAGACGATCTCCGTCTACAAGGAACTCGCCAAGGTCTACCAGGAGCGCGGCCGCAACCAGGACGCCCGGAACATCTGGAACCAGGTCGCCGAGCTGGATCCGGCTGATCCGGATTACGAGGCGTACAAGGCCGAGAGCGCCACCGGTGCCCCGGCGCCCGCGCCCGCCGCGGCTGCTCCCGCGCCGGCTCCGGCTCCCGCGCTGGCTCCCACCCCCAAGGCCCCGGCCCCCGCTCCTCAGCCCGCCGCGGCCGCCGCGCCAGCGCCCGCGCCCGCTGCTGCCGCTCCTGCTCCCGCGCCCGCTGCTGCCCAGGCGGCCCCGGCTCCCGCTGCCCAGGCCCAGCCCGGCAAGGAGCAGTTCTCCAAGCTGCTGACGGAGACGGACGTCTACGTCAAATACGGCCTGCACGACAAAGCGCTCGAGCACCTGCGGAAGATCTTCGCGGTGGACCCGGAGAACCTCGACGCGCACGAGAAGGCCTTCCACATCTACGTCGCCTCCGGCAACACGGCCCAGGCCGGAGAGCAGCTGCTGAACGTGCTCCGCCTGTGCACGCGCCGCGCGGACGTGCAGCGCGCCCAGCCCTACCTGGCCATCATCCTCCAGCAGAACCCCGGCCACCCCGAGGTGCCCGCCTTCCTGTCCGTGCTGCAGTCGGATGAGGCCGCGCCCGTCGAGGCCGCGCAGGTGGAGTCCGTGGGCGAGGACGCCATCCTGGTGGACTCCAGCGACGAGGAGATCGTCGTCGCCGACGCGCCCCCGGATGCCCTGGAGCACCCGCCGGGCGACGAGCTGGCCCTGGTCTCCGCCAGCAGCTCGGACGAGGAGGAGGGGCAGATCCTCTCCGGCGAGTTCGGCCTTCCGGCGGACTCCGACGAGGGGCTGGTGCTCGCGGACGAGCCGGGCGCGGTGGTGTCGGACGACGAGCCCCTCTTCGGCGCCGGCGACGAGCCCGAGGAGGCGACCACCGTCTTCATGGAGCCGGCCGGCGCCTCCTCCCTCGAGGACGAGCCGCTACTGGCGGACGAGCCCCTGGCGCTCGGCGATGACGAGCCGCCCCCCACGCAGGTGGCGGCGCCCTCGGCCCAGCTCCTCCAGGACTCCTACTCGGACGACTCCGGCTTCCCGGAGCCGGACGACATGCCCACCCGGGTGGCGATGCGCCCGGCCGAGCTGGATGAGGCGCTCGACGCCGAGCCGACCTCGTCCGGTGCTCCCGCGCTGGCCTTCGAGGACGAGGGCACTCCGGTGGACTCCCCGGCGCTCGTCGGCTCCTACGAGCTCGAGGAGCCCGAGCCGGTGCCCGCGCCCGTGGTGGCCGCCCCCAAGGCTCCGCCTCCTGCCGCGCCCAAGCCGCAGCCCCAGGCCGCCGCCCCCAAGGCTCCGCCTGCCGCCGCCGCACCCGCCAAGCCGCAGCCCCAGGCCGCCGCGCCCAAGGCTCCGGCCGCCGCGCCCGCCAAGGCTCCGGCGCCCGCGCCCAAGCCGCAGCCCGTCGTCGCCCAGGTCGAGGAGCCCGCGGAGGAGCCAGCCGGCGAGGAGTGCGACGAGGCCAGCTTCTTCCTGGATCAGGGCCTCTTGGAGGAGGCTCGGGAGATCCTCGAGACGGTGCAGATCGCCTTCCCGGGCCACGCGCGCGCGGAAGAGCTGATGGCCCGGCTCGAGGCGCTCGAGTCCGGTGGGACTCCGGCCGCCGAGGAGCCCGAGGAGAGCGCCGAGGCGCTGGCCGTCCCCGCGGTGCCCGCCCTGGGCGAGTCCCCCGCCGAGCGCGACGCGTTCGACCTGGCGGCGGAGCTGGCCGGCGAGTTTGGCGACCTGGGCGGAGATGAGCCCGCGGCGCCCGCCGTCGAGGAGGACTTCCAGTACTCGGTGGAGGAGGTCTTCGCCGAGTTCAAGAAGGGCCTCGCCAAGGTGGTCAAGCCCGAGGACGTGGACACCCACTACGACCTGGGCATTGCCTACCGCGAGATGGGCCTCATGGACGACGCCCTCAACGAGTTCGCCGTGGCTCGCGAGGGCTGCATGGGCAAGAAGCGTGAGGTGGACTGCCTCACGATGATTGGCCTGCTGCAGGCCCAGAAGGGCGATGCCGGGGCGGCCGTGGGCACCTTCAAGCAGGCGCTCGCCAGCGAGCACGCCACCGGCGAGGTGGCCAAGGCCATCGGCTTCGAGCTCGGTCTGGCCTACGAGGCCGTCGGCGAGCAGGGCAAGGCCCTCTACCACTACCAGCGCGTGGCCGCGCTCGACCCGAACTTCCGGGAGGTCACCGGCAACGTTCAGCGGCTGGCCGCCACCACCTCTCCGGTGCCGGATCCGCTGCCCCCCAGCGGTGGGAAGGGACCCAGTGGGGCTTCCGCCACGGCGGGTGCCCAGATGCCCGCTCCCGCGGCCGCCGGAGCCGCCCGGCCGCGTAAGGTAGGCTACGTCTAGCGCAGTCCGAGGTTCGCCGAGCCCATGTCCACCTACCTCGACTATTTCGAGCTCACCCAGGAGCCCTTCTCCAACGCTCCGGTGAGCCGCTTCTATTACAACTCGGCCCAGCACTCGCAGGCGCTGACCCGGCTCATGCACTCGGTCAGCTACATGAAGGGTCTGTCGATCCTCATCGGCGACATCGGCGCGGGCAAGACGACGCTGGCGCGCCGCATGCTCGACTCGCTGCCCGAGTCCGAGTACGAGGCCGCGCTGCTCGTCATCATCCACTCGGGCATCACCGCCAACTGGCTGCTGCGCCGCATCGCCCTGCAGCTGGGCGTGGAGAACCCCGCGCAGGAGAAGCTGGCCCTCCTGTCCCAGCTCTACCAGCGGCTGCTGCAGATCTACGAGTCCGGCAAGAAGGCCGTCGTCCTCATCGACGAGGCCCAGATGCTGGAGACGCGCGAGCTGATGGAGGAGTTCCGGGGGCTGCTCAACCTGGAAGTCCCCGAGCGCAAGCTCATCTCCTTCGTCTTCTTCGGGCTGCCGGAGATCGAGAAGAACCTCAAGCTGGATCCGCCGCTGGCCCAGCGCGTGTCGCTCCGCTACAAGCTGGAGCCCTTCACCGCCGAGTCCACCGAGGCCTACATCAAGCACCGCCTCCGGCTGGCCAGCTGCCCGCGCATGCCGTTCACCAACGAGGCCCTGGTCGCCGTTCACCAGCGCTCGGGCGGCACCCCGCGCGTCATCAACAGCATCTGCGACAACGCGCTCTTCGAGGCCTTCCTGGCCCGGGAGCAGACCATCTCCGACAAGCTCATCCATCGCATTGCCGACAACCTGGGACTCCAGGGCTCGGCGCTGCCGGAAGGGCAACAGAAGCCCGTCCCCGTCGCCGCCCCGAGCAGTCGGGCAGGCGGCAACTCGAAGGTGGATCTCGCGGAGATCGACCGTTACCTCGAGGGACTGGGTAAACTGTAGGGGTTTTGGCTCTCCGCAACAGGCAGCAGGGCGCGCGCAGGCCGCCGCTGTGGCTCATCGTCCTCTCGCTCGTGCTGGGGACGGTGCTGGTCCTCCGTACGCGTACGGCGTGGGACCAGCTGTGCACGCAGGCCCGGCGCCAGCTGCCCACGCTGCTGGGCATGGAGGTCGGCATCGGGCAGTGCGAGGTGGATCCGCTCGGCCAGCGGCTCATCCTCCGCGGGCTGTCCGTCTTCGAGAAGGGCGCGGACACACCGCTGGTCGCCGCGGACTCGGCCGAGGTGCAGCTCGGACTGCCCAACCCCATCTCCGGCCAGCTCGCGTTCGACCTGGTGAAGGTGCACCGGCCGCGGGTGACGTTGGACCTGTCGCGCCCCAGGCCCCCACCGGGTGAGCCGGGAGAATGTCCGCTCAAGCCCCTGCGGCGCTTGCGGCTGGCGCGGGTGGCCATCACCGGCGCGGAGGTGCGGGTGGCGCTGCCCGGCGGCCGGCAGGTGGAGCTGTCCGAGCTGGACGTGAGCCTGCGCGAGCGCTGGGGCGAGGAGGAGTTCGAGGTGGAGGCCCGGCGCGGCCTGGTCCGCCTGGGCCCGGGACAGGAGCTCGCCCTGGGCCGGCTGGCGCTCTCGGGCGCGCTGGACGTGGACGAGGAGTTGCTGGAGCTGGACCGCGCCGAGGTGTCGCTGGACGAGGCGACGGTGAACATCTCCGGCCGCGTGGAGCAGCTGTGCGAGCCCGTCCTCGCGCTGGATGCGCAGGTGTTCCTGCCGCTGCGCACGCTGTCCCGGGTGGGGCTGCTGCCCAAGCCCGCCGAGGGCCACCTGTGGACGCGGCTGACGGCCAATGGCCGCCCGGCGGCGCCCAGCGTGTCCGTGGAGCTGTCGGGCAGCGGGATTACCTATGCGCAGTACTCCCCGGGCTCGTTCACCGCGCGGCTGGCGTACGCCGGCGAGCTGGTGACGGTGGAGGAGCTCCTCGTGCCCATCGGCTCGGGAGACGCGCGCATCACCGGGACGCTCGCGCTGCGTGAGGGGCTGCCCGTCGAGGTGGAGCTGGAGACGCACGAGGCGCAGTTCGGCCGCATCCTGGAGAAGGCCGGCCTGACGGGCTCCTGGGTGGACTTCCCGGCCAACGCCAAGGCCCGCCTGTCCGGCACGCTGCTGCCCAGGCCCAACCTGTCGGGCGACCTGGACCTGCGCCACGGCCGCTTCACCCTGGCCTCCCGCGCCTTCGACGCGCCCGTGGACTCCGGCCGCACCCTGCTCACCTACGAGCGGGGCCACGTGCGCACGCAGGTGTCGCTCCTGTCAGACCGCGTCACCTTCACCGACATCCAGATCGACTCGGGCCGCTCGCGCATCGGCGGCGACGTGACGCTCTTCTACGACTCGCAGAAGGGCCTGTTCGTCAATGCGCATGGCGACGCGGACCTCTCCGACTTCGGCCACATCGCGCAGCTGCCCTGGTCGGGACATGGCTCGGTGAGCACCACCGTCGAGGGGCCGTACTCGCAGGTGAAGATCGGCGCGAGCCTGTCGCTGCGCGACTTCATGTTCTGGGACTTCGACCTGGGCGTGGTGCAGGGGAAGCTCACCTACGCGGACAAGGTGCTGGGCTTCCCGACCCTCTCCGGCCAGAAGGGGCGCACCCAGTACTTCGGCAACGCGGAGCTCACCTTCGGGCGCTCGCTGCACGCGCGGGCCGAGGTGCAGGTGCCGCGCGGCCGCACCGAGGACCTGATCGACATCATCGCCCCGCTGCACTCCACCATCTCCGTCATGCAGGGGCCCATGCAGGGCGAGGTCTCGGGCCGGGTGGAGATCGACAGCCCGATGGACCAGTTCTCCGGCCTGGTGGCCCTGGACTTCAAGGACACCACCTACTACGGGCGGCACATGGGCAACGGCTCGGCCCGGCTGCGCTTCGACGAGGGCCAGGCCATGGTGCTGGAGCGCACGGTGCTGGAGGGCCGGCTGGGCCGCACCTGGGTGGATGGGAGCTTCTTCTTCTCTGGGCCCAACAAGGGCGTGCTGGACTACCGCTTCGGCGGCGAGAACCTGTCCCTGGCGGAGCTGGTGGGCCCGGAGACGGCCGAGCGCATGGGCCTGCGGGCCACGCTGGCCCTGGAAGGCACGGTGTCGGGCAACACGGACGTGCCGGTGACGACGGCCCACGTGTCCGGCCCGCAGGTGATGTTCGGCGAGCGCAACCTGGGCAACATGGGCTTCGAGGCCCGCATGGAAGGGCGGGAGCTGCAGCTCGCCGGCCGTCCCTCCCGCGATACCTCCGGCATCCTGTGGATGCGCGTGAAGGAGCCCTATCCCTTCGAGGCGGCGATGACGCTGGAGCTGCCGGAGATCCGGCCGCTGCTGCCCGCCAACTCCTTCACCCAGGAGCTGTCCGGCTCCGTCAAGGCGGTGGTGCGGGCGCAGGGCGCGCTGAAGAACGCCCAGGCCCTCCAGATGAACGCCACCGTGGAGCGGCTCACCCTGGCCCGCGGAGCCTTCTCCGGCGCCAACGAGGGCCCCATCTCCCTGAGCTACGCCAACGGGCGGCTGGACGTGCCCTCCTTCACCTTCCGCGGGCCGGACACCGAGCTGTCCGCGGCGGGGTGGGTGAGCCCCGAGCAGATGGAGCTCTACCTGCGCGGCGCCATGAACCTGGGCCTGCTCGAGTCCGTCTCGCCCATGCTGGTGCGCACCGGCGGCCGCGTGGAGCTCAACGCCGTGGCCAGCGGCAGCCCGCGCAAGCCCAACCTGGCGGGCTCGGCCCTCATCTCCGACGCCAAGCTGTCCCTGCGCGACCAGCCGCTGTCCGCCCGGGACGTGAAGGGACGGGTGGCCTTCACCGGCCAGCGCATCCTCCTGGAGTCGCTGGAGGGCTACCTCAACGAGGGCCGCATGCAGGCCAACGGGGAGGTGAACCTCGTCGACTTCCGTCCCTCGGAGCTGCGGGTCAACGTGGCCCTCACCGACGTGCTGACGCGCTTCCACGAGGACCTGCCCTTCACCACCAGCGGCAAGCTGTGGCTCACCGGCAACCCGGACGCGCTGCGGCTGGGCGGCGCGATGGACATCCGCAATCTGCGCTACCGCCGCGGCCTGGAGCTGGACGACATCCTCAAGCGGCTCGCCCGGCGCAGCGTGCTGTCCGCCCCCACCGAGAAGCCCCGCGAGTACCTCACCTTCGATGTGGGCCTGCTCCTCACCGACGTGTGGGTGGACAACAACCTCGCCCGGGCCCGGCTGCTCGGCTCGCTCAAGCTCACCGGCACCAACGCGCGCCCGGGCATCCTCGGCCTGGTGGAGGCCTCCGAGGGCAGTCAGGCCTTCTTCCGCAACAACCAGTTCACCATCGACCGCGGGCAGATCGAGTTCCAGGACCGCTACGGAATCGATCCCATGTTCGACCTGCGCGCCCAGGCGCAGGTGCGCGAATACCAGGTGAAACTCCATGCCTTCGGCCGCCCGGCCGCTCCCCAGGTGATTCTGACCTCGGAGCCGGGCCTCACCGAGGGCGACGTGGTGTCGCTCCTCACGCTGGGTCTCACCAGCACGGACAAGGAGACGGCCGCCTCGGCCAGCGCGGGTCTGGCCGCCGAGGCCTTCTTCAACATCTCCGGGCTGGACCGGCAGGTGCAGCGCTTCCTCCCCAACAACCCGGTCCTCCGGGGCCTGTCCCTGCAGATCTCCACCACCTACAACGACGCCACCCAGCAGGCGGAGCCAACTGCCCGCTTGGAGTCGAAGTTCCTCACGGAGCAGCTTAAGATTGGCTTGACGCAGCCCGTCAGTGGGCGCGGAACTCGCGCACGCGCCGAGTACCTTTTCGACAATCGCTTCTCCGTGCGGGGCCAGTGGGACAACGAGAACAGCGAGACTGCCTTCGGCAACCCTGGGATCGAGCTCAAGTTGAGCTGGGAGTCCCAGTAGCGCTCGTGCTCTGCCTGCTGCTGGCCGGTGCCGCGATGGCGCAGCCGGCGAAGGCGGTGGAGCCGGCGAAGTCCGTCGGGGCGCAAGCCACCGAGACGGCGCCGATCCCCGTGCGCCCGGCGCTCCCGGCCGGCCCCACGGTGGTGGCGGTGGAGCTGCACCTGTCCGCGGAGGAGGACTCGGCGGGGCTGGCGGAGCAGCTGGCGGTGCGCAAGGGACAGGTGCTGTCGGCCCGCGCGGTGCGCCGCTCGGTGGAGCGGCTGTGGACCAGCGGGCGCTTCTCCGACATCGTCGTGCGCACGGTGGAGGTGCCCGAGGGCGTGCGCGTGGTGTTCGAGCTCACCTCCCTGGCGCGCATCCGCCGCATCGACGTGGAGGGCAACGTCGTCCTGAGTGACGAGGCGCTCCGGGCGGTGCTGCGCGCGCATGGCGTCGAGCAGAAAGACGAGCAGAAGAAAGAGCAGAACAACGAGCAGAACAGTCTGCTGGACGAGGACGTGCTGCGGACGGCGCTCAAGGGCCTGACCCGCGCGTACGAGCGCCAGGGCTACAACGACGCGCGCATCCAGGTCACGCGCGAGTCCGTGGACAAAGGCGTGGCGCTGGTCTTCACCGTCTTCGAGGGCAAGCCCACGCGGGTGGCGGCTGTCTCGGTGACGGGGAGCCCCGGTCTGCCACTGCCCGAGCTGCTCTCCACGCTGGGCCTGCGGGTGGGCGGCGTGCTGGA
This sequence comes from Archangium gephyra, assembly GCF_042230915.1. GTDB lineage: Bacteria > Myxococcota > Myxococcia > Myxococcales > Myxococcaceae > Archangium > Archangium gephyra_B. The sequence goes on along the minus strand of NZ_CP102578.1, from coordinate 9,429,574 downwards.
CCGCGGTGGCCTGGAGTCCGGACTGGAGCGGCTGCGGACGCTGCTGCGCTCGCGCGGCTACTGGCGCGCCACGGTGGGACAGCCCAAGCAGAAGGGGGAGGGCGAGGCGGCGACGGTGGTGGTGCCCATCTCCGCCGGGCCGCGTTTCACCTTCCACTTCCACGGCAACCACCGCTTCTCGGACACGCTGCTGGCGCGGATACTCGCCTATGACGGCTCGGAGCCGTTGGACTCCCAGACGATGGCGCGGCTGGCGCGGCGGCTGGAGGCCTTCTACCGCTACCGCGGCTTCAACGACGTGCACGTGGAGACGCGCGAGGTGGTGCGCCCGGACGGCGAGGCGGCGGTGCTCGCCTTCGACATCGAGGAGGGCCACCCGCTGCGCGTGCGGCGCGTCATCTTCCGGGGCAACAAGGTCCTCCCCAACGAGGCGCTGCGCGAGATGCTCACCGAGCACATCCGCTCCAACGAGCCCCAGCCGGCCACGCAGTCGCTGCTGGCGGACGCGGTGGAGATGGGGCCGGGCAAGCGCCACCTGGGGCCTGCGGAGTGGGTGCATGATCCAGCCACCGTCTTCGTGGAGGAGGCCTGGCGGGACGCGGCGGAGTTGATGGCGGAGGCCTACCGCGAGCGGGGCTTCCTGGAGGCCTGGGTGCGCTTCACCAAGCTGCAGGTGGAGGTGGGCGGGCGCTCGGCGGTGGCCTGGTTCGACGTGCACGAGGGGCCGCAGACGCGCGTGGCCGAGGTGCGTGTCGAGGGCGGGCCGCAGGGCTTCGACGGGCGGGCACTGGTGCCCGTGAAGGTGGGCGAGCCGATGAGCCGCGGCGCGGTGGAGCGCGGGCAGCAGGCGCTCGTCACGGCGCTGGCGCGCAAGGGCTACCTCTTCGCCCGCGCGGACGCGGAGCCGAGCCTCGCCGCCAAGGGCGTGAGCCTCCTCTACCGTCTGGAGCCGGGGCCCCGGGTGACGGTGGGCCGCATCACCGTGCACGGCACGCCCCGCACCAACGAGGAGGTGGTGCGGGCCACGGTGCGCCTCAAGGAGGACGAGGTGCTGGACCCGGACAAGCTCTACGAGAGCCAGCGCCGGCTCACGCTCCTCAACATCTTCCGGCAGGCCACGGTGCGCCTGGACAAGCCGGACGTGCCCGAGGCCAGCAAGGACATCATCGTCGAGGTGCGGGAGCGCCCCCGCTGGGAGGGCGAGGTCGCCGGTGGCTACTTCCTGGCGGAAGGCCCTCGCCTGGGACTGGACGTGTCGCGCTCCAACGTGGACGGGCGCGGGCTCAACCTGTCGGGCCGGTTGAAGCTCAACTACATCGGGTGGAGCGCGCAGGGCTGGGAGAAGGCCGCGCTCGCCCGGACCCGCTGCACGGCGGTGCCGGAGGAGTGCAAGGCGCCCGAGCCGTATGCCTGGGTGAGTGACTTCGGTGGGCGCGCGGTGCTGTCGGCGGCCCAGCCCCGGCTCTATGGCCTGCTGCCCCTGGAGGTGGGTGCCCGCTTCGACCTCATCGGCGAGCGCGTGCACCGGCCCTCCTACCTCTCTACCCGAGCCGCCGCGGTGGCGGGCCTGGACTGGTCGGCGACGCGCTGGCTGAGCTTCGGGTTGCAGTACGAGCTGGAAGGCAACCTGCTGGAGCGCGGAGACCGGCAGCTCACCGCGCCGAGCCGCGCGGACCAGGAGCGGCTGCGCTTCCCCACCGGCTTCTTCATCCTGAATTCGCTGCGCTCGACGGCCTCGGTGGACCTGCGGGATGACCCGGCCAACCCGCGCAAGGGCCTGGTGGTTTCCACCAGTGCCGAGCTGATGCGGGACATCCGCTCGCTGCCGACGACCGCCAGCGGCGAGCCCACGGAGCCCCAGCCCATCAACGGCGTGAAGCTGATGGGGAACGTGAGTGGCTACGTGCCGCTGCCGTCCCGGGCGGTGTTCGCGCTGTCCCTGCGCGGCGGCACCATCGTGCCCCTGGAGCAGGACTCGTGGGTCATCGGCTCCAAGCGCTTCTACCTGGGCGGCTCCTCCAGCCTGCGCGGCTTCCGGGAAGACGGCATCCTCGGCGAGGACCGGCGCACGTCGCTGCGGCGGCAGTTGGCGGATTGCCGCTCGCTGGTCCACCCGGCCGGCTGTTCTCCGGAGTTGCTGACCATCCTCGCCGGCCAGCCGCCCACCAGTGAAGGCGGGCAGGTGTTCACCCTGGCCAAGGGCGAGCTGCGCATTCCGGTGGGCTCCTCGTTCGACGTGGGCCTCTTCCTGGAGGCGGGCAACCTCTGGGAAGACCTGGAGCAGTACCAGTTTGGCGTGCTGCGCTACTCGACGGGCGTGGGCGCGCGCTACCAGACGCCGGTGGGCCCGCTGTCCTTCGACGTCGGCGTCAACCTGGACCCGGACGAGACGCTCAACGAGCCGCTGGTGCAGTTCCACTTCAGCATCGGCACCTTCTAAGTCACCTTCTGAGCCACCTTCCGGGCCACCCCCTGCTTCCCCCCCGGGCGCAGTCGGGTATCCTTCCAGGTGCCGCACCCAGGGGGGGAGATGGACTCGCCTGTCGAGGCTTGCGGCGTCACGGAGTGATCGTGTCGGCGATGACCAAGCGTGAGATCTACGAGACCGCAGCGCCCGCGACGCTGCTCATCGTGCTGCAGGGCAAGGACGGCCCGGAGAGCATCGGCTCGGGCGTGGTGATCAGCGAGACCGGCCTCGCGGTGACGAACCACCACGTCATCGAGGACGCGCTCCAGGCACAGGACACCATCCAGTGTTTCGTGATGCCGCCCGGCGGAGGAGCGCAGACGTCCGACCACCTGCCCGCCTTCCTGAAGAAGCACAAGCACGAGGCCATCCGCTGCAAGGTGCTGCACCAGGTGCCGGAGATCGACATCGCGTTCCTGCAGCTCGAGCAGCGGCCGACGCCGTACCGCTTCATTCCGCTCGGTGACTCGTCGAACCTGTTCCCGGGGGACGATGTCGTCTGCATCGGCAACCCGCACGGCCTCGTGTGGACGATGACGAACGGCTCCGTGAGCGCGCACCGCGAGAACGTCATCCAGATCAGCGCGCCCATCTCCCCGGGCAACTCGGGCGGGCCGCTGCTGAACATGGAGGGTGAGCTCGTCGGGGTGAACTCGTTCACGCACGCCACCGGGCAGAACCTGAACTTCGCGCGGCCGAGCAACCTCGTGCGGCGGATCCTCGACTCCCCGGACGCGGGGATGTCGACGTGGAACACGGTGAGGTTGAGCAAGCTCCCGCCGGGCGTCGCGGCGGCCTCCTGCCGGAAGCTCTCGGTGGGGCAGACGACGCGGCACCTGCTCTCGGTGGATTTCTCGCCGTCGGTCCTGGGCGGGACGTGCCTCATCGAGGGCGCGCGCGTGGCGGTCGTCGTGGACGCGGCGTTCCGCACGTACGCGCCGTGGTGGCGCTCCGGGCAGATGCCGGCCGCGCTGGGCAAGCTCGTGCAGCAGGTCGTGGCGGGCGGCGCGGAGGGCGTGCACCTCTACCTCGCGGGCCTGAAGAAGGGACCGTCCGAGTACGTGGGGCTGCTCAAGACGAAGAACGACGCGACCGCGGTGGGCGCGCGGTTCAGCGATGCGTCGCTGGCGCGCGCGGCGATGGGCATGGACCGCAACGTGCTTCCGGCGCTCCAGCAGATCCAGCGCGGGCTCGCGACACCTGGGGCGAATGTGCAGATCGCGCTCCTGGGGGCGGGGCCGTTCGCGGACCGGACCGAGGTCGCGTCATGGTTCCGGAGCGAGGCGACACAGCGCAACAGCTTCGACGAGCCGTACATGCTCGGCCTCCACGAGATCTCCATCGAGGTGGACCACGTGGAGAAACGTACGGGAGATCCCGTAGCCGACAGGGCGGGGAAGCTCTTCGGCGCGTACTCGGAGCGGACCGTGGCGACCCCGGACGCGGCGATCGACATGGTGCTCCAGGCGTTCCATCGCTCGCTGCTGTGTGTCGGCTCGGATGGCAAGGTGGTGCTCGAGGGGCACGGGGCGGGCTCCGTCCGCCTGGGCGACGCGCACACGGGCCGCTTCCGCGACGGCGCGAGGCTCGATGCGTACAGTGTCGTGCCGCAGGGCCTCGAGCTGGGCATCGAGGGCGGCGGCGGCTCGATGCGCGTAACGATCTCCTTCGACGACCTCGGGGGAACGAGCCGGAAGTTCGAGCTCGCGTGGTGAACCGCCACGGGCGGTGACTTGGGCCGGGCAGGTTTGGTAGCTTGCCCGCGAGGGGGGGCCCAGCGCGTGCACGAATCCATTTCCGTCTCGTTGCCGACCGGCCGTCTGGACGTGTCGGTCCGCCGCGCGGATCTCCCGTTGGATGTGCTCTGCGGTTTCGGGGCGCGGCGCAACCCGCGGCGTGGATTCCTCTTCGTCTCCAAGGTGCTCGGGCGGCACCTGCCCGTGCGTCCCTCGACGATGCGCGACGTCCACCGGCGGCTCGCGCGGAAGCTCCCGGACGACCTGCCCGGCCCCGTCGTGGTGCTCGGGCTGGCGGAGACCGCGATTGCGCTCGGCCGGGGTGTCTTCGAAGAGTACGTGCGGGCGACAGGGCGCGAGGACGTGCTCTTCCTCCAATCGACGCGCTACCACCTGAGCCGCCCCGTCGCGTTCCGCTTCTCCGAGGAGCATAGCCACGCGAGCGCGCACCTCGTGTACCGCCCGGAGGACGCGCGTGCGGACGGGTTGATGCGTGCCGCGCGGTCCCTGGTCGTGGTCGATGACGAGGCGAGCACGGGGCGGACGTTCGCGAACATCGTGACCGCGTTCCGGCGGGAACTCCCGGCGCTCGAACACGTCGCATTCGCGGTCATCACGGATTGGCGGCCGGTGGCGTCACCTCGCGTGGCCCTGCCGGAGGGCTTGCGGTCGCACGACATCTCGTTGCTCGAGGGCGAATACGCATTCACTCCCGCGGACCGTCCACCCATCGCGATGCCGCGCGCCGAGGGCTCCGGCGAGCTCAAGGACGCGCTGATCTCGCGCAATGACGGGCGGTTCGGCCTGCTCGCGGGAAAGGCCGCCGGCTCCCTGCCGGACGTGTCCCTGCCGGGTGGAAAGGGGCGCCGCGTGCTCGTTCTCGGGACCGGAGAGTTCGTGTACCCGCCGTACCTCCTCGCGGCCGAACTCGAACAGGCGGGGGCGCAGGTCTGGTGCCAGGCGACGACGCGCTCGCCCGCGCTCGTGGGCGACGCCATCGGGTGCGCGCTCCAGTTCCACGACAACTACGCGGACGGGATCGACAACTACGTCTACAACGTGCGGCCCGGTGACTACGACGACGTGATCATCTGCTACGAGACGCCAGCGGACACCGTACAACCGGAGTTGATCCGCGCTCTCGGCGCCAGGGTGGTCTCCTTCTCATGACTGGTGGACCGCTCGTCTTCGTCGACCTCGACGACACGCTCTTCTGCTCGCGCCGCAAGACGCCCGACCTGAACGCGGAGCCCATCGCCTACCGGAGCGATGGCGTGGCGCTCTCATTCATGACGGGCCGCCAGCGCGCCTTCTTCGATTGGCTCTCGCGTGACGCGGTGATCGTGCCGACGACGGGCCGCAACGCGGCGGCGCTCGGCCGGGTCCGTCTGGGTTTCGCGGACCATGCCATCTGCTCCTTCGGCGGTCTCATCCTGCGCCCCGACGGCAGCCCCGAGCCGCGTTGGCGCGCGCACATCGAGGAACAGGCGCGCGCCGCGCTTCCCAGGCTCGGCGGTCTGCTCGAGGCGATCCGGGTCGAGGCCTCTCGCGTGGGCGTCGACGTGCGGGCGCGCCCGGTCGCGGATGACGGGCTCGAGCTGTACCTCTCGATCAAACACAACGCGGACGACGCGGCGGCACTGGCGTCCCTGGTCCCGTTCGTGGAGCGCCACCTGCCCGAGGGCTGGCGCATCGGCCTGAACGACAACAACCTCGCGGTGCTGCCCGGCTTCCTCGGAAAGGAGAAGGCGGTCACGTGGTTCCTCGAGCATCTCGCGGCGCCCCACGCGTTCGTGCTTGGGGCGGGCGACAGCTTCTCCGACGCACCTTTTCTCGCGGTCTGTGATTACGTCCTGACTCCCGCGCAATCCCAGCTCTTCGCGCGGATGCTCGAGGCAAGCCGATGACGTTCAGCGGCAGCTACGAATCGCGGGACGTCACGTTCCTGCTCCGCCCCGTCCAGCTCGCGCCAACGCCGGTCGAGGAGAAGGAGCGGCTCATCCAATCCGGCCGGCGCCACTACTCGGAGCTCATCGGCACCGAGTCGCCGCCCGACGGCGAGTACCTCGCGCTCTTCCAGGCCGCGTTCGATCGCAACGCTCACCGGCTCGCATCCGAGCTCGTCCGCCTCTCTCGCGCGCTCGCCGAGCGGCCGGGGCGGGAGCTCGTGCTGGTGAGCCTCGCCCGCGCGGGAACGCCGATTGGCGTGCTTCTCCGGCGCGCCGCGGAGATGCAGGGCCGACGCGCGGTCCACTACTCCATCTCCATCATCCGTGACCGGGGCATTGACGAGGTCGCGCTCGATCACATCCTCGAGCGGCACGCGGCGAGCGACCTGGTGTTCGTCGATGGTTGGACCGGGAAGGGCGCGATCGCGGAGGAGCTCGAGCGGTCCGTTGGGCGCTACGCGCGAAGCCGGGGCGTGGTGCTCGATGCGTCCGTGGTGGTGCTCGCCGATCTCGCGGGCGTCGCGAGGCTCGCGGCGACCTCCGAGGACTACCTGATTCCGTCCTCCATCTTGAACGCGACCGTCTCTGGGCTGATCAGCCGGACGATCCTGAACGACGCCTGCGTCGGTCCGGGCGAGTTCCACGCCTGCGTCCACTACGAGCACCTCGCGCCGGCGGATCTCTCTCGCTGGTTCGTGGACGCGCTCACCGCGCGCATCGAGGCGCTCCGGACGGAGCCGGCCGCTCCGCTCGCGTGGACCGAGGCGCATCGCGCAGGGCTGCGCTCCGTATCGGCCGCGTTCATGGCGGAGACGCAGTCGCGCTGGGGAATCTCGGATCCCCTACGCATCAAGCCCGGCATCAGCGAGTCGACACGTGCCCTCCTGCGCCGTGTCCCGGACCGGTTGATTCTCCGGGATCCGGACGACGCGGACGTGCGCCACCTCGTGCATCTCGCGCGGCGTCGGGAGGTCGCCATCCAGGTCGAGCCCGCGATGCCGTATCGCGCGGCTACGATCATCCGCGCCACGAAGGGGGCCGAATGAGCGCGCTCGAGCTCGGTGCGTCGCTGTACGTCCCCGCGAGCCGGTGCGACCTGCTCGCGATCGCCAATGGCTTGCGCCACCCGGAGCTGCGCTCCGTGATCTTCTGCACCGAGGATTCGATCCGCGCGGACGACCTGGAGCGTGCCCTGGAGCAGCTCGCCACGGTGCTGCCCCGGTTCGGGCCGCGCCCCCACACGCGGCGGTTCATCCGGGTGCGGAACGCCGACGTGTTGCGGCGCATCCTCCCCATGCCGGGCATCGAGCGCATCGATGGGTTCGTGCTGCCCAAGGTGACGCGGCACAACCTTCCCGAGTATCTCACGGAGCTCGAGGGCACCCGCTTCCTCGTGATGCCGACGCTCGAGACGGCCGAGGCGTTCGATCAGGTGGAGATGCGCCACCTGCAGCGGCTCCTGATGGCCGAGACGATCCGGCCCCGGATCCTCGCGCTGCGGATTGGCGGGAACGATCTGTTGAACCTGCTCGGGGTCCGGCGGTCGCCGCGGCGGACCATCTACGACACCGCCGTCGGGCCCACGATCGCGATGCTCGCGGGCACGTTCCGTCCGCACGGGCTGCCGCTCACGGCGCCGGTCTTCGAGGGGCTCGCGCATCCCGAGGTGCTGCTCGAGGAGGTCGAGCGGGATCTCGCCCACGGGCTGTTCGGGAAGACGGCGGTCCATCCGGATCAGGTCTCGCTCATCGAATCGGCGTACGCGGTCTCGCCCGAGGAACTCGAGATGGCGGAGCGCGTGCTCGCCGAAGGTGCGCCCGCGGTCTTCCGGATGCACGACACGATGTGCGAGGAAGCAACTCACGCACGCTGGGCGGAGATGATCCGCGCCCGTGCGGAGCTGTACGGGCTCACCGGGGCGGCACGCCTCTCCGAAGCCAGACACAAGGTGGGGCGTAGCGCGTGACGACTGGCCGGAAGCGGGTGTGGTTCAACGAGGGGATTTCCGCGGTCCACGATGCGCTCGTACTGATCCGGGAGGCGGACACCGCACGGGAGCTCGAGCTGCTCTCGAGCCACTCGCGGCCAGAGGCACCATCGCTCGCGGTCGCGGACGTCGCGTTCCCCGAGTCCTCGCGGATGCGCTCGGAGGAGTACGTCGAGTGGTGTCTCCAGACGTGCCGCGAGCGCGGCGTGGACCTGTTCGTTCCGGGCCGGTACCGCGAGGCCATCTCCGAGCACCGGGCCCGCTTCGAGGAGCTGGGGACGCGCGTCTTGGTGGCCGCCACGCCGGAGGTGCTCGCGCTCGCGGAGCGCAAGGATCTCTTCTACGCCTCGCTCGAGGGGGTCGTTCCGCTGCCGGAGTACCGTGTCATCCGTACGCTCGCGGAGTTCGACGAGGCCTGGGCGGAGTTGCGGCCGCGTCACCGGCGCCTGTGCATCAAGCCCGCGGTCGGCATCTTCGGGGTCGGGTTCCACATCCTCAATGAGAACCATGACGCCTACGAGGCTCTCATTGGCGGCAACGGGCTGACCGTCGCCGTCGATGCGTTCCGAAGCGCGCTCGCGGCGGCACGTGAGCCGCGGCGGTTGTTATTGATGGAGTACCTGCCAGGGCTGGAGCGGAGCGTGGACTGTCTCGCCAGGGATGGAACGCTGATCGCCGCGGTCTCGCGTCGCAAACGTGGCGCGTTCCAGGTGCTCGAGGTGGAGGGGGCCGCGATCGAGCTCGCGGCGGCGATCGTCGCGAAGCACCGGCTGAACGGGCTTGTCAATGTACAGACCCGGGACGGCCGTGGCGGGCCGCGCCTCCTCGAGCTGAACGCGCGCATGTCGGGCGGGATGCTGTACGCGTGCTGCTCCGGAGTGAATTTCCCCTGGTGGTCCGTCGCGCTTGCACTCGGAATACGGGATTCCTCTCAGGTTCCGCGTCCCCAGGGAGACCTGCTCGTCGCGCCCACGACGGGGGTGCGGATCGTGGGTCATTCGAGCACCACCGGCGAGGTCCCGGGCGGGATGGACAAATCCTCGACGATACAGGTAGCGTCCGAAACCTCACTTCCAAATGGAGTTTGCTGAATGGGGTTCTTCGACAACCTTCTCGGGCGGGGGGCAGCAAAGTACCCGAAGAAGCTTGCGCCGGGTGAGGATCTCGAGTCGCTCGAGATCCTGAACGTGGAGGGTTCCACGGTCTCGGTCGCTCTCAAGTTCAACAAGAAGAATTTGAAGCCGCAGCCGGCGCCGAACACAGACATCGTGTTCCTCATCGACGCCAGCGCGAGCATGGGCGAGCTGTACGCGTCCGGTGCCATCCAGGGCGCCGTGTGGAACATCCTCGAGCACGTGCTCGAGTACGACGACGACGGGATCGACTTCTTCCTGCACTCGGCCAGCACCCGCGACATGAACCGGATGCGCCAGGTGATCCAGAAGATCCAGTCGCAGACCGCGACGCTCGAGGACGTGAAGGCCGTCGTGGCCCCGCGCGAGCTCGGCCAGATCGCCGACCGTGCGCAGCTCGACAAGGCGCTCGCGCTGGACCAGTACGACTTCGGCTTCGCGACGCTCTGCGCCCCGGCGCTCGACGCGGTGATCAAGAAGCGCAAGCCCAATGGCAACCTCTTCATCGAGCTCGTCACGGACGGGTCGTTCAACGACGACGATGACGTGAAGCGCAAGATCATCGAGATGTCGAAGATGTGCGCGCAGGCCAAGAATCCGAACATGTTCCGGATTCACATCCTCGGCATCGGTGACGGCGTGAACGAGGAGTACCTGAACGAGCTCGACGAGGGGCTCTCCGGCGTCGCGCCGATCGACATCGTCGCCTTCGACAAGGCCGATCGCGTCCAGCAGTCGCCGCAGCTCATCTTCAAGGAGCTGGAGAAGGGCTTCATGACGGTGGGCAACAACGGCACCGTCGAGGTCAAGGGCGCCAAGGCCAAGAAGATCACCAACGCCTACAACGGCGTGGGCGAGCCCGAGATGCTGGTGCTCGAGCGCGTCCCGCAGGCGCTGCTCCTGGACATCGACTTCGATTCGAAGCCGACGGCGTTCGGCATCGACATCGCGTTCACCGACACCGAGGGCGACGACTTCCAGGTGAAGGCCCAGGTCGCTCTCTAAACCGCGCGTTTCCCAAGGTACTCCCATGCCCAAACTTGCGAAGAAGGACTCGGGCGGTTCCTCCGCTCCGGCCATCACCCAGACGCTGCCGCCCGGCATCAAGTCGCTCACGGTGAACTCGGAGCCGCTGCCCAACGGCAACACCATGGTTCAGGTCGAGGTCGTCCCCGACACGACCAAGACCGGTGGCGCCTCGATCGTCGACGGCACCGACATCGTCCTCGTGCTCGACGCGTCGTTCAGCATGTACGCGTCGGCCTACCGGAACCTGAAGATCTTCGACATCGTCGACCAGGTCGTGAAGTTCCTGAACCCGTACGACAAGGACGGGATCGACGTCTACCTGCACTCGCTGCGCGAGGCGCCGTTCAAGCACGTTGGCACGATCACCACCCCGGGCGAGGTGCAGCAGCTCCTCACCGACTACGTGGAGATCAGCACCGCCCGGAAGCTGATGGGCACCAAGACGGTGTGCGCCCCCGTGCTGCGCGACATCGTGACGCGCCTGAAGGAGGAGAAGAAGAGCTCCAACGTCTTCATCTCCATCCTCACCGACGGTGAGTTCGACGACGAGGCCGCCGTCGAGAGCTCCATCGTGGAGTTCGGCAAGAAGTACAACACGCGCGAGGAGCCGTTCGGCTTCAAGCTGCACTTCACCGGCTTCGGCAACCTCCAGTTCAAGTTCCTGAAGCAGCTGGATGACGCGCTCGAGCAGAAGTACCCGGGCTTCATCGACTGCATCGACTTCGACACCGCCACGGAGATCGAGTCGACGGTGCAGCACATGGTGAAGGAGTTCCAGAGCGCGGTGATCTGCGCGGGCGCCAACGGGACGGCTTCCGTGCGCTGCGATCAGAAGGTGATCCGCGTGGGCGATGCGAAGACGAACCGCTACGCCGATGGCGACTTCTTCAGCGGCTACGAGGTTCTGCCGGCCGTGGTGAACCTCGGCTTCGAGGTGGTGGGCAAGCCGACGACGGCGACGATCGAGCTCGGTTACGAGACGGTCGGCGGCGAGACGGCCGAGCACAAGATCCCCATCCGGATCGCGGCCTAGTCAGCGCACTCCCGGGGCACGGCGGGTTCTGGCCGTGCCCCGTTCATTGCGGGGTACGCGGTGGCGCTCCTGGCGAGCCACCGCTCCCTCGGCAGCAAACCGGGCGCGTTCATGCTGACGCGCCTTCACCCACACTCCCCGTGCGAGATTGCCCGACGGGCGCCGCTCGGGATACACCCACCCCTTTCCGTAGCAATTGTTTGGAGGCCTCTGACCGCTATGACTACGCGGCAAGCAATACAGAACTTCTTTTTCTGGGTCGGCGTCGCGATGCTCGTCAACGTGGGCATCTGGGCCACCTGGGGCGCGCAGCCGGCGGCGGAGTTCTTCGGCGCGTTCGTGATGGAGAAGGCGCTCTCCCTCGACAACCTGTTCATGTTCTACCTGATCTTCCGGCTCTTCAACACGCCGGCGGAGGCGCGCCCGAAGCTGCTGCGCTGGGGAATCATCGGCGTCGTGCTGATGCGCGGTGCGATCATCCTCGGCGGCACGGCGATCATCACCGTCTGGCGCCCGCTGCTCTGGTTCTTCGCCGCGTTCCTGTTCTGGGCGGCCTTCAAGGTCTTCTTCCTCGATGACGAGGAGGGATCCGAGGACGAGAAGCACGCGGAGCTCCAGAAGAACTGGCTGGTGCGGCTGTCCAAGCGCTGGCTCGGGTTCGAGAATCGCTATGACGGGCTCAAGTTCTTCACGGTGGTGGACGGCAAGAAGCGCGGCACGCTGCTGCTCCTCACGCTGCTGGTGGTCGAGGGCACCGACGTCCCGTTCGCCTTCGACAGCCTCCCGGCGGCCATGGCCATCAGCCAGAACTTCTGGATCGTGATCTCCTCGAACGTCCTCGCGGTGCTCGGCCTGCGCGCCATCTACTTCCTCATCGAGAACATGCAGGAGCGCTTCTCCCATATGAAGCAGGGCATCGGCCTGCTGCTCGCGATCGCGGGCGTGAAGATCCTCCTGCCGGACCTGGGCCGGATCGTGAACGGTACCGTGGGCCTCGTGTACCCGGCCATCTCCAACACGATCGCGCCCGGGTATGGCGTGCACGTGCCGCTGCCGGTGAGCGTCGGCATCATCGTGTCCGTGATCGCCGGGACGATCGGGTACACGCTGTTCCGTACCCGCGGCGAGGCCGCAGCGGCCCCGGCGGCCGAGTAGAACCGCCGCCAGGCAAATGCCCAGGCAGTCCGCGACCGGGTCCCTCTTCAGGGGGCCCGGTCGTGTCATTTCCGGGGGGCCGAAGCAACTCAGCCGGGGGGCAGCAGCCTCCGGATGTTCGGGCCGGACACGGAGTAGACGGCGTCCCCCTGGCCCGTGAAGACGTCCCACGCGTAGGTCAGTACGTCCGCGAAGCGGGTGTCCACCACGCCCGTGGGCAACGTCCGGACCAGCCCGGTGGACATCATCGCCATGATGCGCCCGTCCGAGAGCGTCGTGAGCGCTCTGTCCGCGTTGGACCAGGACATGCCGGTGCTCGTCCACTGGTATTCGAGCGTCCCGGACTGCTCCCCGAGCCGGACGAGCCATTGCTCGCCAGGCTTCATGGTGTCCTTCGTGACAGTGCCGAGCACGACGAACCCGTCTCCCAGCCGGGAGAAGGCGTTGGGTTTGAAGTCCGGCGACATGGGATAGGTGCGCTGTCCGTCTGGCCCGAACGTGGTATCCGCCACCCCCTCGCGGGTCGCCCGGAACACCCGGAGGCCTCCCATGCTCGCGTCACTGGTGCGGTAGCCGGTCGCGAACACCGCGCGGCCCTGTGCGTCGACGAAGGCTCCGAAGGCCGCGTTCAGTTGAAGGTCGTCGGCCACGAGCATCAACCGGCCCGATCCATAGCTCGCATCGTTCAGCCCCTGCGGGTTCAGCCGCTGGCACTCCACGTAGGAGGAGGTCCGGCCAGCCAGGAGGAAGGCTCCATCCGGCAGGAGCATCAGCACCGCATCGTGGCTGTAGATGGTGGCAGTGGCCCGGCCCCCGCTGCCGAACGAGGAGTCCAGGGTGCCGTCCGGGTTGAGGCGGTAGAGGAACGCACTGTTGGCGGAGGTGATCAGGACGAGCAGCTTCCCGTCGGGCTGGAGCAGCAGCTTGGGGACCGAGTGGTAGGTGAAGCCAGCCGGGAGGGACAGCTCGACGACTCCCGCCTGTCCGAACGTCGTGTCCGGGCGCCCGTCGAACTCGAGCCGGTGGATCCACAGGTTCGTGTCGTAGTTCCCCGTGCCCAGGACGATCCGGCCATCCGCCTGGGTCACCAGGGACGAGATGTGGTGTTTGTCGGGGAGCGTGAGGCTCCCGTTGGTCCCGAAGCCTTCATCCCAGATGCCGTCCGGCCGCGTCACTTCCAGGAACGCGGTCGTTGAGGCGGAGAACCGGCTCGACG